>JACPJX010000025.1 GCA_016187365.1 Candidatus Aenigmatarchaeota archaeon | reverse complement strand
TCCGACGTGCACGAATGGTGTAATGACTGGGGAACTGTCTCGAGGACTCGCTCGGTGAAAATGCATTTCCGGTGAAGATGCCGGATACCTGTAGTTAGACGAAAAGACCCTAGGAGCTTTACTACAGCTTCGTATTGGTCCCGCGGGATGTATGCGTAGGATAGGTGGGAGGCTTTGAAGTGACTCTTTCGGGAGTCATGGAGCCGTCAGTGAAATACCACTCTTACATCCGGCGGGATCTAATCCCGCTGGAGAAACTAGCGGGAGACCGTGCGTGGCGGGTAGTTTTGGTGGGGCGCTATCCTTGGGCCAATGAATGCAAATTCGTTGGCCGAAGCCATGGCGCCCCATGAGGAGTAATAGACCTCGAAACAAATAAATGAGGGGGCATGATGAAAATCATGGGCAGTTGGGAATATGCTGGAAAAACCGGGGAATGGTATACTACTTGCAATGATTATAAGTAAAAATGTATACCTGCGGTCAATCAGCAGGGAAATCAAAAAATATGAGTGAAAGCATTCAAGAAAGAGGTCCTCGTGGAGAGTTGCTGGACAAAGCTAGAGCCGTTTGGCATCAACTTGAAAGTGCTTTAGAGCAAGGCACCGTTGATGACCTAAAAGCTCTGAAGCCAGAATTGTTGCGGTTAATTGAACTTATTGACCGAAACTCATAAATTCGACCCCTCAGAGACTACAAACCAACCATCTGAAAAGATGAATGTATAGTCCGCACTGCATGGCGACGTGCAGATAACATAATGGCCTAAAAAGTAACGGAGGAGTCTATTAAGGTTCTCTAGCCGCGAATGGAAACCGTGGCGATAGTGTAATGGCACAAGAGAGCTTAACTGCAAGACGGACATGTCGAGCCGCGTAAAGTCGCCGCAAGGCGACCACGCGGGCACGAGATTGATTTATCAATTTTCGTGCCAGATGCGAAAGCAGAGCATAGTGAACCGATGGTACGCCTTAGATGCGGCCAAAGATTAACGGATATAAGTTACCCTAGGGATGGACTCTGAAATAAGAGTTTGTTGTCCTCCCGCAGAGTAATCTGCGGATATAAGAACGGCTTATAACGGTGGACGGGGAATGAGAGTTTTCTGAATACCGTGGGAAGTCGTGAGTGATAGAATAAAGTTATGCATCTGACAAGGAATCAAGAAGCAATTCTGGTAGGGAGCGTTCTCGGGGATGCATTCCTCCAGAAGACCGGAGCACGTAATGCGCGCCTACGGTTTGAGCACGGCGTGAAGCAAAAGGAGTATCTTTTTTGGAAAGTGAAGGCGCTCACGCGTCTCTTCCAGGGCAGACCAACCCATCTCTCGCGTGTGCATCCTAAAACCAAAGCGACCTACGAGTATTGGCGTGCGCAATCAAATGCGACACCGGAACTCGGGAAGTGGCGGGCGATTTTTTACCCACAAGGTAAGAAACGAGTACCGGCAGACATCGCAAAGTTCCTGAAAGAACCACTTGCGCTCGCTGTCTGGTACATGGATGACGGATATTATTATCCGAAAGATAAAAACAGTTTCTTGTATCTTGGCAGAGTTTCTCGTGAAGAAGCAGAGTATACGTGCAAAGCGTTAGTCCAGAATTTTGGACTCGCACCGCGTGTGTATGATAAGAAGCAGAAGGGATTCGCTCTCTACTTCGGAGTCGCTGAAACGAAAAAATTGCATAAGGTGGTGCGGCGGCGTATGCTGCTGCCCTTGTTCGCTTACAAATTAGGCGACACTCATTGACCCCGTAACGACTTGCGTACTCATTGTACGCAGAGCAAGAGATTACGCCGAAGTAATCTCGAAGCTAAGACGCCGTCTCCCACCCTTTCGCTCGGAAAGAGCGGGATGAAGATATAGTCTAATCATAGCCAAAAGTACGAAAGTACAGATTGAACAGGCTAGTTCCGCCCAAGCGTCCATAGCGACGGCGGAGTTCGGCACCTCGATGTCGGCTCACCTTAGCGCGGGGCTGGAGAAGGTCCCAAGCGTTTGGCTGTTCGCCAATTAAAAAGGTACGCGAGCTGGGTTCAGACCGTTCGGTAGGGAAGGCGCTAGAAATTAGGCGCTAGGCACTAGCAGAGATTGCTAAAGCCTAGTGCCTACGGCCTTATCTTTCGAACGGTCTGAATCCACGAGGAATTGTTAGGTGCGTGGAGACGCATTGTGCGTAAACGACAACTCACGGCGGTCGCGCATAGGAATATGCGCGTTAGCAAATCAACTGATATCGGTGGAATCCAGCCCCAGTTTTGTAATGCACTAAACTGGAGCTGGGCAACACCGAGGGAAGAAAATTGTGAATTTCATAGAGGAGCTTGGGAGCGCTCGTGTGTTTGCGGCACGAGTTACAAGAAGCCGTTGTTTAGGCTAGGGGCTCTTGAGGTTGAATCCTCTGGTGAGGGAAGCGGTTTAACAACCGTTGTAAAAATTTCCTCACCTCTTCTATGAAGTTCACAATTGTCACCCGTAGAGACTGAATGTTGGTCATCGAGAACCGATGGTGTTACAGTCCAATCCCATAAGTAATTATGGACGTAGATGCGTGAGACAGGTTGGTCTCCTATCTACTACAGGCGTTGATTCTTGAGGAGGGTCGTCCCCAGTACGAGAGGACCGGGATGAACTGACCTCTGGTCTATCGGCTGTCGCGCCAGCGGCACCGCCGAGTAGCTATGTCGGGTTGCGATAACCGCTGAAAGCATATAAGCGGGAAACGCGCTCCAAGATTAGGAATCGTTATGAGACTCGTGGGAGATGACCACGTTGATAGGCTCTAGATGGAAGCGCCGCAAGGCGCGGAGTCGAGGAGTACTAATATGTCCAGTCTCTCGCGCGGAACTCTGCATACCACGCCTGTTCACACGTCTGCGTGTGTTTGGGGCACAATCATTTGTTCGCACTTTATACCTATGCATATTCAATGTCACCGACACTTCGAGTGTTCGGTTCTGGTGGTTCGGCGGCGGGGTTATACCCGTTCTCATTCCGAACACGGCAGTCAAGCCCGCTAGCGGCGATGGTACTCATCGTTACAGATGGGGAGAGTAG
>JACPJX010000006.1 GCA_016187365.1 Candidatus Aenigmatarchaeota archaeon | reverse complement strand
AGGGGTGAAGGGACATGACAAGCCCCACAGTTGTGCAGTTAGGCCCGGGAGCAACCCACCCGTTCCATCCCCTTCTTCTTTGGGCCTCGATAAGTCTGTAATGCTCTGAGTTTATTTCTGTTATAATAATCGGTACATCGCTTTCGTATCTGTAGGCCGATGTTGTGCTTATGACAGGAGTATGTCTTGCGCACTCGCCTTCCACGTTTCTTGCGATATCGGAAGGCAGGGACGAGCATAGAATATCATGGTCGGAACCGATTTCGTCTATGTTCCCGACTTCTCTGGATCTTATTTCTTCCGGAAGATGGCTGGTATCAAAAGTCGTGGCCGCAAAGAAAGGTTTTCCGGCATTTTTTTCCGAAGCGTACAAGTTTCCTACCTCAAACCACGGATGGTCATATAGGGCGTTCACAAATTCCATGCCGGCTGAGCCCGTTGCCCCCAATATTCCGGTTCTTAATTTTTTCATACTTATATAACTGCGCAATTTTATTAAAACATATGACATACAAGTTCCTTGAAGGCGTGTCGCTTGCTGACGTGGCGTTCGAGTCGAAAGGCAGGACGCTTGAGGAGATGTTTGTTTCGGCCGCGGAGGCCATGACCTCGACAATGGTTAAAGATTTGAGGACTATAAAGCCTAAAGTCAGGAAAAAACTTTCGTTGAAAGCTGAAAATGTTGAAAAGCTGCTTTACGCATTCCTTGAAGAGCTTATATTCCTGAAGGATTCTAAAATCATGGTTTTCAGCAAATTCAAGCTCAAGGTCACGGAAACCTCTTTATCAGGAGAGATGTCAGGCGAGAAGCTCGACATGAAGAAGCACGAGATGCTGGTTGACGTGAAGGCCGTGACGATGCACATGTTTGATGTCAAAAAAAACGGGAAATGGAAGGCGCGGGTTGTGCTGGATGTCTGACATCCCAAAAAGATTTCCTTTTGGGAATTTTCCTGAAGCAAAATGGCGCCTCTGGCGCCAATGACTCTTACTTCATATGGAATTCTGCAAAGGTGCATTACCCTCCAATTACTACTCCGAAAACTTATTTAAGCATTAATTCCATGCCTCCTGAAGAAATCCAGAAGGTATTCCTTGCCCCTCTCGCGCGGGTGCTCGCCGCCGCCGACCAGCATGGTGTCGTAGTCCAGGTTGTAAAGCACCTTTATGCCTTCCATGGCCTTCTGCACGTCCGCATACTTGTCGTCCGCCAGCAGGTTCAGCTTCCACATGGGCTTTCCGACTACAGCGTCGCCGGCGAACAGGATGCGGTTCCACAGGAGCGCCGATTCGCCCGGCGTCTTGTTGTCAGGCACCTCGACGATGCGCATCCCGTGCACGACGTCGCCGTTCCTGAACGTCCCGTCCGCCTTCACGTTCTCCAGCAGCGGGGCGTCCTTCTCGTTTATCAGTATCTTACACTGGAAAAACTCCCTGAACTTCTTCGCATCCCGCTCGTGGTCGGCATTCGTCAGGATGACGGCTTTGACCTTGAACTTCTTCAGCGAATTTATGTCGGTGAATGTAGCCGGGTCTATTGCAATATGCTCGTTCCTGGCGGTTTTTGCGATAAAACCGTTGAAGTCCATCCCCTTTATGTCGTTGTAAAGGTGCCACGACCAGACGTCCTTCATTATTTCCTTTATGACAGTCATGCAGGAAATATGTCGCGAACATTTATAAGATTTGAAAAGAATAGAAAGTTTATTCAGCCTCGACCCTCTTTATCTGCAGCAGGCCTATGACGGCCCGGCAGAATTCCGGCAGGTCGTCCGGCGTGCGTGACGTCACTATGTTCCCGTCGACTATCACGGGTTCGTCATGGTACTCGCCGCCCGCGTTGACAACGTCGTCCTTTACCCCTTCGGAGCACGTCACGCGCCTTCCGTTGAGGATGCCTGCACTTACCAGGACCCATGGGCCGTGGCATATCGCGGCAACTATCCTGCCTTCCTCGTCCATCGCGCGCACGAAATTCAGGACTTCCTTGCTGCGCCTCAGTTTGTCAGGCGCCCAGCCGCCCGGGATGATGACGGCGTCGCATTCCTTCGGGTTGTAATCGCTTATGCTGCCATGGGTCTCGACAGGATACCCGTGCTTGCCCTTGTATTCGCCGTCCTTGATCCCTGCGATGAAAACGTCCGCGCCTTCCTCAATCAGCCTGTAATAAGGGTACATCAGCTCCATGTCCTGGAAATTTTCGGCGCAAAGAATGAGCACTTTCTTCCCTTCAAGCTCCATTATATTACTTATGAGTGAAATTATTTAAGAACGATTCGTTTGCCGATGCCTTTCCTGTATGCCCGCCGCCCTTTCTTCTTCCGGCGCTCGAATGTCTCCTGCTTGTCCTGCATGATAAACCTTATATTTTTAGCTCTTATAGTCATGCAAAGAAACAATCAGGATATTAGTTTCTTTGCTGACTATGTGCAAAAACCATAGGTTTTTGACATGCCAAAGAACTTTCAGTTCTTTGAGCATATGTGAAACAAGTAAATCATATCTTCTTTATTTACTTGTTTCACTATAAGAGTTTCTTGTGATGATGCGGGATGCCAAAATGTTACATGAAGGGCGAAACATCTGAAGTGCTCAGGGACAAAACCTATAAAGGCCTGATAACATTTTCAACTGAAAGCGGGTACATAGACATACGATGGACCTTCAGCTGCGAGAGAGGCAGTCCGCCTTCCGTTGTTTTCACCGACGGCTCCGGGGAAGTAGCGCTTTTCAGTCATCTGGATGAAAAGAGAAGCGCTCTTTTGTATATGATTGATATTTGTATGGCGAACCGAAAATCTGGCCGGGAAACTCCGTATGAAGTGATATGCAGGGGAACTGGGGATGGCGTGGCGGAAATTTTAAGGCAGTACAGCCTGATTTAAGGCTGCCAGTCCTCGATGAGCTGCACCATGAGTCGCACGCCCCATCCTGTGCCGCCTGCCGGTATGTACTCCCTCCCGGAATTGAGCCACGCCGGGCCTGCTATGTCCAGATGGGCCCATGGCGTCTTCTCGGCGAACTGCTTTATGAAGACGGCGCCGCTTATCACGCCGGGGCCGTACTTCTCCTTCCCCACATTGCGCACGTCGGCATTGTCGCTCTTCGCGACATCATGGTATTCCTCCCAGAAAGGGAACTGCCACACCCTTTCGAACGTCTTCTCGCCGGCGTCCGTTATTCTTTTTGCAAGCTTGTCATCAGTGCATATCAGGCCTGATGCATGGAAGCCGAGCGCTATTATGCACGCCCCGGTGAGGGTCGCAAGGTCCACTATCACGGACGGCCTGTAGTTCTTTTCCACGTAGCTTATGGCATCCGCCAGCACCAGCCTTCCTTCAGCGTCGGTGTTCATTATCTCGATCGTCTTGCCGTTGTAGGCCTTCACTATGTCCCCCGGCTTCATGGCCCTTTCGCCTATCATGTTCTCGGTGAGCGCCATGGCGCCTATGAGCCTGACTTTCGGCTTCAGCCTGGCGCATGCCTTCATCATCCCGAGGACCGCGGCCGCGCCGGCCTTGTCGGATTTCATGCTCTCCATCGAGTCCCACGGCTTGACGTCTATGCCGCCGGTGTCGAAGGTTATGCCCTTGCCGACGGCGGCGATGCATTCCCTGCCTGAGCCGTATTCCATGACGATGAACTGGGGCTCCTTGTCGCTGCCTTCCGACACCATGACTATGGCGCCCATGCCGATCTTCTGCATCTCCTTCTTCCCGAATATCGTTATCTTCATCCCGCCTTCCTTCGCGACCTTCTGCGCCTCCTCGGCGAAGGCCTGCGGCGTCATTATGTTGGACGGCGTGTTCACTATATCCCTTGCAAAATTTGTCGCGTCTGCGTAGATTATTCCGCGCCCGACTCCCCTTTCCGCGTCCTGCGACTGCTTTGCATCCACGAGAATGGACATCGCATCGACCTTCTTCTCCTTGCTTCTGTCCGTCTTGTATCTGCCGAAGTCGTAAAGTGCAAGGAGGCTTGCTTCAACTACTGCCTGGACTTTCTCCTGCGCGCTTGCCTTGAGTTCGGCGTTCTGCAGGGTCGTTGCGAATTTCTTTATGCCCTCGTCGCGGCAGGTCTTCGCCGCGATGCCGGCCGCCTTCCTCAGTTTCTCGAGACTGAACTCATTTTTCTTCCCGAGCCCCACGAAAAGGACTTTTTCCGCGCTCATGTTGCCGAGGGTGTTTACGAGTTCGGCCTGCTTCCATTCGCCCGTGAACTGCTCCTTGCCCATCATGGACGACAGGGCGCCTTTCAGTATCTTGTCAAGCTTCTTCGCATCGTCGCTCATTTCCTTCTCGAACAGCCCGACAGCAAGAAGTTCGGTCTTTGTCTTGTCAAACGTTTCCTTTGAGATTTCAACTTTCATCCGGATTCCTCCCAGAAAAGTATACAATTTATATACAATTTACATCTGATTCCGAAGTCTTATAAGCCTTTGTTTGAATTTGTTTCCTATGCATGTCATCATACACTACGCAGAGATAGGGACGAAGGGCTCCAACAGGCCGTTTTTCGAGAGGAAGCTTGCGGAAAACATACAGCATCTTGCCGGAATTTCGGTCGAGAGGAGGTTCGGCCGCCTCGTCGCCGAGGCGAAGAGGACAAAAAAGATTGAAGGCGCGCTTTCCTCGGTGCCCGGGATAGCCAACTTCTCGTTCGCCGAATCCTGCAAATCCGACGTAAAGGCGATGGAAAAAAAGCTGGCCGGGGCCGCGAAGAGGATGAAGTTCCGAACGTTCCGCATTACCGCATCGCGCTCCGACAAGTCGTTTCCCATGAACTCGATGGAACTCAACAGGAAACTGGCGGGCGTGATATGGAAGATGAAGAAGAAGGTCGACCTTGAAGAGCCTGAAGCGGAATTCTTTGTCGAGGTGGGGAAGGAACGGACTTTCATATACACCGAAAAAATCCCCGGAACCGGCGGCGTGCCTGTCGGCACCGCAGGCAAGGCCGTATGCCTGATATCCGGGGGCATCGACAGCCCGGTTTCTGCTTTCCGGATGATGAAGCGCGGATGCAGAATTGTTTTTGTCCATTTCTACACGCAGAAGGACGGGAAGAAAATCGCCGACATAGTTAAAGTGCTGAAGAAATTCCAGGGCAGATCAAAGATATATTTCATCCCGTTCAGGGACGCGCAGAACGAGATTATCGTCCTTGTGCCCGACAGATACCGCATGATTCTTTACAGGAGGATGATGCTGCGCATCGCGGAAGAGATTCTTGAGCGGGAGCGGGCGAAAGCCTTCGTGACGGGCGATTCCCTGTCGCAGGTCGCCAGCCAGACGATGCACAACCTGAGGTGCATCTACACGGCTTCGACATATCCGGTGCTTGCGCCGCTCATCGGGATGGACAAGCAGGAAATCGTGGACGAGGCGAAGCGCATCGGCACCTACGAGGCCTCCATCAGGAAATACCACGACTGCTGCGCCTTCATGGTCGCGAAGCATCCGGAGACGCGCGCTTCCCTCGCCGATGTAGAGGACATAGAGAAGAAGATCGACATCGACTCGCTCGTATCGAGGGCGCTGAAGCGGAAGGAAGTCGTCAAAGTCTGAAAGTCTTATAAGAATTATAGTGAAGCAAATAAATAATCCGGATATTATACATTTGCTTCACGTATAGTCAGCAAAGAAACTATATGCTGAATGTTTCTTTGCATGACTATAGTTGCAATTGTCAGATATTTTATCTAGTATTTTCAAAAAATTCCCTCACGAGCGGCGCCGGATTCTCGGAAATCCTGATGTCGATGTCCGTCGGGAAGACCCTCCTGTAGTTGGCCCATGCGAACCTCTCGTCAAGGAATATGCAGGCGCCGCGGTCGTTCTCCGACCTTATGCACCTGCCTGCCGCCTGTATTGACCTTATCATGGCCGGATACGTGTAGCCGTAGTCCCATCCGCGCCTGAACTTGTAGTCGTAGTATTCTATCAGGGCCTTTGTTTCAAGGCTCGGCCTTTCCAGCGGTATGCCCACGACGATGACGCCGTTGAGGAACTTGCCCGGCAGGTCGACGCCCTCGGCAAAGCTTCCGGCCTGCACCCCCAGCAGGACGGCGCCTTTCTCGTGCGCCGCGACGAACCTGTCGTATACCATGCGCTTCTCCGATTTCCCCGCATTCTGCTCCTCGAGGATGATTTCCTTGTCCAGCCTGCCTTTTATCATCCCGTGCATGAGGTCCCGCATGAAGTAACTGGGGAAGAAGACGGCGACGTTGTTCGGCACCGACTTGCACGACTCTATTATGTGCTCGGCCATTTTCCTGTAGTTGTCTTCAGTCCGCATGGAATATCTTGTCGTGACGCCCCTCACTATGATGTTCAGGCGGTTCTTCCTCAGGAAGGGCGACTTGTAGCTGCGCATCTCCGTCCTCTCATGTTCGAAGCCCAGTATGTCCCTGTACATTTCCGCGGGCGACAGGGTGCCGGACATGATTATCGCCGAGTGCACTGCCTTCAGAATTTCTCCGGTGTAGAGCGACGGGTCGAGGCACGTGTGGCTCAGCACGGTGAAATTCCTCCCTGAAAGGGTCTTCCTTCTGGATATGATTCTTGAATACCCCTTCTCGTCACCTTCATGCCATGAGGCTATGAATTCCGAGAGCGATTCCATGGAGGAGATCTTCTTGTCCTTTATCACCTCCTCCGCCGCCCCGTCCAGCGCTTCGACAAAGTCTTCGAGGCTTCCGGTCTTTTTTATAATCTCCCGGAGGAACGTTTCCTTTTCAACGAATCCCTCTTTTTCGTTTTTCAGCCTGTCTTTCCTCATAGACTCAAGAACTTCCATGACGCCGATGATTTTCATCTTCAGCTCCTCGTGACCGAGCGCCTTCGCCTCTTTCATCGCATGCTCGAGCGATAGCGAGCTTATCTTCCTTGTCATGAGGCTGCGGACGCGGTCGGGCAGGTTGTGGGCTTCGTCCGCAATGAGTATCAGGTCATTCAGTTCCTTCTTCATCTTCATAAGAAGTGGACCTCTGTAGGGCGAGAATATGTGGTAGTAGTCGCCTATTATTATGTCGCTTCTCTTCGCCATCTCTGTCAGGAGTTCGTAGGGGCAGAATTCCCGCGACAGCGCTTCTTCCGCGTGGACAGGCTGTAGCGCAAGAAGCTCTCTTAGCCTGCCTTCAGCCGGCATGGTTAACGAGTGCGCCTTTGTCCTCGTGCTGTTGTAGTATACGCATCTTTCCTCCTTCACCACCGTCCTGCAGTAGTTGTGGAACTCGCCGCTCTTCAGATCGTGTATTCCAGTCACGCTGCAGAGCCACTTCTTGCCTATGATATCGGTAGCGGTGAACTTCCTGTCCGGGAATTTATTCTTTATCAGCCTGAGCGTGTCTATCGCTATCTGGTGCTGGGAGTGCTTCGGCGTCAGGAAAAACACGGTTTTTCCATTCTCAAGCCCGTACTCAAGGCACGCCGATATCGTCGCAGCCGTCTTCCCGAGGCCGGTCGGCGCGTTCGCTATGAGGTGCCTTCCGTTCCTGATGCACTCCTTCACGTCCGAGATGAAGTCCTTCTGCACCGGCCTCGCCTCGGAGAACGGGAACATTCTCAGATATTGGAGCAAGGGCTTAAGAAATATCATTTTTCCATGTCAAATATTTTATCTCCCAGTTTCCAGCCCCTTTTCTTGTAGAAATCTATAACTTCTCCGTTGTCTTCACGAACAAACAAAGTTATCGGATTAGTGCCCCTTTCCTTTAGTATTCTTTCCGCTTCTTCCATTAATTTCGTGCCTAATCCTTTTCTTCTATATTTGGGCAAAACGCCAAGCCGGTATATAAATGAACTCCATGGGTCATAAATGATAAAGACACACCCAATTATTTTTCCGCCTTCTTCTGCAACTATTATTGATTCGGGATCGTGCTTTATTTTCTTTCTCAAAGATTCTTCTGTGTCGTATATTTCACCATAAATGCCGCATTTTTTCAGAAGGCTTTGTAGCCGCAAGAAATCGTTGTCTGTATAGTTTCGTAAACGCATAAAATATAATTGAGAGAAAAGCTTTAATTTTTTGTCAGCACTTCAGCAACCTGCCTGAGCATCTCGACCCTGCGGCGCCACTCGCCGTGGCTCTGGAACTGCGAGAGCCATTTCTTGTAGCCGAGCGCCTTTATTTCCTTCCGGTGGATGTCGGGCGTCTCCCATTCCACGCCCTCCGACATCATGCAGGAGAACGGTATCCTGTTCTTCTTTATGCATACGAGGAAGTGCGCGAGGAACCTGACGCCTGAAACGTCGCCTTTTATCTTCGAGAAAAGTTCGCACGTTCTCCGGTCGAGGCCGAAGGTTCCGCTCCCGATGTCTATTTTTCTGCCGATGTATTCCGACGCTATCATGTTCATGACGGTTTCTGTGTCCTTCTGCGTTTCAGGGTGCGTCCCGAAGGCGCGCTTCGTCCTGCATATGAGGACAAATCCTTTCATCCTGCGGCCGGCCGTCTTCTCCAGTTCTCTGGGGTATCTCGTCTGCCAGTGGACAAGCCTGTCGAAGTCGCAGTAGTGGAAGCTTTCTCCAACAGCGTCTTTCATCAGTCTTGTTATGTGATGGCCCTGGGTCCCTGTGCCGGAATATGTGCACTCGAAGTGCCTCGAGACGAGTTTTTTTGTGCGCGCCGCTGTCGCTTCCGTCACGCTGGCAACGGCCGCCGAATAGTTCGACACGGCATTTTTCACGGCATTCTCTGTTCCCGGAAGTTGCGCAAACCTGCCTTCAGGGTCATGTATGGTCGTCAGAAGAACATTCATAAGAATCCTAATAGTGAAAAAGGAAAATTCAGAGGTCGCCCGGCCTTACGGTCTTCCTGTCGTTGGATTTCGCCCTTCCGACCGCGTCCGCCACCATCTGCTCGACCTTCTTGTCCAGGGCATCGCAGAAATCGCCGCCGCAGTTCATCTCGTGCTTCTTTATTACTTCCTTAATTCCGGACACCACTACCAGTCCCATGAAACCGCCTCCATTCTTATGATAAGAATGATATGACCGCTTCTAGTATTTATAGATAGAGAAACAAAAAGAAGAAAAAAATCAATAACTTATTTGCCTGCGAGCTTCTTAGACTTGACGTAAGCCCAGAGCTTCTTCGTCATCTCGCTTGGCGCAAGGTCGCCTCTTCCGAAAACGTCCTCAACGGTCTCGGACCTGCCCTTGAAAGAAATCTTGTATCCGCCGAAAGCTGCTTTTTTCGCTGCCATTTTCACACCCCTTTTGCATTATAGATAATTATACATGCAGGAGGCGGTTTTTAAAGGTTTTTTGTCAGTTCCTCTTTATCTCCACGCTCGGCGGGGCCACGACAAGCCACTCGTCGCCGACGCCGACGACGTCGCCTTTCATGTTGGCAGTGTATGTCCGTATCTTGCCGATGCTCTGCTTCAGCTCTTCCATGTTGTTCTCTCGCAGGTTCTTTATGTGGGCAAGCACTATGTTGCCTTCCTTGACCTTCTTTATTATCGGGTCGGTGTCCACCAGGCCCTCGAGCTTCTCTATCATGATGTTCACCTTCTTGCCCTCCTCCTCCTGGGGGACCTCGGTGAATTCCTCTATCTTCGGCTCTTCTTCCTTCTTTTTGCTGAAAATCTTGTTGAACATCTTTGCACCTCTTTTAGCAGGATATACTATTATAAGTATCCGATGAAACATTTAAATCTTCGGAACCTTCCCGGCGTAATTTTTCTGTGATGCTCAAATCTTCAAAGAACGAAGCTCTTTTTCAGGAAAATTGGTTTATTACTTTTCTTGCACAAGAGATACGTGATATTCATGGCAGTTCCGAGGGAAAAGGCGGCTTCCAGAAGGTGCATAATATGCGAGGGCGCCCTGGAGAAGTCCAACGCGGGCAACATATGCAACCCGTGCAAGGACAAGATACGGAAGTGACCTAATCCGGATGCAGCACTCTTGCCGTCAGGCTTCCGTACATGAGTTTCATGTCTGTGCAATTCAATTCCAGTAGCGGCGTTTCGGGGTCGTAAATGAATTTCAGTTCCGGAAACTCCCTGTAAACCTCTTCCGCAAGGTCCACTACCCTTCTGGAATCTCTTTCGAACCCGAGCAGGACCGGTCTCCGGTCGTCAAGGCCCATGCCGGGATCGAATTCTCTCAGCATATCGAAAACAGGGACGAATTCGTCGGACTGGTCGGTGAAGTTTTCATACTGAAGATATATTACCCTGCTCGGCAGCATACGGCTTATTCTTATGTCCGAATCCATGAGGGCGACAACTATCTTATTCAAAGTTCTGGCTTTTTCCATCTCGGCGCCGACGCCCATCGTGGGCAAAATCAGATGCCCGGTGAAGTATCTGGCTTCCGCCACTTTTCTGGAATCAAAATCATACACTTCATCGGGCTCGGCATCTCTGTTGAAGTCCGGGCTGTATGCCCTTGAATCGCTTGGATCATACGGGGTGATGCCCGACCTTCTCAGAACTCCTTTCAGCATCTCCTGGCGCATCTTCAGGTAAGGCTTTATTTTTTGCGGAGTCGATGTGAGGGATATAGGGCAATAAGCGGCGTTTGGGTCTTCTGTCACGCCTTCCCATCCTTCAAGGGAAAAAAGTTCGGAAACATATCTTTCCCTCTGCTCAGGGTCCATCAGGACCTTTATCCGCCCCATCATTCATGCATCGAAGAAGCCTATAAATCCTCATGTTCCCCGATTTTTCCCACCGATTTGCACATTGAAGTGCGTCTTCGCCACGTGCTGCAGGATGTCATCGCCGTGCATCCTGACGACGTCGTCAATGGCCTGCCTTACGTGGGCGGAGCCCTTCGGCAGGCTGTATCCTATAGTCCTTGAAAGCAGGCGAAGGGTTTTGAGGTATTCGGCCCTTGCGAGTATCGACGCGGCGGCGACGGCGATGTCGCTTTCGGCATGCGCCCTCTCCGCGAGTTTTATTTTTTCAAGCGCCTTGTTCTTTTTTGCCATCTGACGGAGGAACTCTTCTATGTGGTTTTTCTCCGAGAACTTGTCGGATATGACGTCCCTGCACCCGACTTTTTTTGTCATGTTGTCTATGACCTTCGCATGCCCCCATGCCAGCATCCTGTTGAGGTTCCCGAATTTTTCATACAGCATGTTGTACTTTTCCGGGGAAATCTTCACTATTTCGTGCGCGCATATCTTCTTTATCTTCGCCGCGAGTTTCAGGCATCCGGCATCCGAAACGAGTTTCGAGTCCCTCACCCCCATGCCTTTGAGGATGCTCTCGTTCTTCTGGTCGGCGTAGGCTCCTGCCACCACCAGGTATCCGAAGTAGTCGCCCTTGCCGGACTCATCTATCCCTATCCTGCCCATAAGAATATTATAGAAAGCGTTATATTAAACCTCGCCAAATAATATCATGGTTCTCGGAAGAATTGTCGGGCCTGTCGCCTTCCTGTTCAGCACCCGGCGCAAGGTGTACAAGTTGAGGAGGAAATACGACAAACTGCGGGAAAAGGCGGACAAGACCCGCGACAGGCAGAAAAGGAGTGCCGTTTTGTCCGTCCTGGACCAGATAGAGCCGAACATCGTGATACTTGAGGAGCAGAACGTTTCCAGGTTCGAGAGGGGGCGCATGATGAATTTCGCGAAATCCGGGCTCAGGAAAGCCGAGGAAATCCTGAAGGACAAGAAGTACGAAAAAAGGAAAGTTTAGCAAAAATTAAAACTTTATATCAAACAGCATGCAATAATAAATCAATGATGAAGCTCTCTATTTCTCGGTGCTCCCAGTGCAAAAAGATACGGCTTGTTGACAAGACAAAGGGGAGCGTCTGCTTCGCCTGCAAGCAGAAGATGAATGTGAAGAAATAATCACTCCGAAGTGACATTTTTTAAGGTTTCGCACACCAATATAACAATGGGAAAACTGTCAGGATATGCCGCGGCCGCGCTGCTGGTGCTGGCTCCAGGGGCCGAAGCAGGCCACCAGTTCAGAATCCATACAAGTGCCGGGTGGACAAACTGCAGTTTCATACCCCGCAGCTTTTATGGGCCCATGGTTTTCATAGATGACGGTGTGCCTTACAGGGGCACATATTTTGAAGGGCATTTTTATTCTGGAAGATTCAGCATAAATCTGGGATACCATGAGAGGCCTGTCCCATTTGGGTGGGCATTTCCTGTCTATCCTTACAGGGAAAGAATAGTCCCTGTGCCAGTGCCTGTTCCTGTGCCATTACCTTACGAAAGGGAGCCTGAACACGAAGGAATGCCCGCGCGAAGAAGCCCGGCTGGCGCGTCGGTCGAGGACGGCGAGGCGGAGCTTTTCCGCCTTCTCGACAATTCAGGCGCGGATTTTGGATGGAAAAAATACGTCAAAGGAGCCGGTGACAGGCATTATCAGGTCGACGCTATTGTAGGCGGAGACGTCATAGACGTCGTGCACACCGGAGACGAGGCCGCGGAAAGGTCTGAAAATATACCGGGGTATGTATACCACGGAATACCCGCCAATGATTTCGACAATCCCGATCAGATAAAAGGCGCCGTCAGGCAGAAGGCAAGGGAAGTCCTCGGGGAGCGTCAGTAGGCGACCTTTGACACGTGGTTCTCCTTGTAGATTCTTATCACGTTGTCGACGAAGGTGTCTATCTTGGGCTCGTGGGAGACTATTATTATCTGCCGCAGGCCGAGCTGGCTTATGACGTCGCGTATCCTGTCCAGCTGCTCTGTGCTGAATCCGTCGGTGGGCTCGTCGAGTATTATTATGTCCTTTGTCTTTATCCCGGCGGAAAGCACGTTTATCGTCTTGTTCAGCGCCAGCCTGTACGCAAGCGCGACTGACGTCTTTTCCCCGCCGGACAGGCTCGCGTAGTCTGTTTCATATCCGTTCTGTTCTATCAGGGGGGTGAACCTGTCGTCTATCCTTACACCCAGCTGGTCTCCCATGAGAAGGCTGAACCAGTTCTGGAAAAACCCGTCGAATTCCATCTGTATGCTGGCAAGGACATTCTTCTCTATCGTGTCGGCAAGCGGCACGAAATGGGAGTCTATCCATGCATCGATTTCCGAAAGCCTCATGGATTTGAGTCTGGCCGCCTCTTTTTTCGCTATTTCGGCCTCAAGGCCTGATATCGTGCGCAAGGCGCCGGCAATCATCTGCTCAAGCCTGGACACGGATTTCTCGGCGTCTATTTTCTCCCCCTGGACCATGCGCATTTCTTTTTCAGCGGACTTCATCCTGGCCTCTATGTCCGCCATTTCATCCGTTCCGGAGGCAAGGGCGGCAACCTTGCTATCGAGTTCAGGCATCGCCGCCTCTATGAAAACTTTTTCTTCTTCCAGTTCTTTCATCCGCTTCACGTCGTTTTCATAGGATTTCCTGAGACTTTCAGCCCTGACTGTTTCAATGATTTTTTTCCTGATATCCCCGAGTTCCGACCTGCATGTTTCAGTCTCTTTGCGGATGCCCGCGATTTCGCCGTCCATTTCCTCTATCCTCCTCCGGAAGTCCTCGGGGTTGCTCACGGCCTGGCCGCAGACGGCGCAGAACTTCCTTTCCAGTATCGAGGCATGGTTGTGCATTTCCCTTTCAAGCGCCGACCTTCTTGCGACCAGGTATTCCATTCTGGTTTCGGCATCGGCGGCCATTTTTTTCAGCAGCGAATGGTCTTCATGCCCGCGGGCCTCGAGCGCGGCCGCGGTCTCTTCTATGCCTGCTTTCATGCCGGCCATGTCTGAAAGAATCCTCGAATGCCTTGACTTCATGCCCTTCAGCTCGGTCTCGCTGCGGCGGAGCTCCGCAAGGGCCTTTGCAGATTCCTGGTATTCGGACCTGATGGATTCCAGCCTGTTCTTTATTTCGTCATGCTTTGCATCGATCCTGGCCGCCATCTCCCGTGCGGAACGGAGCCCGGCCTCCGATTCCGAAAGTTCAACTTTCTGTTCCTCGAGGAGCGCAGCTTTCTCGGTTATGTCGCTTGCGAACGCGTCCTGCTCCCTCCTTTCGGACCTTATTTCCGAGAGCAGGGTTTTTGAATTGGCCTTTATCCTTGAATATTTGTCTATGCCGAACACGCTTCTTATGACATCCAGCCTCGCATCGGTGTTGAAAAGTATTGCCTTCATCTCCTCCTGCGGCGTATAGACGGTGTACCTGAATATGCCGGGCTGGGGATAGCCGAGGATCTCCATTATCTTTGCCCTGAGCTCCACCGGGCTCATGCTGTGCTCGGAGCCGTCCATGGATATGGAGCCGGCGTCCTGCAGTATGCTCCTGCCCCTTTTGAGGGTTCTTCTTATTTTTATCTCCTTCCCCCCGGATTCCACGGAAAGCTCGACAAACCCCTCGTTCTTCCCGTGCCTGAGGAGTTCGCTCCCCTGGAGTTCGCCCTTCTTCAGGCCGAAAAGGGAGAAGTCTATTGCCATCAGTATCGTGGACTTGCCGGAGCCTATGTCGCCGGACAGGAGGGTGGAGCCTTCGGGAAAGTCTATCCTTTCGTCTATGTAGCTTCTTATGTTCCGCATCCTCAGCGATTTCAGGATCATATCTTCAGCACCTTCTTCGCCTCGCCTATGATTCTTTCCCAGAAAACGGCGTTGGTCTCGTCCTCCATCTTCCCGGCCATGAGGCAGTGCATCAGTTCCTTTGCCAGGGATGCGCTGTCAAATCCCGGGATTTTCGCCTGCCCCGAATGCTCTGCTATTATCTGGCTCTCCATATCCTCTATCGACGACGCGCGCCGGGTCTTTACCTCCTCGAACTCTTTTGTTGTCAGGGCGTTCCTGTTTATCTTCAGCGCGACCGCCCCCTCCCTGGCGGCGTTTTCTACAGCAGTCCTAAAGTCTATGTCGGACGGCTTTCCGCTCTTCAGCGTGCCCGACACCCTGAGGAGCACGAGCTTCCCGGCCGCATCCCGCAAACCTTTCTTCATCTCGTCCTCAACCTGATGTGGCGCCATCCCGTCGGCGTTTATCCTTACCGCCTTCACGCCGAACAGTTGCATGTCGACCCATTTCATGGAGCCGTTCTCGGTTATATAGAACCCGCTTTCGTAATCCTCGAGCTCGTCGAAGCTTGTCGGAAAGAGGACGCCGGGATACACTATCCTGCTGCCGTCGTATTCCCCCTCGAACCTCTTGTGCACGTGTCCTGATGCGTAGTAGTCGAAGCCTTTCGGCAGGAGCGACAGCGGCATCGACTGCATGTCCTTCATGCTGCCGGGCTTGTATTCGCTTATTGCCGCGTGGAAGGCGAATATCTTGAAGCCGCCCGGGTCAGGCTCTATGTCTTTCTCAATGCTTCTGTCTAGGCATCTGAAGTATTCCATGTCGAGGGAGTTCTTCCTGCCGATTATCCCTGCGAGTTTGGCGCCTGTCTTGTCTTCGGTGAATTTCAACCTTAGTTTCCCCTCATGCTCCTCCCCCTTCGCTATGTTCACGAGCAGGCCGGCGTCCTCAAGCACGGACATCATGGTCTTTCCAGTCGGCGAGAAGTCGTGCGAGCCTGTTATCGCGTAGAATCTTATGCCGGCCTCCTTGCACTTCCGGAGCGCGGCCGCCGCCCGGCGCAGGACGTCTATGCCGGGTATCGACGTGTCGAAGAAGTCGCCGCACTGAAGGATGAAATCCACTTTCTCCTGCATGCACACATCAATGGATTTTTCAAATGCAATCAGCGAATACTCCTTCATGTCAGCATGCGCAGACCACGAGCCGAGATGGCAGTCCGGGAGGTGCGCGAACTTCATGATGATAAAATGCCTAAAAATTACTTAAGAGTTGAGCGCAGCCCGAACAAACGAGTTAAGGAATGCAGAATTTCATGCTTTTTGTGGCAGTTTAACCAAGATACCTTTTATGCTGTCTTTTGGCATCCTTTTCGAGGCATTGAGAATTTCAATTGAAATTATTTTGCCGTCTTTGGTGTAGTCAATAATTATGCCTTCGGCTATTTCTTTGCTTACTTCATACTTGCCTTTCTGGAATTCAATGTCCATTGAGTCCGTTTCAGGATCGTATACAATTTCCATCTGTTTCACCCGTATCTTTCAGGCTTTGAATAGTATGCAGTAATAACCTTATATGCATTTCCTTCTTTTTCATATATCACTCTCAAAAGATATTTCCCTATAACTTTTTGTGCTATCTTCCTGCCATCTTTTCCATCCAGTATCTTATCAGGGCCCTTCAATACATCTTCAATCTGGGATTTTGATAACTCTCTTTTAGCTATTTCTGTTTTCGCATGATATGAATATTCAATTTCCATTATTTACTTCTGGGCATATGCGGTTAAATATACACTTTCTTTGAAAGAAATTGTTGAATCGCTTTCTTGCACAGCCCGAGCAAATGAGTTAATGGATGCAACTAGTTCTTCATTGCCTGAATTTGGCTTACATCAGATTGTTGCAGAGCTCTTTGGCTATACCGGAATCTGGATGAAAGGCAAAGCACCGCCCGTT
>JACPJX010000005.1 GCA_016187365.1 Candidatus Aenigmatarchaeota archaeon | reverse complement strand
TAACAAGCTGGCGCACCTTATCCTCTGTCCAATCCATGAAACCTGCAACGGCACTTCTTATAGGATCAGATGACATCTCCGAATTCCTCCAAAAAGGAGGAAATGCTCAGAGGGTTGTTATCAAGAATTATTGTACTTCCTGGAAAGATAACCATGTTATCTATTTTGACAGGTATGTCTGTGTACCTATCTAGAAGTTTCTTTCCGTCATTTTCGAGAACAAATGTCCCGTCGGAGTTATAACCAAGTTCCTTCAGTAGAAGCATTTTTAGCTCTCTTGGCATATCCTTGATAGATATAAGTTCCGTCATATTTCTCTCCTCTTAGAGAAATAACCCGGGATAAGTATTAAATCGCGTGTCCAGGTACTCCATTGCATGTCTATATATAACATATCCAGAATTTATACTTTACTTCATTCTCTGTTAACGATTGTATCCAATTCTCGTATGACGATGGCGGACGTGAGGGGTATTGTGTTTTCACAATACCCCTAGCTGCGGTATACGTCATAGACGTATACCGCTACATCCGCCATCATACTTATTTTGGATACAATCTCTGTTAACTTGATTCTTTTCTCTCTCTTGTTATGCTTCACGAACATAACCCTATGAAAACCTATGATTTATATTGCGCCGTCCCCAATTAGAAATATGCTGGAAGGAGCAACAAGGAAGCTCGGCAGGCTCGGGGTGAAATACCTTTCCTCCTACACGAAGCCGCTGAAGGAAGAGATAGTGAAGTCCAACCTGACCATACTCTTCGAGATATACCTCGGCAGGATGCTGCTGATATCAATAATCTCTTTCATAGGCGTCTTCGCCTTCGTCACGGCAGCCTTCATCATTTTCGGCATGCCGCCCGCGATAGCGCTGCTCAGCGCGCTCATCGCGAGCATCACTACCGCATTTTTTGTCTTCACCATCAATTATTCATACCCGTTCCACCTGCTAACGACGAAGAAAGCCAGCATCGAGGCCAACTCGCCCTTCGTCATAAACCACATGGGGGCTATCGCCGCCTCGGGCGTCCCGCCCTTCGTCATATTCAAGCTCATATCCAACATACCGGAGTACGAGGAGATAGCAAACGAGTGCAAGCGCATCGTGAGGAACGTCGAGACCTTCGGCATGGACCTGGTGTCGGCGGTGGCGAACGTCGCCGAAAGGACGCCGTCGGAGAAGTTCAGGCAGTTCCTGAGCGGCTTCGTTTCAATAACGAACACCGGAGGCAATCTCCAGTATTATCTGGAGAACGAGGCCAAGGAGGCGCTGTTCAACTACAGGCTGCGCAGGGAAAAATACCTGCAGCAGCTGTCGACCTATGCCGACCTGTACACCGCCGTCCTTATTGCCGCCCCGCTGTTCTTCGTCTCCATACTTTCCATACTCTCGCTCGTGGGCGGGAGCATATTCGGGCTGCCGATAGAGACCGCGCTCAAGCTCGGCATATACACGCTCATCCCCATACTCAACATAATGTTCATCGCGTTCGTCCACTACACGTCGCCGAGGGTCTAGAATGAAGAAAAGATTCAGCATAGACGTAAAGAAAAACTACACCGGGATAATCTCGATAGCCGCAGGGCTCGCGCTCATCTACGTCAACTTCATGCTGTTCTCGGCAATCCCGCAAATCTTCTCCATGATAAACCTCGTGGCGGGCATACTTGTCATGGGAATACCGCTCCTCATAAAATACGAAAGCTACGGGAGGGTGAAGAAGATAGAGGCCCTGTTCCCGAAATACCTCGGCGACGTCGCGCAGAACATAGCGTCCGGCATGACGCTTCCCCAGGCGATGAGGACGTCGGCGAACAACGACTACAGCGTCATGACGCCTTACGTGAAGGAGATAAGCGCCAAGATCTCGTGGGGCATAACGTTCGAGAGGGTGCTGACGGACTTCGCCGAAAAAACCGGGAGCAGGACGATGAAAAGGAACGTCCAGACGATAATAGAGACGCACAGGTCGGGCGGCAGCATAGACACCGTGCTGAAGTCGGTGGCGCAGTCCCTCATTGAATTGGAGAGGATAAAGAAAGAGCGCGCCTCGAGCATATACTCGCAGATGGTCAACGGCTATGTAATATACCTCATATTCCTCGGCGTGATGATAGGGCTCTCGTCCTTCCTCATACCGACGTTCAAGTTCGACGAGAGCAAGTCCGACCTCGAGCAGACGTTCAGCGACATATTCAGGAGTTTGGTGGTGATACAGGGGTTCTTCGCGGGCATGTCCATCGGAAAGCTGGCCGAGGGCAGCCTTCAGGCAGGAATAAAGCATTCGCTCGCGCTCGTGGTGCTGGGCTACTCGGCCTTCCTGCTGTTCGGGTGATTTCATGAAAATGGAGGAAATTTGAATGAAGAGGATTATACTGGATACAAACATATACGGGAGAATTATTGAGAGGAATGAGGAAAACGAAATAAAGGAGCTTATTGAAAAAAGACAGGATATCGTAATTTATGGATTTGATATAGTAAGGAAAGAATTAAGAAACGTATCAAAAACGGTGAGATACGAAAAAAAATTAATAAGGCTCATGCTTCTGGGCCTTTATGACAAGATTGTCAGGTTCCACACTTATCCTGTTACATCTGCAATAAAACAGCTTGCAGAGGATTATTACAAAATATACAAAGAGTTGGGTGGAAAAGAAAGTGAGAAAGAAATCCTAAATGATTTCATGATCGTTGCCTGCGCAACCCTGCACGAGCTTGATATAGTGGCTTCTGAAGACAACAGAACAATGCTCAATGAAATATCCCTCCAATCTTACAGGATAGCAAATAAACTCAAGGAGTATAAAACACCGGAATTTGTCGGGTATGAAAAATTCAGGAGGTTGTTTTCTTGACAAATTCCCTGATACCCCTGCGGAATGCAGGGCTTTTCTGCGATTCCTTTAATTTAGCCCAGAATTTCTCGTCTTTTTCCGGTTTCATAAGAAATAATTATCTATTAAGATATTTAAAACCGGGCCGGGAACAAAGGGTGACACGATGAGCACAGAAGAAATGGTCATCGAAGCATTGAGAAACAGCGCTGTCTCGCTCACCGCCGGGGAGGTCTCGGAAAGAGCGGGGATAAGCCTGCCTGCGGCGCTGAAGTGCCTTGAAAACCTGGAGGCGAAGGGGCTTGCGGAAAGGCGGGAGAGGGCGGGCGTAACGCTTTACACGGTGAAGGGGAGAAGGAGCGGAGTGATTTGAAATCCATCCACATTGTTCTAATGCTGGTGATGCTGGCAGTGCCTTTCGCGCTCGCGCAGCAGATGAACAGCTCATCTTTCAAGATAACGTCCGACACCGCCGACAGCTCGGGCGGCAGCCGGAACAGCTCCTCGTACAACATGCAGAGCTCCCTCAACAGCGTATCCGGAACCCTGAACTCCTCGAGCTTCTCGATGACTGCAGGCTTCATCTCCACGCTGGCTCTCAGCGTGAACGCCCCGAACGTCCTCAACCAGACGGTGACGGGGAGCAACTGGAACCAGCCGGTCAATTTCACGGTCCTGACGAAGGATGTGGACAACGACACCGTGACGGTGTCCTTCTACACCTCGAACGACAACTCAAGCTTCACGCTGCGGGGCACGGCCACATGCAATACATGCAGCGGCTACACGAAGTTCAACTTCAGCATAAGCAACTACGCATGCAGCGACATAAGCACGAAGTACTTCAAGTTCACGGCATCAGACGGCTCCCTGAGCAATGAGACCGGGGTGCTGAACTTCTCGGTGGCGAAAGCCGTGGTGCCGCAGTCCAACATAACCGTGGCCGAGGGAGCCAACAAGACCATCAGCACCTACAGCACCATAAACCTGACATTCAGGATTTACGACCCGTACAACGGGACGCCGGTAGCCGGCAGAAACGCCTCCGTATACGTCCAGAACGTCGGGGCCTTCAACAAGATGTCGTGCATCACCAACAGCACCGGGCACTGCAGGGTGCAGCTGACGCCGGCGTGCGACTACAGCGGCGGGCCCCACACATTCCTCGGCGGAATCGCCGGCGACTCGTGCTATGCGGACACCAACTCCACTTCCTCGACGTTCACGACAGACGCCCTGGCGTTCTGCAGCAGGATATCGTTCAAGCTGGCATTCAACATAAACGGCTCCCCGGGCGACGCGGTATACGCCGGAAGCAACAGCGGCGCAGGCTTCTACGGCGCCGGCAACGCGAGCGCGCCTTATGCGTGCATAGAGGACGGGAGCAACGCGTTCGGGATAGTCCAGACAGGCTCGCAGCTCGACTACATAAACGTCAGCGCGGGCAGCATCGCCATCAGCGAGACGCAGGAAGGAAACAGGTTTGCCATACCGGTTGTAGGAAGCGCGTGCAGTTTGATAGGAACGAAGTCCCTGTCGCACCCGCTGCAGCCGTTCATATCCACCAACGAAGGGGTTGGCGCCATAGAACTCGTGCTTGAATACCCGGGCATAGACATAAGGGGCGACTATGAGAGGACGGGCTCGTTCACCCTCGTGATAGAAAGGAACGAGAGCGACGATAGGCAGTTAATAATCGACATCATATGATTCATATGAAAGCGAAAACACGGCATAGAATGAAAGACACCAGAAGGGGTAAATCCCTCTGGATGCCTTTCAAACGGCGTCAGAAAGACACGAAGAGAAAAGAATTTCTCCTCAAGCCTTTTGAGGCAAGCTCAAAAGGCGACCTGATAGCCGGCGCGCTGAGCGTCGCGATAATAATAGCGTCGACGATAATAGTAGTCAACACGATAAACCCCCTGATAGATGAGGGGAAGACTACGCAGGCGTTCAACGACGCGAGGCAGACGCTGACGAGCCTTGACGCGACGATAAACGAGATCATGCTGGAGGCGCCGGGCTCGAAGCGCAGCATAAACGTCAACCTGCGCGGCGGGAAGATGACGGTGAGCGGCAAGGACGACAAGATAAGGGTGAGGATAGACGATATTGACCTTCTGGAGTCAGGCATAACGGTGGAGGAAGGCAACATACTGATAACAGGCGGGGCGAAGATAACTTCTTACGAGAGCGACATCGAGGGCGACGGCGACACCGACCTCGTGCTTGAGAACGCCGCCATAATATTTGCGGTGCAGAAGACAGGCAGCCCGACAAATTATGCGGCGATAAACACGACCACTTTCATAACGCAGATAAAGAACGTCCGCACGAGGATGAACATAACGCCGGCAAGCGGCATATTCGTGAACGACCAGGTGAACACGTCATACGGCACCGGATACACAGAGCTCACGCAGACGACGGACGCGGACTCGAAGGGCATACGCGCGTTCGTCAACTCCGCATCAGGCATGCAGTACGAGGCCCTCTTTACATTGCAGGCGGCGAAGGACTTCGTGGAGCTCCAGGTGAAGAGGGTTGTGTAAGCTTTAAATATGATGACAGGGAATATTGACATATGTCAGAGAAAATTGACATAATACTCTCGGCATTCCTGGGGAATTATGGCGCAAAGCTGCACGTGAGGCAGATAGCAAGGATGGTAGACATGAACAGGCAAACCGTGTCGGAAACGCTGAAGAAAATGGAAGACTCAAGAGTGGTGGATTCCGAGACCGAGGGGCGCAACAAGCTCTATTTTATAAACAGCAAGAGCTCAAAGGCAAAAATCTTGCTGCAGAATGCCGAGAACAGGAAAAAGCTTGATATCTGCGAAAAAAGCCCTGTGTTATCAAGGCTGGTGCACTATGCGGACTCTTCATCCGTCATCCTGCTTTTCGGGTCGTATGCAAAAGGCTCTGAGCGGAAAGACAGCGACATAGACATTATCGTAATAAACGGCAGAAAGAATGATTTTGACGCATTTGAAAAAGAAACAGGCAAGGCAGTCCAGGCATTCGAAATGAGCGAAAAAAAATTCCTGGAAAGATTCCTGAAAAAGGACCACCTTGTTGTGGAAGCCGCAAAAAATCATGTGTGCCTGAAAAATGCGGAAAGATTTGTCGATATAATGTGGAGGGCTAACTATGGATAAAGCCCTTATGATGGCGGAGAACTATGCGAATGAGTTGAAGATGCCCGATAAGTGATGTATATGAGTAAATCAATCATTGTTGTGATGTTTCTGATAGTTTCAGGCATCGCCTACGCAGCAATACCCACCATACTCAATTTCCAGGGGAGGCTGACGGACTCCATGACTGTTGCGATAAACGGCACGCACAAAGAGATTACAAAGAGGTTATATAATGGCTGATAAAATCAAAGTCTATCTGGACACGAACATGATTTTGGATGTTTTTATTAATCATGCAAAGGCGGTGAAAAAGAAGGAGGAAAGGCTTTTGCCAAAAAAATATGGATTCATGCTCGCAAATAAAGATAGAATAGAATTTGTCACCTCATTCATAACAAAAGCCGAAGTTACAAGGGAGCTCGTTTCTTCTTTCGGGATGGAATATGCTGATATAACGCCTGTATGGAGCAAATTTATCAGTTCTCTGGACTGCAAGTATCTTCAAAGATTTGAATTTGACGGCACAATTGATGAAATAGTCGGCAGGGTAAAAATAAGGTTGCGAACCATGTTTAATTTCATGCACATATTCATAGCCATGAAAGAAAATTCTTACTTTATTTCAGGGGACAAAGACATCATAAGAAAGTCAAGGGAAACAAAAATTTATGACAGAATAATAAGTTATATAGAGTTCAGAAAAATGATAGAGGAATCTAAACATGCTTAGCCATTTTTTCAAAGAATTTTCGGTTTTCACGGAAGAATTTTTCCAGCTTTTCCTTCCGGGTTTTGTCTATTTCCATAAATGCATAGAACTTCTGAAATATTTAAAATTATCACCACTGAGAAAAATCCGTATGCAGACAAATTTGAACTATGATAAGGCAATAAATTATATAGAATTTAGGAAAATTATTGGAGGCGACAACTAGATGTTTTCACCGAATTTCTCGAAGAATTTCCTGTGCTTCTGGACGAATTCTTCCATCTTTTCCTTGCGCGTCTTGCCGTGGGCTGTGCAGTCACCCAACATGGCATGGCAGTTCAGGCTGAAAGCGACAGAAGACATCCCTAAAAAATATATATACCACAGCCAGCCATATTCTCATCATAGAAGCAGGTGTGGTTAGTGAGGTTAATATATATAATTCTTGTCCTGATATCCGCTTCGATGGCTTATGCAGC
>JACPJX010000027.1 GCA_016187365.1 Candidatus Aenigmatarchaeota archaeon | reverse complement strand
ATATATCGGAGGCGGCATGTCAGTTGCAGTAGGCAGAATCCAAGAAACGCCCCACGGGTTAAAATACCAGGTTTTGTCCAACAACGTCGTAAAGGGCGCGGCAAAGGGCATGGTTCAGGTTGCGGAATACTTGGCAAGCATTGGCTTTCTGGAAGCTAAATAACACACTTCCTCACTGCTTCGGATATTTCCTTTTCCACGCTTTTGACTCCCTTCCCTATGAAAACCAGTTTCGTTTTTTCAGCCGGAAACTCCTCCATGTCGTACCTTCCGGCGACATAATTGAAGATGTACGAAGTGTCGCACACGACAAACCCCTTCGCCCTGTAGACATTTTCCGGCAGCGCCTTGACGGCGGAAACAAATTTCTCCATGTCAAGTTTGCCGGCTTCAACAGAAAAAAACTCCATCCTGTCTTCTTCCAGATGGCTGTGGGGATGCATGTCGATGTGCTTCTCGGAATATATGCCGAACAGTAGTTCTGTGTCGGCGTTGCACTTCACAGTCCTGACTTTGACAGCCTTCTTGTTCAATTCTTCTATCTTCGCCTCGACTTCTTCCAGGCGTTTTTCATCAACAACGTCAGTCTTGTTCACAAGAATGATGTCGGCCATCTCCAGCTGGACGCGGCCTGTATATCCGATGCTGGGATACTTCACCATGGAATCGGCATCCGCCACGGTTATTATGGAGTCTAGCCTGACGCCTTCTATGTTCTCCTCTATGTCAACGACGATGGCGTCAGGCTCGGCGACGCCCGTGGTCTCGACTATTATATGCTCGGGCTTCACTTTTTCTATCACTTCCTTCACTGCGGCCTCGAATTCGCCCGTCAGGGAGCAGCACACGCACCCGCCTGAAAGCTCGACCATGTCAACATTCTTGCCCTTTATGATTTCGCCGTCTATGCCGACTTCGCCGAACTCGTTCATTATGACGGCGATGCGGCGGTCGCTCTCGGAAAGGATGCGGCGCAGAAGCGTGGTCTTGCCGCTGCCCAGGTAGCCGGTAATGATTGAAATCGGAGTTTTCATAAGAAGTCTATAGTTCAAAAGATGTTATAAGCCTTTCAACCAGCCTTTCATTCTCTATACAGAAAATATGCTTCCAGTATTGCACCGCTGACATGATAACTGTCAGGAGGATTGAAAATCACTATCGCAGGCGTTTCCGGGTCGTATCGCCACCTGCAGTTGCCGCCATCCCGCTCCTCCCTTACCCTATGCCTTCCCATGATATTTAAGTTTTTGTTCCTACCCTGTCCCACTATCCCTTCACGTTGCCTATAGGTATCAGCTTCACTACGCGCTTCGATATGCCTGCGCGATGGGTGGCGTCTATCACTTCGTCAATGTCCTTGTAAGCACCCCCGGCTTCCTCTGCGAGCCCGGGCATCGACGTGCTGCGGACGTATATGCCGCGCTTCAGCATGTCCTTCTGCAACTGGTCTCCGCGGAACCTGCGCTTCGCTTCCGTGCGGGACATCGTGCGGCCGGAGCCGTGGGCCGTGGTGCCGAACGTGTTCTTCATTGCGCCGTCGGTTCCGACAAGCAGATAAGAACCCGTTTCCATCGAGCCGCCTATTATGACGGGCTGGCCGAAAGAGCGGTATTTATGGGGCACTTCCTCCCTGCCGGGGCCGAATGCGCGCGTCGCGCCTTTTGGGCGACGTCGTATATCATCTCCATTTCCATGCTCTCAGCCGGCCTGCTGAATACTTTCGAGAAGCATTCGCGTATCCTGTGGAGAATGACCTGGCGGTTTGCAAAAGACATGTTTATGCCGCACTGCATCGCCTTGAAATAATCCTGGCCTTCTTTGCTGGAAAAAGGCGCGCATGCAAGCTCCTTATCAAGTATCCTGATTTTATACTTGCTTTCCATCACGTTGAGAAATGTCTGAAGATAATCAGTAGCGACCTGGTGGCCGAAGCCGCGCGAGCCGCAGTGAAACATGACAACAATCTGTCCGGGAAATATTCCCATCTTTTCGGCTATTTCCCTGTCAATTATGTTCTCTTCCCTGACGACTTGTACCTCTAGATAATGGTTGCCGGAGCCTAAAGTTCCGATCTGGTTCAGCCCGCGCTTTACTGCGCGGTCGCTGACTTTTGACTCATCAGCGCCCTTCATGCAGCCATCCTCTTCAATCATCTCCAGGTCCTTCTCCCAGCCGTAGCCCTGCTCAACGCACCACTTTGCGCCGCCCATTATGGCTTCGCGGAACTTCTGGGCATTCAGCTTCACGAAGCCCTCGCTGCCGACTCCTGCCGGGACTCTCTGGAAAAGAAGATCAACAAGCTCCTTCAGTTTCGGCTTGACGTCTTCATAAGTAAAATTTGTTCTGAGAAGGCGCATCCCGCAATTATGAGAAACTATACCATTTGCAATAAAGTTATGATTTTCATCGTCCATCACAAAATCGTATACGTCTTCATCAAACGGAATTTCTTCTATGCTCTCAATTATGTCTTTCACAAATTCTGAATTTGGAATACCATGTATTCCTACAAATTCTTGAAATGTCTGGAAATTCTGCGGTGTCCGTACTTCTGTTGAACCTCGGACCAATTGAGAATATATAGTCGCTGCATTCAAACCCTCTTTTATGGCTTTAGACATTATACCATCTCTCGATATACCATTTTCAGAAGATTTTCTTGCTTCAAGAGTAAATGTACGAATTTTTTCCAATAATCTTTTCTTTTTCCTGAGGAAAGCAATAGCATGCATAGATTTCTCTTTTCGTTCCTTGCAATATTCATACCCCACTTTAGACCACAAATTAATCAAATTATCAATATTTGCTGATATACGAATACTCATCTTATATGTATTTTCCCCATAGGAATTGACCACGCCTTTCTGTTTGTAGATTTTATTTATTTTTATTCCAAATTCAGAAAGTAGTCTGATAATATCAGAAAGAAATTGCTTATTATCCTTTTCCATAGATTCAATTTTATTCTGGCTGAAAGAAGGTTCTGTGAACCCAAACTGCTCGCCTTTTCTCTGGTATGGAATGGTCAGTTCTGCCCCAAATAAACCTGCAAGATATAAACGCTTTATCCAAAGAGGTGATTTCTTCACCCATTCTGGAACAAGTGTCGGGTTGCGTGATTTATTGCCTTCTGGAACACCGAGTGCTTTCATTAAAACCGCGAATGATTGGTTCATTATATGAAGCTGGCGGGAAATTCCTTTTATCTCTCTTTTTATTCCACCAATTTCAGATACAGAACTGTTGTATTCTTTGCAGCTTATATGACTTGTCTTATAACCCAAAGACCTTACATCACCCATCACTTCTTCCAAGTCTTCCATTTTCCCTATTACTCTGCTAGACCACACATTTTGTTTCTTCTTTTTGTTATGGTATTTTCCTATCCATCCATCCCCAGTAAGAAAACCGACAAGTTTTGCAAGGAGAGGGGTGTGCCTTGAATTCAAACGAAGAGGCAATAAATCTCGTTTTTTCAATGCATCGATAATATCACTCCGTTCGCCAACAATTGAAATAATATCTTTTTCTGTAAGTATAACATCACCAGAAGGCTCTTCATATTCCACACCATCAAACGGATGAATAACAAGCGTATCCCCCGTCTTTAGGGTTCCTGCATTCAAAAAACACGTTCCATTGTAAAGCGGATGGTCTTCTGTGAGAATAATTTCCTGTCCGGTTGCCGTGGTTATCTTAAGTACCCCTTTATCTGCCTTTTTCTTCAAGAAGATGGCTGCAGAAGCTTTGTGCTTGCCAAAGGTCTCAATGTCCATACAGGAAATTGCATCCAAAGAAGCTTCCCTTTCAAAATCCATGATCTTCTTGAAATACCCATATTTTGTCAGGATTTTTGTGTCGCCTGAAACGCAATTAATATCAAAACCAATCCCGCCTGGCGAAATTACCCCTTCTTCCAAGTCCATCGCCGCAACGCCGCCTATCGGAAATCCATACCCTGAGTGTCCATCGGGCATGCAATAGGCGTGGCTTATGATGCCTGGAAGCGTTGCGACATTCGTGAGCTGGTCGTATACCTGCGTGTCCATCTGTTCGACTATGCTTTGGGTGCCGAATATTCGCCCGGGCACGCGCATCCCTTTCTTGAAGGATGCAGGTATCTCCCATACAGTGTCGCTAACCTTTTGTATTCCTTGTGGTATTGTCATTTTTTGTTCCTCCATTTTCACTTTGATGAAAAGTCTTTTATATCCATGAAAAAGCATCTATATTCAGTGAAAAAGCCAAAAAAGTTCGTGATGACAAGGATAGGCGTCATGTCAACTGCCAAAATTTATGCCGTAATAATGTTCATTGCCGGGCTTGTGCTTGGCATAGTAACGATATTTTTCAGCTCTTTGCTGTACCCAGGCATTCCATATGGTGCAGGAATTATTATTGCCCTGATGATGCCGTTCATCTACGGAGCGCTGGGCTTCGTCATGGGCGCAGTTTCAGCCGTCATATACAATTTCCTTGCGAAATACATAGGCGGCATCGAGCTCGAGTTCAGGGAGCGCTGAATCTTAAGTCGTTTTGCGGAATACTAATTCTATGTACATAATATTCGGCGAGCCTCTGGAGCAGTTCTTCGGGAACGTGCTTCAGGAAAGAATAAAAGTGAGAGACAGCCTGCGCGGCTGGTCGGACGCCCTGAGACCGGAAAAAAACCTCTATCTCCCCCAGTACGTAGTCGCCGGAAAATATTGCGACTCCGGAAGGGACGTGTGGTGGAAATACGTCAAAAAGGCGGCGGCAAAAAAAACGAAGCCCCTTCTCCAGGGAAACCTGTACCACGAGATAATGGCGGAAATCATACCTCTCGCAAAGAAATACATATACAACAACGGGGCGATGGCCGGGTTCGACATCCTGAGCCACCTCATGGAACTGCGCGAGGGCACCATAGACGGGATATTCGAGGGCCACAGGAGCGACGTCATGAGCCTCCTGAGGGTGAGCGACATAAACGAGATAAAGGACAACATGCGCAAGATGTGGAACTACCAGGCCGTCCAGCTCGCGGCGTCGGTTGACATGGTCATCTCAAAATTCATGAGGATAGAGCCGGACGCCCTGGTTGCGAAGGCGATACCGGTCAGCGTCGAGCAGAGGCTGGACGGCTCGCGGATAGGGCTCAGCAGGCAGCTTTCAGTAGACGCCCTGCACGTGCCTCAGACCGTCATGATGGACATCAAGACGGGCAAGCCGCAGCCATTCCACAGCATAACGATCACCGGATATGCCATGGCTTACGAAAGCGAATTCAACAGGCCGGTGGACATCGGCTGCATAATCTACCCGCAGTTCATCAGCGGCAAGGGCGTCCCGTACATAGAGAAGAAGCTCTACGTTATAGATGACGCGGCAAGAACGGAGTTCCTCGGGGAGCGCGACAGGAAGATGAAAATAATCGGGGATGCGAACGACCCCGGCCTCGCTTCGTACTGCCCCAAGTCGTGCAGTTACTTCATGAACTGCCATCCCAGCGGGGAGGACGAGAGAATCAAAGCCCAAGCGCCTTCTTTATAGCTCCCCTATCGAAGCCGGCTATGATTTTTCCGTCTATATCGATAACCGGCACGCCCATCTGGCCGCTCTTCTCTATCATCTCTTCCTGCGCCTTCTCGTTGTCCTCTACATTGATTTCCTTGTACTTCACGCCGTTTTGGCTGAAGAATTCCTTCGCGAGCTTGCAGAAATGGCATGTAGTCGTCGTGTAAATGGAAACGCTGTGCATATAACCACCAAAATTAATTATGTATTACATTTATAAACGGATTTGTCCAAACTATAGCTTAACTCTTCGGGGTCATCGACGTGAAAAACTATGCACTTCTTATGGTATTGCCGATACTTATCGCAGGATGCACTTCCCAACTCCCTTCATACACGCTTTCCATAATATCGCCTTCGGACGGCCAGAGCGTGCAGGGCAGCACGGTAAACGTGGAGCTCTCCACCGACATGAAGCTTGTTCCGGCTGGAGCCGAGGTGAAGGAAGGAGAGGGGCATTTCCATGTATACATTGACGGCGCAAATGAGCAGAGAGGAGCAGGAACTTCATTCACTTTCTCTAACGTGGCACCGGGCGTGCATACTATAAGGACGGAGCTTCACAGAAGCGACCACTCATCCTACGAAGGCGCGGTGAAGACAGTCACGTTCACAACCGGCACATCGGTTGCCACTATCGCCACCAAGCAGTTCGACGTCGTTGCAAAACAGTTCACATTCGAGCCCGGCACCATAGAGGTAGAGCAGGGCGATGTTGTAATACTGAAGATAAAGAGCATAGACGTCGACCATGGGTTTGCGCTGCCGGACTTCGGCGTTTCGCAGAAGCTCGAGCCCGGCAAAGAGGCTGTAGTGCAGTTCACCGCCGACAAGAAAGGCACGTTCACGTTCTTCTGCAATGTCCTGTGCGGCTCCGGGCATGACAGCATGAAGGGGACATTGGTGGTCAGGTGATGCTCAATAAAATAACAACAGAACACTGGGTTTCTGTCTTCCTCATCCTCACGCTTGCATATTCATATACCATATCGCCTTCGCCGGAAAAACTGCTGCAGATTATAGCTGCGCCGGCCGTTGCCGTTGTTCTTGATGCCGTAATATATAAAATCAGACAGAAAAGATTGGAATTTCCGTGGCTCGGCCTCATAACAGGCCTCATAATAGCGGCCCTGCTCGCGCCCCAGAACATAGTATTTGCCCTCGGAATTCCTGCCATAGCCATCGTACTGAAGCATGTCATAAAATTCAGGGGCAGGAACGTCTTCAACCCGGCCGCGCTGGGGCTCCTCATTGCAACGCTGACAGGCGCCTTCGCATCGTGGTGGGCTGTTTCCGCTCTCGTGATACCGTTCGGAATAATAGCCGTCTACAAGACGAGGAGATACTACAACGCTGCCGCTTTCCTCGTGGTCTACTACATCCTGTCGGCAGCCAGGGGCAGCGCGCTCCTTCTTGACTACGCTGCACTGTTCTTCGCCCTTATCATGATTATAGAGCCCGTGACGACGCCTTCAGCAAGGAAAGGGCAGGCGATGTTCGGCGCGGCAACAGCCATTCTGGCAGCAGTTCTTTCTTACACAAGACTTGACTTCTTCATCGCATCGCTGCTGGTCATGAATTTATTTGCATACCACCTGAACAGGTTCAGATGAAGCCCGACAAATAGAGGACTGCAAGAAGAGCGGGCTGGTGGATGAGGTAGATGAAAAGCGAGCGCCTTCCGAGAAGCATGAAGGACTTCGCCGCGGGGGGCGCTTCCCTTATCGAATACTTCCTTTTTCCTTCCCCATACAGATTGCTGCCGATGAAGACGCCAAGAAGGAACACGCCGAACCACGGCAGCAGCGGAAAATAGTCAAAGGTCTGGAAGTACTGGGGAAACAGCCAGAAACCCCCGGAGAACCCGAAAGACTGAAGCCCGAAATAAATGCCCGAAATCAGTGTCACCGCGATTGCGGGCAAAACAAGATTTATGCGCTTCAGGAACGGCATGGAAAGGACTATAGAAAGACCTATGAGGTGGAGGATGCCGAATAAAATGACGTACGAAGGGAAGAAGAGCCATGTAATCGCGGTGACCAGAATCCCGTATCCGAATATTTTTGCCCCGCGGAACGCGAGTCTTTTGCACGACGGCCTCCTCGACCAGCTAAGCCAGAGCGAAACACCCGCGACAAGGATGAAAGACGACGCTATCAGGCGCGGAAACAGCCAGTCATACATCCACGCATCGCTGATGTCAAATATCCTGAAATATTCAAGCGTGACCGAATAATTGAAGAATACCATGAGTACAAGGGAAACGCCGCGGAGAAAGTCCATTTCCCAGAGCCTCATGACTATAGTTCTGCAAAGAAGTAATAAAGATACAATCAAAACTTCAGTGTAAGGTTTAAAAACACTGGCATTGAATATATCGTAGATTAAAATGGCCGAGGAAAAGAAAGAAGAAACCGTGGTGATAAAGAAATCCACCCTCACACTGGTTGTGGTTGCAGTTGTTTTTCTTGCAGTCGGATTCGGCATAGGAAAATTCACAACGCCCACGGCAAACGTTATAGTTGGCGGAAACAACAACCCGCCCAGCGATACAGGCAACGGCGGAACTCCTTCAAGACTTGATGTCCCGGCAGGCGACGCCCCGGTTCTCGGCGACAGCAACGCCAAGGTAACCATAATTGAATACAGCGACTACGAGTGCCCGTTCTGCGGCAGGTTCTATACGCAGACAGAAGGCCTGCTGAGAAGCGAGTACATAGACACGGGCAAGGCGAAGCTCGTATACAAGGACTTCCCCCTGAGCAGCATACACCCTACCGCGCAGAAAGCTGCGGAGGCGGCAAGATGCGCAGGCGAGCAGGGCAAATACTGGGAGATGCACGACCTGCTTTTCGAGAAGCAGGATGAGTGGGCGCCTCTTGGTGCGGCGAAGCTGAGGGACTATGCAACCGGCCTGGGCCTTGACGCCGCAGCGTATAACTCATGCCTTGACACAGGAAAGTACGCTTCCGCGGTCCAGAAGGATTTCAACGAGGGAAGCTCGTTTGGCGTTTCCGGAACCCCGTCATTCTTCATAAACGGATTCCAGATCGTGGGGGCGCAGCCTTACAGCGTCTTCAAGCAGATAATCGACCAGGAACTTCAGGCATAATGCCATCTTTTTTTCTTTCCGACTGAATTTTAAATCTTTAATATTCATTCATTATAGATATGGCACGTGAAATAGATTTATCGGTCTGCTCTAATCCAGACGGCAGGCTGGCCACATACAGTGGCTGCAATCCTTTTTTTACAGGCGTTAGATATGTCACTATCAGGAAAGATGGCCGCAGACCACACGTGAGCGGCGTATATTTTACAAATCCGCACATTAATGGTCATGAAGTTCTCGGCATCCGCGAGGCTATGGATACATATAGGTTTAAAAAGTTCAGAAAAGTCTTGCCTTAAGAACCTTTTCGCATTACTTCTCATATGAACAATTACGAAGAACTTGCGGAAAAGATAAAGGAACTCGGCGCAAAGCGCGTCATGCTGCAGCTTCCCGAGGGCCTGAAGATGAAGGCCGCCGGGATGTGCCTCTTCCTTCAGGAAAAAGGCATTGATGCCTTTCTTTCAAACAACTCGACTTACGGGGCGTGCGACCTTGCAGACACAGAAGCCAAAAGGATGGGATGCGACATCCTTGTTCACGTAGGTCACAGCAAATTTTATGTTGACTTCCAGACTGATGTTCCTGTTTTATACTATATCTGGCCGGAGAAGATAGAGCTCGGCACCTATGATTTTTCTCTGATAAAGGAGAGGAGAATAGGCATCCTCACGTCAATACAGCACATGGAGCTGTTGTCTGACATAAAGTCCTTGCTTGAAGGGCAGGGAAAGGAAGCCCTCATAGGCGGGCAGATGCTCGGATGCTGGACAGCAAATGCGGAGAAGATTGAAAGCAAGATAGATGCGTTCCTTTTCGTCGGCAGCGGCGAGTTCCATCCGCTTGCGCTTAAAGGCAAGACGGTGTACAAGCTGGACCTCGAAAAAGGCTCTGTGGAGAGGGTTGACGCCGAGAAATTCAGGAAGCTGCGCTACGGGAGGATATTCAGAGCAAGGGACGCGCAGACGTTCGGCATCCTCATATCGAGCAAAAAAGGCCAGAAGGAGATGACAGGCATGGCTGAGGGTATAAAAAAACGGCTTGAACAAAAGGATAAAAAAGCTTTGATTATAGTTATGAATGAGATAACCGACGACAGGCTGCTGGGCATAAAAGTCGACGCATTCATAAACACGGCGTGCCCGCGCATCGCGGACATGCAGTTCACGAAGCCCTTCATAAATGCGGAAGATGTCGGCATCCTGCTGGAGGAATAATAATGGAAATAAAAATCATCGAGAACGAGAACGGTAAGCTGAAGGCCGAGATAAACGACAATTCAACCCTTGTGAACGCGATAAACGAGAAAATACTCACACAGAGGGGTGCTGACGTGTCGGCTTTCACCACCGGCCACCCGTATCTGGGCAAGCCCGTCCTTATGGTGAGGGGCAAGGATCCTGAAAAAGCCGTCATAGCGGCTGCAGAGGAACTCATTGAGGACGCGAAGGCGCTGAAGAAGCAGCTCGGGAAGCAATAAAAACTTCCGCACCATTTAATCATGATGAAAGACCTTCTCAAACTCATGTTCGAGCTGGGCATCCTGTCAAGGACGCCGCGCACGGGCCCCTATCACGCCGGCATAACAAACCACGAAACGGCCGCGGCTCACATCTTCCGCATGTCCGCTCTGGCATACTTCATGGCGCAGGAGGAGAAGGCCGATGCGGGAAAGGTTCTGAAGATGTGCCTTGTCCATGACTTCCCCGAAACGCGCCTTCTGAACCAGACGTTCGTGCAGGAAAAATTTTATTCCATAAAAGGCAAGCAATCTGAAGTCCTTTCAGAACAGCTTCGCAGCCTCAAGGGGTCTGAAGAACTCCAGAAGATTTTTGACGAATACATGAAAGGCGAGACCAGGGAGGCGGAAATTGTTCACGACGCGAACACGCTGGAGGCGCTCGTCGAGGCGAAGGAATACATGCAGCAGGGCATCAGCATAATGGAAAGATGGTTTACGGACAAGAAGAAAAGCCTCAGGACCGGAACAGGGAAGAAAATTTTCAATGCGCTCCGGAGGGAGGACATCTTCTGGTGGACAAAATAATTTCACCGCTTCTTTTCCCTGTCAAGAGTTTTTCTTTTCCGCGACAGGAGGGGCCTGAGTTCTGAAAGGAATTTCTTCTGGCGAAGGATAAGGTCCGTGACCGTCACCATGCCGACGCACTGGCCGCTCTCCGCAACGGGCAGGCGCTTTATGCCGTTCCTGGACATGAGCTCGGCGGCTTTCTGGAGGCTTTCGTCCGGACCGACGGTGACAACGCCGGACGCCATGACATCCTCCACCTTCGTGCCGGGCGCCATGCCGCTTGCGAAGGCTTTCAGGATGTCGCGCTCCGTTATTATCCCGGAAAGCGACACGCCTGACACGACGACAAGCGAGCCTATCCTGTACCGGTTCATTATTTTGGCGGCTTCCCTGATAGTCTTTTCCGGCCTTGTCGTCTTCAGGTTCCTGCTCATGACGTCGGAAACCTTCATAATAAATTAATGAGAATCACACTATTTATAAGTCGAGAACCTAGTCTGCAGAGAACGAAAGTTCTCTGAGATCTCAAAGGACTTCGTCCTTTGCAGAGTTCTCTTCATCCTCCGATTCTCTCCTATTGAAATATTTTATTTATATTCCCGCCAGACGTGCTTGCATTTCGTGTTCGTGCACTTGAAGAACTGCGTCGGGGGCTCGTCGGCATCGCGCGTCTGCTGGAGCCAGTAATATGCCTTCTTGTTGCCGCACTTCTCGCACTCCCTCTCAGTTATCGGCAGGGGCACGACATCCTTCTCTATTATCGCAACGGACGGCCTGCGCTTTTTTTCCTCGAGAAGTTTTATGTTCCTCGCGTCCTTCTTCCTCGTGAACTTGCATTTCCTGCACTTGAGGACAAGCGACTTGCCCTTCTTCTCCGGCACAAGTATCGAGCCGCATTTGCTGCAGAATTCCAGACCTGACGGCATTTTTTTCACTTCTTTTCAACACATCTTTATGGCACAACTAATATTTAAGCGAAATACGGCGCAGATGCAAAAAAATTCATACATCTATGAAAAAAATCATTATCCCACCAAATGGGGATTCCAAATATGCCGGGTTAACTTTATATAATTTTAGTGGGACTCTAATGGTATCTGGTGGGACATTTGTGGGGTGAACACTGTGAAAAACTTCAACATAGTCAGGCTTGACTCGAAGGGAAGGATAATAGTGCCTTTCCATATACGCGATTACATAGGGCTGAAGGAAGGCATGGAACTGATAATAGTCAACAACGAAAAAAGAGAACTGCGCATATTCCCCCTCGTTAACGGGAATACCGCCCACCTGAGGTTAATGATGTCGGACGCCCAGGGCTCGCTGTCAAAGGTGATGAACCTGATGTC
>JACPJX010000012.1 GCA_016187365.1 Candidatus Aenigmatarchaeota archaeon | reverse complement strand
GGCGCATTGCTGATGCAGTAGCAGGGAGGGTGTATAAAGGCAGGTCAATAGTGGATTTCGAGGTGCAGCACGGCGACGGCGAATATGACCCTGACCAGGAAGAAGATGTCTTAGAAAGGTACAGGAGAAATTTCGTGGCGCATACACTTCCTCCGGAACTAGGAGAGGCATATGCGAGATTGGCCCTCATGGCCACCAGGGGCGTCTGGGAAGGCGATATAGAATATGTTTCAGATACAATAAGACGCCTCAGGGAAAGGCAGAGAAGAGAAAAAGCAGAAGTTGTTTCTTCGCCGTGAAGTTTTTTTGCCGGTGTTTTTGCCGACAATTACCATCTTTCTATCTTGAGCCCCTTTATTCTGGAAAAATCTTTTTCATTTCTTGTTATCAATTCACATCCGCGAGATAATGCTATAGCAGCAATAAAAATATCTCTTGCATCGATAATTTTCCCTTCTTCATGCAATTTTGCATGTATATCACTTGCTTTTTCTGCGGAATCATAATTCATATCAATTATATCCAATTTTGACAGCAGTTTTTTTGTATCTTCAATGTTTTCTTTCTTGTTTTCAGATATCTTGGCGCCAAAAAGAATTTCATACGCGCTTATAACAGTGGTATAAGCTCCGCCTTCTTCATCCAATATGATTCCGGTTTGTTTGGCATCTATATTACCTCTTAGAATAGCAACAAGTATATCTGTATCGAGGCATTTCATTTTTTACCAAACCTTTCCCATGACCTCTTCAGTTCCGACATGAAGTTATTCACTTCCTTGTCAGACATTTTCCATTTTCCGAAGGAATCCATTATCCTACCCCTTTTTTTTGTCAGCCTCAAAATGACATCGCTGAAACTCTCCTCATTGTCCTTCTCCCTCTTCAGGCTCTCGTAAGCCTCGTCCAGTATGCTGATTGTCTTCGTTCCCATATCTATGTATGTGTACACATACACATATAAAGATTTTGTATCCCGTTAAGTTGACAACATAAATAAAAAAGAAGGGAGGCGTTCTCCAGCGTCTCCCTGTGATATGTGTCTGATTGGCACACCGAACAAAGACTATAAACACTGATACCATTTCAATCTCTCTTCTAAAATGATGAAACAGTGAGTGCACCAAGTTGTAAATTCAACCACCAACATCTTCTGTCAAAAGTACATTAAGGCAGGTTGAATCACCGGCCCCAGAATTTCCCCTCAGCGATCTTTTCGCCGAGCTGGGTTTCGTCCCTTGCGACAACCTGCCGGGTTTCGCCAGATTCTTCGTGCTGAACCGTGTAGGTCTTGAGCGGCTCGACATCCGGGCCTGGCAGGGCGTTGGCGAGACTCATCGCGGCTGCGTCAACTCCATCAGTCTCGACTTTGGTTACATCCCACTTGCTACTCATCGCTTCTGCTCCGCGTTTGGGTTTGATGGTTGATGATGTCGGCGGGCGGAACCCTCACTACGACAGTACCTCGCCTGAGGACGCCTGTCATGAGAGTCCCGCCCGCCTTGCTGCTGCCTCTTGTCCGCTTGATCGTCGGGATCGTCGGCCTAAGCGGACGCGGTGAAGAGGCTGACCTTGCTCGCGTCGTTGAACGAGTTCGGGTAGTTCCCGTTCAGAGGAAGCTTCTTGGAGTCGAAGATTGTGGTCTTGTGGCTCCTCAGCTTCGCGAGCGGGAATCTCAGGCGTCTCTGTTCCGGTTCCTGCGGCGAGCGACCATGCGTCCTTGCGGATGCAGTGGGTGAAACTTCAAGTGACCTTCGGACTCACCTCTCTTTCACGATGGTTAGCCGGTGAACTGCGACCGGAAGGGCCGCGTCTCTCACCCACGATCCTCCGGCGCTTGCCTTCAGTTGAACTGGCTCACCTCGGGCGACGGGATCGCGTCAGCGATCACGCCGAGGATGAGTTCGTCCAACAGGGACCTGCGGTCTCCACCACCCAGCGCGGTCTTCACCTTGCCTCCGGGGATGAGACGGACGGAGTCGGGCTTGGTCCACGGCTTCACGTCCAGGCTCACCACCGAGGACGCTCCAGGATGAAGCGCCGTCGGGTGGGGAAGGCTCATCACATTCATACACAACCTTCCTAGCGAGTGTTAACTGCAACTGCGGCAGCGGATTGTTGTCCTTGGATGAAGGCATGAGTCAACCCGCACTTCATGCCGGACTATCGGGACGCCTCGCCGGAGGATTACACACCCCTGACTTCCAGTTCTTCTCTGAAAGCCTTCCATTCAGGGTCGTCTTCAATCTCCTTATCAAGACGATCCATCTCGGCGAGGTTTCTCTCGACGGCGGCGAGGTTTCTCTCGACGACAGCCTGGGCTT
>JACPJX010000011.1 GCA_016187365.1 Candidatus Aenigmatarchaeota archaeon | reverse complement strand
GTATTTGAAAAATGCGAAATTGACATGACGCTCTTCAACAACTTCCGCTTCTCCGGGACGAGGTTCGCGGGATGCACGCTCAGATGGGACGGCATCCTAAACTCGAACGCCGCTGCGATAGATATGACGTCATCTACCTGCGTCAAAGTCTTCACCGACGCCTCCCAGGTCACGCAGAGCGACATAGAGGAAGCGGTGTCGCTGGTCATGCAGGACGTCGGCAGGCTTGACATCGGGATGCGCAAGAAGATAAGGGAAATCATGGAAAAAGATTTGGACAGGTACGGCTTGCACGAGCCGGAGAATAAGGCGCAGGCGTATGAGGGGAACCGAGCGTCGTATTCGGAACAGCCGTTCACATACGGCGAAGCCAGACATGCGGTGGAAGCTTTTTTCTACGGCGCGCCCCAGACATATAAAACAAAAAAGCCTTACGAGACCGAGAGCAAATACAGGCGCTGAATTTTTGTGATACAATATTACGAAAGCTATGGCTCCAGAAAGTATAGATATATTCCCTTTAAAATTTTGAAGTTCAATTCTACATTCTGCAAAAAGCGAAGCTTTTTGAGATCTCAGAGAGTTACACTCTCTGAAGACAGGCGGAGGTTTCCTAGTCTGGTCAAACGCTAGGACCCTTGGAGCAAGAAACATTTGCGAAGTTGAGGGCCTTGTGACTTAGTGATATGGCGCGGCAGGCGCTATTTCGGGGAATGTCTACGGGAGTTCAAATCTCCCCCTCCGCATCCCAAAGGGCTTTGCTATTCCAGAAGAATATTTCAGGAAGGTAAGAAGATTATTTAAGAGCTTGTGTGCCCGAATTTTATCTGGACCTGCCCTGGGCCCAGAGATGCCTTCTCATTCCTGTATATAAGCCATATGAAATCCACTCTGGCGGCGCCTTCTTCCAGCGGCCCGTCTCCTACTCCATCATTCCATCCATTGAGGACTATTTTTCTCGTTGGGCCGTAAGCATTCGTAGCCCATTTTTTCCAGTCCGCATCCGTTATGCTTTCTGTTTTCCATGTGCCTCCTGAGCTTCCGAATTCCCATGTCCCGTCGCTATTTATGCCGAGAATTATTGTGCTCGCAGCGTCAAGATAGTCGCTGCCGCCTGCATCATAAAAAATTGCCTCGGAATATGCGCGCCATCTGCCTATAACATTATCTGTCGATAAGGTGCCTTGCTTTCCTGATTCTGTTTTTATCTCGTTCTGCTGGGCCTCTGAAGGGATGGGATTTATTCTGAAAGAATTTATCATGTTTTCGGCTGTATTCGTGTATAAGGAAGCCTTGTCGGCCTCTGAAGTGTATGTGATTATGTAAGATATGTCATTCTTTATTGCAAATACCTGCATGAACGCAAGCTTCCCGTATGTCCCATTTGCCGTACGTTGCAAGGCTGCTGTACGTTTCCAAATTCATGTCCTGGCCGGATAGGTCATTCATGACGACATTGACGTTTTCCCTGTACCTGTCGTTTTTGTCTTCCGAAGGGGACATAAAGGCCACGACAATGCTTTCAGCCTCTTCATTGACATTCCAGTCCGACGGATAGTTCATGCTTATTCCATATGACGGATTCTCATATGCAAGATATTTTGAATATGGCAGTGCAGATTTCTGGGAAGTGCATCCGCCTGAAAAAACCACCGCAGAGAGCAGTATAAACATAACAAGATACTTCGGATTCATGAAATAACAACTAAAATAATTGATTTTCATTCATATAAATAATCAATTAAAAAAGTTTGCGGAGCCCCCAAAGAAGTATTTAAGTTGGTCAACGAAAAATATAATTTACAGGATAAAAATGACTATGGATGCTGCGAAGACAGGTGCAATGATTATTCTTGTATGTTTCTTAATGGTTGGGCTGGCAGCAACGACTGGCAATGCCATTGAAACAGGCCCGGGATATGTATCGCCGAAAAGCGACGGCGATTACAAATCCCCCGAGACCGGGCAAGGCTACGTAAAAATCGAATCTGACAACAGCTACAAATCCCCGCAGGCGGGCGCCGGCTACGTAGCACCGAAAAGCGACTCAGGCTACAAGTCGCCTGAAACAGGCCCCGGTTACCAGAAGCCCGGAACTTACAACGCCTCGAATGAAACTGTAGAAATAAAAAATGACCTGCCTGCGAACAAGACAGAGCCTGCCATTGAAGCGCCGGGAGGCAAGCCGATAGACGAGCTCCTGGCAGGAACGTGGAGGGCATATTCAGACTATATTTACTACAAAGACGGGGACTTCAAATACCGCATCACGCCTGAATCCCTGCTGAATATACATAAAGACAGCAGATGGGAATTCGGAGGGATGGCCGGGACAGTGTCTGTTGTCAACATCACCAAAGATGACTGGAGCAGATGGGGCATAAGCGCTTACGGACCCACGAGAAAAATAGTTTTCAGCGGATGGCAAGGCGCGGCAGAGGGGCCCATCGAGGAGAGCATCGGAGCGATAGATTTCATATGGGCAATTTATAATTCAGTGCTGCCCGGTGAAGAGCGCGAAGGGTCGGTATGGCTGAAGTTCGGGCCGGCCGGGATGCAGAAGATTATTGTTGAATCGGCAGGCCCCGGAAGGGTTGTATCGCAGGGCAACGAAATCAACTGCGGCGAAACCTGCACCGCCGAGTTTCTTTACGGCAAGGAAGTGATGCTCACGGCAATCCCCGAAGGCGGCTCTTCATTCAAAGGATGGGTAGGGCAGTGCACTGGAACAGATCCTTCGTGCATCCTGTCAGCGACGCGCCCGCAGAGAGCCGTCGCAATATTCGGAGAAGGATGCGAAACAGATGACGAATGCCCGCTTGACCAGACCTGCAGCAACGGGGAATGCAGCGCGCTGGCGTGCGAATGCGGATATGCAAAAGACCACGCGTGCCAGAAATACGAGTGCTGCTCCGACACCAAATGCGGCGTCTCGAAGACGTGCGACACCGCGATAAACAAATGCGTCCTGAAATCAGCGTGCCGCGAAGTTTCCATTAAGGGCGACCCTGCCGACAAGCACGACGTCGTGATCGTCGGGGACGGCTTCAAGGATTACGATCAGCTGGAGAAGGGCATAAACCTTCTCATGGATTTCCAGTCCGAATCCGGACTCGGCGTATTCAGCGTCAGTCCGTTCAAAGAGAACAGGAACAAGTTCAATGTCTGGATGGTAATGGCGCCTGATTACGGGCACCACGAGGAGCCGTCGCCACTTGGCGGCAATCTTGTCATTCCTGAAGCAGGCGACTATGAGAGATTCGTCAGGACGTGCAACAGGGATACAGTGATAGTACTGTCAGCCTCCATGTTCAGGCCGTGGGCAAGATTCCCTACTTCAGGCAGCAGCGGAGGGGTTGTTTACATGTCGCTGGACAACCCTCTCAAGGGGCCGGAATATTTCGGAAGGACACTGCTCCATGAAATGGGCCAAGCAATAGGCGGCCTGGGGGACGAATACGTGGATTATAATTCTCCCGGAATGGATACCACCGGCCTGCCGAACTGCGCAAGCAGCCTTGACGAGGCGGAGCAAAAATGGGGCGATTTATTGGGAGTCAGGGGCGTTGATTATTATACTGGCATTCCTGATGTGCCCGGCACGAAATATTACAAAAAATTCGAGCCCACATTCCCCGAGCTCGGGTTCTTCCCTGACGGCAGCGATTTCGGCGACGGCGGCTGCGCCTTCGAGCTGGGCAACATAAGGCCGACAGAAACTTCCATCATGAAGGACCACTATACATTTGACAACGACTTCGGCCCGGTGAACGAGAGGGTGCTGGCAGAGAAGCTGGAGGATTACAATGATAAGCTCCCGACTCAAAATATTGAGCCGCAAGGAACAAGGGGACGGAGATTTAGAGAGGATGCTGGTTAAAATGACTGTCATAATAAAAACGGAGGATTACAAATGAAGAAAATCCTGATCCTGATACTAGCGCTCTCTGCGGCGCATGCAGCGTATGCAGAGGCTCTGTCATATTCGCTTTCACTGGATTATGACTCGGGAAAACTGAGCCTGAATAACATGGAGCTTGTCGGTGTTGTATCCCCAAAAAAAACGCTGGAGAATGAATACACTGCAAGAATCCTTTCCTATAGAAACGAGAACCTTTACGAGACTACATTCGGCATAAGCCTCATGAAATTCTACGGCCTG
>JACPJX010000020.1:10044-13758 GCA_016187365.1 Candidatus Aenigmatarchaeota archaeon | reverse complement strand
AACTCCGTTCTTCCTTGCATCTCAGATTCCACTCTACCACTGCTTGATTCGTAGAAAGCACCGCTTTCTCGAATTGCCAGAAGAATCCTGAGGATTCTTCTGAGCAAAAGCAGTGGAATCTGCAGATTTGATATTTTCGCTTCCTAGATTCTTACCCCTACCTTTTAGTAAAAATACATAACTTTATATATAAGTAGGGGTAAAGATACAGAAGATAATTATGGCAATAATAAGAAAAAGAAAGATTGGACACACGGATTTCTTTTATCTTGAGCACAGCATGAAGATAAACGGAAAAGTTGGAAAAAAGGAGAAGTATTTGGGGAAGAAAATACCAAAAAATATAGATGAAATTAAAAATCATTTCATGAATGAAATATACCAAGAAAAGTGGTACAAAAAACTTGATGAAATAAAGACCAACTTCAAAAAATACATACAAAAACTTCCCGAAGAAATACGCGAAAAATATATTGAACAGTTCATGATAAAATTTACATATAATACAAACAAGATTGAAGGTGGATCGCTGACATTCAAAGATACATCAAAATTACTCCATGATAATATCACGCCTTCTGACAAGCCGGTTAAAGACATCAAGGAAGCCGAAAATCATCGCAAGGTTTTCTATACAATATTAAAATTCAAGAAAGATATAACTCTAGAAAAGGTTTTGGAATGGCATTATAATTTGTTCAGTGACACAAAACCAAATGTAGCCGGAAAGATAAGAAACTATCCGGTTGGTATAAGCGGAACCGATGTTGAATTGCCCCTGCCGGTAGAACTCAATGTATTATTAAAGGAATTTTTCAACTGGTACAATAAAAATAAAGAAAAATTGCATCCCGTGGAGCTGGCAGCACTGGTTCACTACAGGTTTGTTTCCATACATCCATTCGGTGATGGGAACGGTAGAATAAGCAGACTGTTGATGAATTTTATCCTACATAGATATGGTTTTCCGATGCTTGACATAAGTTATAAGAACAGAGACAGTTACTACACTTCTCTGGAACGTTCCCAAAAAAGAAAGAATGAAAACATATTTGTCCAGCATATAATAAAACGATATATTAAAGATTACAAGAACTATACTCAAAGACATTAATATTCCGACAAATAATGTCTTTGGTATATCTGAATGACATTATAATAATGTCTTAAAATTTATGTCATCCAGTAGCAGTTTGTGGCGGAGCATGCCCCTGCGCTCCTGAAAATTATCGTTGTTGAAGAAGACCCCCAGAAGCGCGAAGCCCCTTTTCTTCAGCACGCGCCTGAAGTCGTCGCCTGCAAGGAGGTGCATGGTGTCTATGCTGACGACGAAGTCGAATGCCTCGTTTTTGAAGGGCAGGCAGTCGCCGTCTGCCATCACGTCGCCTCCGGGTTCTATGTCGGCGCCGTACATGTTTGCCTCGATGCCCCTTTCTTCAAGGAATTTCTTCAGGAAGCCCCTGCCGCAGCCGATGTCAAGGGTTTTCCTCCTGAAAAGGCGGGAAAGGAATTCGCCGCCGATTGCGCCGAATATGCTCTCGTACTTCTCCCTCTGCACGCCTTCCCATCCGCCGTATATCTCCGGGAAAAACATCACAATCTCCTCACAAGGCCGGTCGTTTCCTTCCTTATTATGTCCCCTGTCGCGGCGTTTATGTCGTATATGGTGACGCTCAGGTTCTGCATCACCGCGGACATCGTCCACACCGCCCTGCCGTCTTTCGTGTGGAGCGAAACCAGTATGTTTATCGGCATGCCTGCGAGGTCGTTCCTCACCCTTTCGATGGCGTGCATCTCGTCCTTCAGCACGAGGGATTTGTCAAGCCTGTCTATTTCGGACACCGCCCTGATCTCGTCCGATACATCGACCCCGCCCCCTCTGCATGTGCATTCTATCAGGTTGCCGCTTTTCCTGCTGTAGAAAAGCACCGTCCATTCCTCGGGCTCGGAGAATTCCCTGAGGGAAACAAAACATGAGCATAGAAAAAAATCTTCGCGTCCGCGCATTTTCTCTTCCGCTTTTTCTATAGCGTCAAGGACATGCATCTCTAGACTTCCTTTAGCTTCTTGGATACGAAATCGATTACCTCGTCATTCAGCGGCACGGTGAAGGATTTCCTGTACCTCTTTTCGCCTGTTGGAGTCACGAATCCCCTTGACAGCGAAATGAACGTGCTTTCCCCCTCGTCCGTCACGGCTTTCTTCCTGGCAACCTCGATGAAGTTGTTGTTGCCGAATTTCACTTCTTCCGATTTTATTGTTTCGAACTGCACCATCTGAAAAACCTCCGTTGTTATGCATTTTTCTTCTAAACTAATCATCAGATAAGAATTAAAACGGATTTCAGAAGTCTGTCAGGCTGCGCTGCTGGAGCACGGCGCTCCTCCTCATGTATTCGTGGATAGGTATCCTGAGCCGCCGCCCTATGTAATCAAGCGCCTCATTGCGCGTTGAAAATCTTGCCGTCTTCTGCCTCATCGCGTTCCTCACGTTCTCCCTCACCTGCCACACGCCTAGAGGCACCGAATAGCCGCTTCCGATTTCCCTGAACACCACAACCCTTGCCTGCCTCCTCATCCTGTGCAGGGCCTCGCAGACGGCGAATCTTGCGGCGTAGTATCCGCCGCCCTCCTTCTCCGCGTATGCCTTCCTGCCGTGGAACGGCTCGTATTCCTCCACTATCAGGCCTGTGTCAGGCGACGACTCGAAATTCTCGTACTCCCAGCTGCCCGGCATGAGCAGTATCTCGAACTGGTTGTGCAGGAATGCGGAGGAAAAGACCATGCAGTCGCTTATCGGTCTGAACTGGCGTATCTCCTTCATCATGCCTTTCGCCAGCATGTCGTCGGTGCCGGTTATGCTCCATCTCGTCGGCACCATTTTTTTGTCGGTTCCGAGGGCGCCCGATGAGAGTATGTTGGTTATCTGGTAGACGTCAATGCCCTCGCCATACAGCATTGAAGATGCCTGCGCCGCTTTCAGGTCGTCACCGGCGATGCGCTCTACCTTTGCATTTATCTTCGGGTTCTCGGTTATGGTGAGCCTCTTCAGTTCGGCGGAAGGCCCCATGGGCTGGCTGACCGGCGAGAAAGTCATTTTTCTGGAAGGCTTTTTCCTGAACAGCATCTCGACATCCGTCGGCGCTTTTGCGAGGGACAGTTCCTGCATGTCCGAGACAAGTTTTTCCCTCGATCTCACGCTCTGTCTGTCCTTCGACCTTATCACCGAGAACCTCATGGCTATTATGTCGGAATACCGCATGCCGAACCAGCTGCCGGGCGAGTCCGCCAAGCCGCTCCCCAGCATGCCGAGGGGGCCGGCAAAGACGTTCGGGTATCCGAGCCTGCCCACGAATATCCCGGAAGAAGGCCCGGAGAAGTTCTCCTTCATCTCCACGGGCGGCAGTGTTATTTTTGGGCACCGCCACGGCGCGTGGTATCCGCCGCACGGGCACATGTTCGAGCGGACTTTCATGTGAGATTATTGCATGAGAAAAAATAAATCATGATGTTAAACTAAGCGTACTTTAAGTCCTTTTCCGCATACCCGCGTGTTTTTCTGTGTACAGATGCGTTTGGATAAGAAAATCTGTTGTCGTCAGGATTTCCGGCAAATCCATAGGAAAGCGCATTGGAACTATACGGCGATACCGACTCGCCGTAATGACCTCTCGGCCCTTTCGGGTCTTTTGCCTCGGCATGCCACACGCTGAGA
>JACPJX010000020.1:2393-9990 GCA_016187365.1 Candidatus Aenigmatarchaeota archaeon | reverse complement strand
GTAATGACCTCTGGGCCCTTTCGGGTCTTTTGCCTCGGCATGCCACACGCTGAGAATCCTGCCCGCCTTTTCTTCCTGTTCCTTTGCGTGGGATGCGAATGAACGGTAATCAAAATTCGCTTTCTCGTACAGAGTCCTGAATTTCCAGTCTAGCCTGCGCCTTTTGACATCGATGGCATACATGAAGCCGTCAAAGCTGCCTGCGTAAAGCATGTTTTTTACGGCAAGAGGTGTTGAAACTGCAGGGCCGTGAGTCTCAAACCTCCACAGAGCCTCGCCTTCTTTGCTGATGCAGTTTATGCCGCCGCCGGAAAACGAGTCATTTCCGGAAACATAGTCGCAGAAGAATACCTCATTTCCGCGAATAGTTGGCGTTGAATGCCCTATTTCCATTGTTTTGAGCTTCAGAAGAATTCTTCCTTCCGAAGCATCCACCTTGTAAAAATATCCGTTTGAGGAGCCGAAATATAAGATACAGTTCTCGAACTCAGGCCCGGAAGAATTGATGCCGTTTGTGTGGCATTTCCATTGAAATCTGCCAGCGTCGTTCAGGCAGTAAACACCACCATCAAAGCCTCCGAAATACACTAGAAACTCGCTTTCGTCGGATACCTGCCTTTTGCCAAAACTCCAGAGAAGCTTCCCATCATTGTCAACCAAGCATGGCTGGGTCCATATTGGCCCGCCTGTGAGAAATTTCCACAGCTTATTGCCGTTCCTATCAAGGCAGTATAGGTTGTGATCATGGGACCCGAAAATTACCCTGTCCTTAAGAATAGCCGGCATTGTCCTTACCGGCATTGTCCTTACAGAACCTCCGGTAAGGAATTTCCATATCAGACCTCCATTATCATTCAAGCAATAAAAATACCCCGAATCGTTGCCAAAAAACACCATGCCGTCTGAGCATACAATAGATGAGTTCATAATACTAGAGCTTGAGTTGAATTTCCATATCAAGTTTCCGTCCACATCTAAAGCGTATACAAGTCCGTCTGCGGAGCCGGCATATATCCTGTTGCCGTCAAAGGCTGGAGTAGAATAAACAGGGCCGTTTGTCCTGAATTTCCATACCGTCTTGCCATTTTCCGGGTCGAGCGCATAGACAAAATTGTCGAAAGCGCCGAATACTATATTCTTTCCGACCATTATTGTTGATGACATGACCCTATCCCCGCGCCGGTCCCTATCTTGTTGTCTTTGCTCCAGTAATCATCGGACATAAGGTAATTTGAATCAGAAATTATAATAATTAAGAAGAATGAAAAATTACTTCTTCTTTGCAGCAGGAACCTCTTTCTTTGCCGCCTTCTCCTTCTTCTCCTTTGACTCCCACCTGATGTCCTCGTATTCTATCCACGCGACTATCAGCCCGAGGAATATCAGGAAGAGGCCGAACACTCCCATGAAGACTGTCCTGAGGTCGGCAAGCGTGCTTCCGAGCGCATTGCCCGGCGCGTACCAGTACAGGCCTGCCAGAAATATAAGGATCCCGATCACGAGCTTTATTCCGGAATGCATCAGACCACCTCACCATGACTTAAATAATCTCTACTAAACTCATAAGTATAAAAAACCCTAAGTTAAAGTGGAAACGATGAAAAGCTCCTACGGTTACATGAAAGACGCATGGGAAAATATGGACAAGCCAGCCCTCAGGGAGAAGGCTGACGAGTGGAGGAAAGGCCTCGTTGTCCAGCGCATCGCCGGCCCTTCAAAGCTGGGCCGCGCCCGCTCGCTGGGCTACAGGGCGAAGCAGGGCTACGTCGTCGTGAGGGTGCGCGTCAGAAAGGGCGGGAGGAAAAGGCGCACCATAAGGAAAGGGAGGCACCCGACAAATGTCGGCCTCGTGAGTTTCACCACGTCAATGAGCAAGCAGTCCATCGCCGAGAGGCGCACCATGAAGAAGTTCCCAAACATGGAAGTGCTGAATTCATACCCACTAGGTAGTGATGGCAGAAATCACTATTTCGAGATAATCATGGTCGACCCGGACCATCCTGTCATAAAAAACGACCCCAGAATAAAGTGGATTGCGGGCCAGCGGGGCCGTGCCTACCGCGGGCTGACAGGCGCAGCGAAAAAAAGCCGCTGAAGCTCATGTTATTATAAACTTTTTTAATTATAATTATAAACATGGCATTCTATGACCTTCACGTCCATTCAACGCTCTCGATAGGCGAGGACAGCGTGGAAGACATGGCCGGGATGGCGAAGCGCCTGGGGCTGGCGGGCATCGGCATTGTAAGATATTATCCCGGCAGGCTGGAATCTTTGCCGAAGATGGAGGGGATGGACATTGTTTCGGTTGCCATGATAAAGGCGTCCAGTCCCGAGGAAATGAGGAATGCCGTCCGGGCGGCGAGGGAGAAAGCCGAGATAATTCTTGTTCACGGGGGCGATTACGAGATAAACCGCGCGGCGTGCGAAAATTCCATGGTGGACATACTGTGCCACCCGGAACTCGGCAGGAAGGACTCCGGGCTCGACCACGTGTGCGTCAAGGCCGCCAAGGAGAACAACGTGGCTGTCGAGATAAACTTCCGCGAAATCCTTGAATCCCACAGGAAGAACCGCGTTTTCGCCATGACTTCAATAAAGAGAAACGTGGATTTGCTCAAGAAATACGGGACTCCGGTGGTCACAAACTCGGGGGCCGTGACGAAATGGGGCATGAGAGGGGGGAGGGAACTGGCGTCGGTTGCGGGCCTGATGGGGATGGACATGAGCAAGGCCATCGAATCCGTCTCGTCAGTCCAGGAAGAGATGCTGAAGCTCAATAGGGAGAAACTTTCGGGAAAGCGGTGGGAAGGCGTATGGATTCACGGAGGCGAGCAGCATGGACAGGCCTAAGACGCTGCCGCCCTCGATGAGGCCGAAGAAAAGGTATATAGTGTTCGAAGTCATATCAGAACACCCTGTTGAATACGGCGATCTTTCAAACTCGGTATGGTCGTCGCTCATGGACCTGACAGGGGAGGCTGGGGCGTCTGACGCCCGCATATGGTTCATATCAAACCTGTACGATGACAAGAGGCAGGTGGGAATAATAAAATGCGGGAACGGCGCCGTTGAATCCGTCAGGGCATCCCTGTCTCTGGTTCAAATAGTTAGCGAAAGCAAGTGTATTGTGAAGGTTCTGGGAGTCACCGGAACCCTGAAATCCGCAGGCGAGAAATATCTCGAAGGGCATGATAAAAATGGAATATCTTGAGATGCTGAAAAGGGCGAGGAACAACATTCCTGAAAAGAGGTCCGGCTCGAGATTCGAGATTCCCAAGGCCGTGACCTACGCTTCGGGAAAGGTGACGTTCATAAAGAATTTTGCCGAAATCTCCAGGTCGGTGAGGCGGAATTCTGGCGAGATAGCGAAGTTCCTGTTCAAGGAACTGGGCGTGCCCGGCGAGATGAAGGGCAACGAGCTTGCCCTGAACGGGAAGATAGGCGACAGGATGATAAACCAGCGCATAGAGGAATACGTGTCCCAGTTCGTCATGTGCAGGGAGTGCGGCAGGCCCGACACCGACATTATGAAAGAAGGGAAATTCTCCTTCATAAAGTGCCAGGCATGCGGGGCGAGGAGGAGCTTCAGGCCATGAGCCCCGAGAAGTTCTGCTGCAGGGTGTTCGACACCGGCGGCGACAGGATTCTGGCCGTCTGCGACAGCTCCGTCCTCGGCATGGTGTTTGAGGACGATGGCCTGCGGATCCATGTGTCGGAAGAATTTTATTTTTCTGAAGAACGCGATGAAAGCGGCATTGTCAGCCTGATGGAGTCCTGCACCATAGTCAACGCGGTCGGGGAGAAAATAATCGGCATCATGCTGGAGAAAGGAATCGTGGACGAGGGATGTATATTAAGGGTTTCAGGTGTTCCCCATGCGCAAGTCGTGTCAGTCGTGTAAGGGCCAGTGGTTCATAATATCGGCCGTGATGATAAGCGGCGTCTTCCTTGTCATATCCTCGATGATGCGCATATCCTTTGGCGTGGACGCGTCTGATGTCGGCCGCAGGAACGAGTATTTCTACTTCAACAACATCCTTGAGCAGCAGGGCAACGTCGAGGCAAAATGCATGTCAGGGGAAGGCGATTTCGCCAGGGACATGGGGGAATTCGAGCGCTTCTCCAGGCAGTTTGCGGAATCGCGGGGGTACTTCTTCTTCATGAACTACACGATAAGCGGTTGCGATGCGCAGAGTTTCGGGCTCATGATCGCCTCGGAGAAGGGCATGCTGTACCGGAACGTCGACCCGGACGAACTCATACCGGGGATAATCTAAAGCCTCCGGATGTCCTCCTTCGTGAGCCCTACGTCGTTCTGCACTTTCCTGCTTTTTGCGATGCTCCGTATGAAATTTCTGTCAATCTTCCTCTTTGACGCGTGCATTGCAGCGGCGAATTTCTCGAGCGGTTCGTCGCTTTTCCTCGGGAAGAACCGCGGCGGCCTGTACCTGGCAAACCCTGCTCTCGGCGCGCTCTTGCTCAGCGCGGTTCCGTGGAAGGTGAATGCATAGGAGTATTTAGCGAGGCTCCATGACTGCCTCCTGATAACGCGGGAATTCATGATGTCGGACTTTGACATGAAATTGAAGGCGCCCGCGATGCCATGCCGGTCGTATTCCTCCGGTATATTCTCCTCCAGCCATCTCCCGGCGTTTTCCGGGTCGTCGCACTTCTGCAGTGCAAGGGAGGCGCCCTCCATGGACGATGACTTGAGGACCATCCTGACGGTGCTGAACATGTCGCTGCTGTCGTCCCTGTATCCCGTTCCTGCAACGGCCTCGGCCGCGACGCTTTCCATCTGTTCAAGGTCCAGCAGCGCGGCCCTCATGTCGCCGTTTGCCATCCTTGCGAGCTGGTCGAGGCCGCGCGCCTCGTATGCGATGCCTTCTTTGGCGCATATCCTGGCAAGGAATTTTGATATCGAGTCGTACCTTATCTTCGAGAATTTTATGACATGGGACATCCTCCTGACCGGCGCCAGGCCGGCCTCGTAGGCATTTTCAGCTGTCATGACCACGGGATAAAGGCTCCTTTCTATCAGCTCTGCAATGTGTTTTTTTGACTCTATCTGCTCCATGTCGTCCATCAGTATGAGCTTTTTGCGGCGCGAAAAGCTGCGCTGCATCGACGCCGATATTATCCTTCTGGCGTATTCAGTGTCGCGCTTCTCGTCGGCCCCTGTCTCAAGCAGCTCGTACCCGAGTTCGCATGCCAGGAGCCTGACAGCCAGCGTCTTGCCGGTGCCGGCGGGGCCGTGGACAATAAGGGCGTGGCCGCGGTGCCATCCGGCGAGCCATCTGCGCATCTCGTCCAGAGCGGCGGCATTGCCGATGAATTCCGCCGGGTTTTTCGGCCTGTATTTTTCCAGAAGCATCTTATATAATAAACCAGAAAACTTTTTCTGCATGATGTTCTTATAATTTTCCGGCAAAATATTGTCATGAGGAAACGTGGAAGGCCGCCGAAAAAGAAGGGCGTGAAATGCATAAGGTGCAACATCGTCTTTTCAAGCGTCGCTGCCCTGAAGGCGCACAACCGCGGCCACACGCAGAAGATGAAGGAGATGAGCCTCCTCGAGGAGGGCAACGTCCCTTCTGAAACCAAGATAGGCTCCGGGTTCAAAGGCAAGAACAGGGTCATTATTTCTTAAGCGGCTTTTCTCGCGGCGGCCGCTTCTCTTTCATAGTGCTCTTCTGTGGCCCTTATGGGGTCTTCGCCTCTTGACATGGCTTCTCTTATATTATCTCCAAGATGCAGCAGCGTCTGCCTTGCCGACATGTTTTTCTGGATGTCCCTGATGAAGGCTGCATACCCGCGGGAGCCGTCTTCGCTTCTGTAGAACTTGTCGACGTACATCCCGAATTTTATCGCCGGCGTGTATGGCGTCTTGAGTATTATCTCATGCCTTTCATGCGGCGCCGCTTTCATGCCGCCGAATTCTGCGTATGACTCCATTATCGTGCTTCGCCACGCGCTTTGCCCTCTTGCCTACATTGCTGTTTATCCCTATCCTGCTTGCCGTTATCCTGCGCCTGCCTCCGTCGTATCCCGGCCCGAACTCGGTCACGCCAAGGTAGGGCGGATTTCTGTCTATCTGGACAGGAATTCTCCCGTAGTTTCTTTCCTCTACGATTCCGACCCTCGGCTCCATCCTCACCTCTTCGTGCGCCTGCCTTATCTGGTGCACCACGTCGCTTGGCACGGAGCTGTCCGGGGCTATCCCTGGCATGTAAGATGAATGGGATAAATATTTCCTGAAATCCGGGCTGCTTCGGCTGTGCAGGGGCCCGTCTGAAAACAGTTCTCCCGCAAGCCTGTCGGGTATTGCTACCATGTCAATTACCGATTACTATTTGACTCCAGCCCTTTTAAGCCTAGCCTTTTAAGCACCTTTCGGTAACCGGGAAATATATGATAAGGAATAATTAACCTACAGAAATTACGAAATGTCTTTATTATAGTGAAACCAGAAAAGAATCCAGACATGAATTCTGGTTTCGCATATGTGCAAAGAGCGAAGCTCTTTGACATCTCAAAAGACTCTGTCTTTGCAGATAGTTCGCAAGGAAACTAATATCCTGAATGTTTCCTTGGAGAACTATAAGCGATATTGGCTCGCTCTGTTTTATATGGTTGTAACTCGATGCCATTCTGGAACATAGCCACGGGATTTAAATTCTCTTACCGCAGCCAGATGAAGACTGGTTGCAAGACTTCCTCTTTCGCAATATCCGCCAACGGGCCGGTAACCCGGATTATAAAAAACCATCGTCTCGAATGGTTCTCCGGGGCATCTTGTAGTCGATACCCTTATACAAGATACATGTTCACCATCTTCCAATCTGTCCATATAAGTCAATATGTGTTGTATACGTTGTACCATAGATTTATTTTACAACATTAACTATTTAATGATAGTATAATCAAACCCTGTACTTCGCGACCCTGCTGAGCATGTCGACGTGCGTCAGGAACAGCGCCCTGCAGCAGTACCTCTCGAGGCCGAGGTCGTCCATGACCTTCGCCGAGTTCTCGCCGCCTGCCACGCGCTGCTTGTATGTATTGTAGAGGCCGGCAACAACCTTCCCGCATGTCGTGCATCTCACAGGAATAATAATAACAATCACCAAACCTTATACTCTACTTTACAGCAACTTTAAAAGCCTTTGAATTTATTCGGCATGGACTATCTTGATTTTTATTTCTTTCCCGTGAGGCTCAAATGCTATTACATCGCCGTCATGTACATTGAATTTTTCTATTATCTGCTTTGGCACCGTGACTACCATCGAATCCCCCGATTTTCTGACTTTCCTTACCATCGAGCTTTTGCCCTTTATCATGTCGTATCTGAGCATTTCAGATCCCGGTATATAAGTTTCCCCGCATTTCCCGCATTTCTGTGCCTTCATCTTAACCCCGTCCTTTTCGACGACAAGATCGCCAAGACTGCCGCCGCACATGCATTTTGTCAGTTTCATTTTTTCACCTCTTTCCTAAATGTTTTATCAATATTTTATCGCCCATATCGAACCATACGGCAATCCATTCTGTGCCGCCGATAGCCAATATGGATTCATACCTGTTTTCATTT
>JACPJX010000020.1:0-2358 GCA_016187365.1 Candidatus Aenigmatarchaeota archaeon | reverse complement strand
ATTTTTGGACACCATTTTCTTTTCTCCTCTGTCCACAATCTCGCAGACAAACATAGTGTCTTTTTCGTATTTGTCAATCTCTTCCCTTATATGAAGAGTGAAGTAAACCTCCTTGCCGTCTATCAGTATGTTCAGTTCATCATCGATGACTATAGCCACTATATCACTTTTTATAGGTATATATATTTTAACATAAATATATATATTTATAGGGCATGCGTCTGAAGCTGTAATTTGGGTTTAAAAACTTCACTGTTTTCCTGTTCATTATGACGAACATAATGGGGTTCAAAATAGAAAACGACGGCCCCGTTTACCTGTGCTCTGACAGCCAAGCGACAGCGATAAACGACAGAGGTCCTTTTGATAAAAGGCCCCGTCAGAAGCTGTTTTATCAAGGAGGTGTATTATTTGTCGGTTCTGGAGATCGGGAGAGAATACTAAGACTTAGGGAAGCTGTCGCGGATGAAAAAAGAGGTTCTGTAATACAAATCATGGAAAAGATGATGAAAAGGGCGGAGAGTATAGATGTCGATATGGAAAATCCGAATGAATCTGCTACATTATTTCTGGCCGGTATTGAGGATGGGCATCCTGTCTTGTACGATATGAGTCCTTGGGGTGAAAAAAACCTAAAACCTTATTATAAAAAAGTTGAGTTTGCAGTTCTTGGAGGCTCCGGAACATCGAAAACAGGTCCCGCATTAGAGAGGGACTTGGAACTTGGCGGCATAAGCCTGAATGATATTATAGAAGGAATGACATTATGCTTTTCATATGGAGAGAGAGCAGGCCGTGATATGTACGTTGATGATAAGCTCCAGATAGGTATTGTCGGGAATAATTTCGTCAGGACTTTATATCATCCGATGATTGAACTGGGAAAAAGTGATTATCATGGTTATCTTGTGGCTAATTTTAACTCGGAACCCGGTAGAGTTGAAGAAGCTGAAAAAATAACTCACGGGAAAGTACTACATGATGCGCGTGCATGCCTTAATGATTTGTATCAGGCGATTTACGAAAACTGCGTGCAGATGAACAATCTTAGCGCCGCAATAAGTCGTTGCGGCGTCATGTCGGTAGCAGACAGGAAAAATCGCCAAAAATATGAGAAATCAAGAGGAGATGCTATCGCAGAAAGGGATAAACATAAAGGTTATGTATCAGAACTTGTTGACGCATGGATTTCCGGAGATATTTTGCGGATAGATGCTGCTATCAGGTCATCTGCCTATAGGCATTTTGAAAGTTATGAAAGAACTGGCATGCACTTCGGAAAATCATCCGAGCAATTAAGCTTTGCTTTTATGAAACCTGAATTTGTAAAAGCCGTACCACCTATATCTTCATAGCCCTTCTTTGAAAAATGATTTCAGTGGTAATCGTGCGACAGGCTGTCCACGAAGCCCTCTGCAAAGCCGTGCTCCTTCGCGTGGGAGTGGACTTTCTCGAGTTCGCCCCTGTCCAGCCACATGCCGTGCTCGTCGCACACGTCCACCACGACGCCGTGCATCTCCTTCACGTATAATCTCTTCTGGCATACCGGGCAGTTCATTATTGCAGGTAGGGAATGAGAGGATTTAAGCTTGTGGGAATATCCATAGGCTCTTTTGCAAATAAAAATCTGGAAAAAATATATGTATGTTTTTAGAAATGAAATAAGCGGGCTATTTTCCAAGCCTCGCTTCTATATCGTCCAAGCGCTCGTTGAGTTCCCGGAACTTTCTTTCCAGCAGCTCGATTATTTCTTCGTGCGGCGGCTTATCATACGCGCGCGGACCAAATCTTTCATGCGGCAATGGCATAAATTCACCTCCTTATATCATCTGATAGCAGGAACTTCACGGCCTTGTCATGCTGTGAACGTAATCCCATTCATCAAGTCTTCTGGCCACTTCTTCCTGCGTCCCTTCGAAGCATCGCCTGTAGGCTCTTTCATACTGCCGCGAAACCCCTTCCCTTTCCATTCTCCTCTCTGCAAGGACCTTTCCGATGTATTGTATTATTTCCATTTCAAAACCTCCTATTTTCGAGTTTCATATGATATTATGATACGCCAAACTATTTAAAGTTTCCAGTTTTCTATATTACTCGAAACATATGCCTCTGTTCGAAGATATTGTACATAAGGCGCTGGCAAGCGAGATGCGAAGGGATATCCTTCTGAGCCTGTCAAAAGGCGAGAAGTACCTTACGGAAATCGCGAACGAGATAGGGAAGAAGCCGCAGACGATTGATTTTCATCTCAGCCTGCTCGAGGAAATAGGCCTTGTAAGGAGCGAGGTGAAGGAAGGGAAAAAATATTATTCCATCACGGACAGGCGCATATTGGACTTTCTTAGAAGGAACAGGCCT
>JACPJX010000004.1 GCA_016187365.1 Candidatus Aenigmatarchaeota archaeon | reverse complement strand
CATGTGTGAGAAGATGGGATCCCGAAGGCGTCCCTAATGCTCAAAGAACGTAGTTCTTTGGCATGTCAAAAACCTATGGTTTTCTCAAAGAAATAAAATTTCTTTGGGATGTTGAAAATCTTTGATTTTCACACATTTGCACATACATGCCGCCTGAAGGCGGCAGTCCTTGAAGAAGCCATAAGCTTCTTCAGGATCTCAAAAGACCTTGTCTTTTGTAGATTTTGGACGCCTTCAAGATAAAAGTAAAAGCATTTTGATTTGGATTCGGGGGTTTTGGAATGGAAAGACCGATAGATGTTCTGAACAATGCAAAGGGTAAGAGGGTTCTCATAAAACTCAAGAAGGGCGCCGAGATATCCGGCATCCTTCAGGCCATGGACCTTCACCTGAATATGTGGCTTGAGAGCGCCGAGCAGAACAGCGACGGCGAGAAAACGAAGCTTGGCACCCTGCTGGTTCGCGGCGACAACATACTTTACGTTTCTCCTGAGAAAGGCGAGTAGTCATGAAGGGCACACCGTCATTCGGCAGGCACAACAAGGTCGTTCACATAAGATGCCGCCGCTGTGGCAGGCACTCGTACCACAAGCGCCTCGAGAAATGCAGCGCCTGCGGCTACCCGCGGCCGAAGATGCGCAAGGAGAGCTGGCGGTGGAAGCACGCAAACAGCAGGAACCGCAGGACAATAACCCCGAAGCACCAGAAGAAGAAGACGGTATATATTGGAAGAAAAATATAAGGGTTCTAATTTTAATATCTCCGGAAGCAACAACATAATTATGGCGCTTATGAAGCATTGGGCCTGTATCTTGAATCTGAAGAGATTCAGGATTATGGCTCAATATGAAATATTGGGCCTGTATCTTGAAATTCGCAGAATTTCGGGATGTAGGCTCAATTTCGAAGAAATTGGGCCTGTAGCTCAGCCTGGTAGAGCACCTGCCTTTTAGGACGAGAGGATTTTTCTCGCTGAAGGTCAGCAGGGAGTCGCGGGTTCGAATCCCGTCGGGCCCATAAGGAAAATTTAAATCTATGCAGTGTTTATTATGCAATATATGTTCCCTGCCATTGCTTCGGCAGGGGCAGGCTTATTTATTTCTTGAACGGCAACAGGTTTTATGGACAGCAAAGAACGTGTTTGCATATTTATAGACGGCAGCAACTTTTATCACAGCGTGAAAGACACTTTTAACCTTCATGACAGCCAGATAGATTTTGCGAAGCTCATAGGAATTCTTAGAAAAGACAGATTGCTCATTGGCACTTATTATTACAATGCTTCGCTGGACATAAAGTACAATAAAGAAATATATTGGAAACAACAGAAATTCTTTGCTGACCTGAGAAAGATACCTGCTTTGCATATCATACTGGCGCATATGAGAAAAACAGAACAAGGCGGCAAAGTTCACTATTCGGTTAAGGGGGACGACATTCATCTTGCAATAGACATGGTGTCATTTGCTTATGAAAACCTTTACGATACTGCAATTCTTGTGAGCGGTGACGGGGACTTTGAACCTGCAATAAAGCGTGTTCAGAAGCTGGGCAAAAAGGTAGAAAATGCTTATTTTATTATAAGCAGGTCATCATTGCTGAAGCAAGTTTCCAACACATCCATAATCCTCGACGATATAATCAGTAAATACATGAAAAGTGATGACAAAAAAGATAAGTAATAGCCCGACATTGCCTATAGGCTAGCTATAGTGCCATGTCGGGGAGCATATTAAATATCAGTATGCTAATTAGAGATTTAAAGGTTTTTCACATTCGCAAAATCTCCCGCACGGATTTCAAAAGCGTTCCGCGTGGGCCCACTCACGGGCATGCAGAGCATTCGATACTGCCACATTCGGCTCTATAAGACGAACAAGAAGATGAAAAATCTATAGGTGGTTCGGTATTTTGGACGGCGATTTGTGTCGGACTGATGCTGCCACATCTGGTGCCGCAGAACGTTTCGTCCTCGTTGCCGTATTGCTTGCATGCAGGGCACAGCATGTAAAGGCATGTAGCTATTTCATGCCTCTGGCCAAACTTGTACTTGCACGCGTTCATGAAGTCAGCATCGCCGCCGGCAGCCGCGAGTTCGGCTGTGGTTCTGCCGCATCCCTTCGCCGCTATCTCCTCGCATTTGGTGAAGAATATCCTGTCGGACGACGCGCTCGTCCCCGAGATTCCGGACTGCGAGAGCGCGAAGAACCCGACGGCCACGAGGACCAGCGATACCACGATTATTATCGCGAGCGACTTAAGGGCTATTTCCATAATCCCCCCTCTCCCAAGGCTTCTTCTCCTCCCTGCCTTCCCTCCATTTCTCTATCCTTTCCTTGAGGTTCTTTATTTTTTCGCGTATTTCGTCCTCGTACCTCCACACAAGTATTATGGCGACTACAAGGATTACGACGACCACGATTATAGCCAGCGTGGCGTCGCCCCTGCCTTCAGGCGTCTCGAATTCGGTTTCCTGCCTTCCCAGAGGGCATTCCTCAACCCTTCTCCAGTCTACAGGCACCTCGCAGTCGGTCCTGAAAGGCGAGCACTGCCCGTCAGGCGAAACCGCAAGGGTGCGGACAGGCTTGGCGCAGTTCGTCACGAGTATCGTGGCGCGCTCCTCCTTCCTCTTCCCCTCGTATTCCGATATGGAGAGGAATCCGTATTCGCCCTCCTTCTCTATGTTGAGCCTGTAAGATATGCTGATGTTCCTGCCTTCAGCCAGCCTTGTTGCGAATCTGTACTCGGAGTAGTCCCTGTCCAGACTGACGCTCCTCGGCCCGCTCATGTTGACAAAGCTCATATTGGACTGCACTGCAATGTTGAGCGGCGCGAGTTCCTGCATGACATGCTCCTTTATGGTGAAGTTCTGTATGTCGCGCCCTGGTTTTATGCTGAGTTTCACCATGACGAATCCTGTCTTCGAAACGTCGGGCATTTCCCTCTGTATTATGAGCTCCTCGACCGGCTCGGCCGGGGCGCATACAGCCCTTGACGAAGTCGAGCACAGGTCCCTGTTGCCCGCATCCTGGACTTTCGCGACGATCGTTTTCTCGCCCGGCGTTGCAACAGGCTGCGCGTAAGTGAAATTGCTCGTGTCCTGAACCTGTACCTTCTCGATGCCGTCTATGATTACCCTCGAATGGTCGCCGCCCCTCCAGCTGTAAACCGCAGACACGTCGTACCTCTGTGTCCTGCTGTTGAAGACGCATGAAGGCGATGATATGACTATCGAGCAGCCGCCGGCGGAAACATTGCCGGCCCCCGGAACTACTGTGAATGATTTTGTGCCGTTGCCTGGCGGATCGCGGGCTGTCTGGGCGAACCTGTTTCTCGCGCTCGCGAAATAGGTGTGGGCTCCTGTACGGTAAACATCGGAGATGCTGCACGGCGACGAACTGCACGTCCTGAACTGGTCGTCAACCTGTATCCTTATCTGCTCCAGATTGCTGCTTGATGATGAGGCAGTGACTGTAACGGTTTCGCCAAGCCTCGGCTCCGAAGGCGAGTGCGACACCGACACTGAAATGGGCACGAACGAGCCCGTTTCTGACTGCACGGATATTCTTTCGCCGCTTGCGACATTGTCCTCCTGTGAGGCGGACGAGCAGTCCAGATTGAACGAGCCTTCCACGCTGCACGAGCTTATCGTCCAGTTGCCGGCCACCGAAGGCGTGAAGTTCAGCATGAAGTTGTTTGTCGACTGGAACGGCATCGGGGTGCAGGAACTGCGCAGGAGGTCCTGCTGGTTGCCGTTCGGCCTCGTGACCCTGCATGAAACGCGCGCGAACTTGTCTATTTGTATGGGATTCGAGACGCTGACGTTTATCACGGCTTCGTCGCCGAGGGGTATGCTTGCCCTCACAGGCAGTATCGAGTTTATCGTCAGGTTGAGCCTGTCAAGGACGTTTATGTCGCGGTTGAAATCGAAGAAACTCACGTTGTCTGTCGACAAGCATGCGGCGCTTCCTGAAGTGGTCACGTTGCACTGGCCGAGCCGCCATATGCCGGCAGAGCTTGCAGGCATCTGGACAGGGTATATTTTGTTCGTGTTCTGTGATATCGGCATGCACTGCGAGGAGTTGAAAAGCACGGACGCGTCAGGCCTCGTGAAGGCGCACGACACCATGCCGTATCTCACCTCTATCGGGTTCCTGACATTTATCTGCGCGTTTATCAGCGTCCCCATTGTGAGGGACTGCGGCACGGTGCCGGAGAGTATGTAAAGCATCTTCGGCTCGGTCACCAGCGTCGATGCGGCTGTCGGATACACGTGGTCAAGCGCCGAGTTCTGGCATGACGCAGACGTTGTCGAGTTGACGGAGCATGTTACGGATGCGACACCCGGTACCACCGCCTGCGACGAGAGCTGGACAACAGCATTCCCGCCTGCTGCAAGCGCGATGCACGCTGATGTCACCGCAGTCGAGTTGAACCTGCATGTGACCAGGGCGCTTCTCGCCTCGGCGCGCGTATTCCTCACCCCGATGCTGGCGTTTATCGGCGCCGTTATGGGCGTCTCGCCGGGAACGGCCAGTGAAGTTATCTCGGTGTTGCGGAGCTCGGTCGTCATATCAATGGCAACGCAGGTGCTGCCCTGCCTTCTGAACCCTGTCCTGCACGTGTATTCGCACTTTGGCGTGCCGCATGAACCGGCGAGGGTTATCGGCGTGTCGGCTGAAAGCCCTGCGTTGTCCCCCGGGCATATCTCGGAGTTGTCCGGCGGCGTTCCGATGCATGAAGGCTGGGGCTGCTCCGTGAACTGGACTCCGGTCTCATCAGACAAACTTCCTGACACGCCCCTGACTGAGGCGATGCCGGGCGTCGTTGATGACCTGAGTATGACCGAGCATGTTGTCTGTTCCGCGGTGGTTGAGCATGAATTCTGCAGGAGGGTGCCGGCAGTCGTCGTAAACGTAACCGTCCTTGCAGTGGCCAGCGCCTGGCCGGCGCTGTTCGTGAATACCGCTGTTATCGCCGATGTCGAGACGCCGTTCGCCTGTATGGACGGGTTGCTCGGGGAGATGCTGAGCAGCGTGACCTGCTGGTTTCGTTAGGCCGTCCAGAGTCCATTGGTGCGCCCTGCCCAATGGAGTTGTCGACTGCATGCTCCCGTATGCCGTGCCTGGCGTCCTGGAATACCGGCATCTTGCGCTTTCGTCGGTCTGGACGCTGAGTGTCATGGGAAGTGAAGTGACGGTTTCCAGCGGCTGCGGGTTAAGGACGCTGGGCGGCGTGGTGTCCGTTGCAGGAGAGGTGAATACGACATTGGCGTTGTTGCTTATGTTCCCCCACGTCGCGGTGACCTTTGCTATCCCGGCCGTGTCGGCGGACTGGAGCATGACGCCGCATGACGACTGATTCTCTCTTGGTGTGCATGATGTCTGCAGGAGGTTGCCAAGGTTTGTCGTGAACGTTATAGTCCCCGAAAACGGCAGCAGGTTGCCGGCATTGTTAAGGAAAGTCGCCGTTATCTCCGACGTCCTGGAGCCGCCGCCGGTTTCAATTGAAGCCGGGTTCGAAAGAACACGGAGGCTCACAGGCCTGCCGGGTTCCGGAGTTCTAGGCTGCGGCAGGACGCATGTGTTTCCTTCCCTTTCGCGGCCTGTAATGCACATATACTCACATTTCGTCGCTTCAGTGCACTCATCAACTAGAATGGACGGTGAGTTCGCATTGTCGCCAGGGCATATCTCCGAAAACTGCGGTATGTTGGTGCAGTCAGCTCCTGTCGTGATTGTTTTCGGCACGCACGAATTGCCTTCTTTGATGTGTGTGTCGTCACATC
>JACPJX010000079.1 GCA_016187365.1 Candidatus Aenigmatarchaeota archaeon | reverse complement strand
TACCGCAGCTAGGGGCATTGTGAAGACACAATGCCCCTCACGTCCGCCGTCATCATACGACTATTGGATACAATCAGCCTATGACACGCGCTATGCCTGAAAGGAACGACATGAAAATCACGACGAGGAGAAGGAATGCAAGCACCGCCAACTCATGATGCCATCTGACTTCATATTTGTTTTTCTTCGCCATGATTAGTCTATAGGAAACTCCTGATATAAAACTATTTGGCAGACGACATCATCTCTTCCTTCACGAACTGCATCACCTTCCCGCCGGAGGCGCGGCCGCGGAGTTTCTGCATGATGATGCCCATCGCGGCCGACTCGTTGAGCCCCGGATTCTGCGCGACAGTTTCCTTCACAATGGATTTTATTTCCGCATCCGACAGGGTGCTGTAAGAAGACAACACCTTAACCAGGTTGTCGCCCGAGGCAAGTTTCTCGAGTATCCCGGGCGCCGCGTCCTTCGGCACGGAGCCTTCCTTTATCCTTGAGAGCATTTTCTCCACATCATGGATGCTTACCCTTTCCACATCAAGACCGCGCCTCGACATGTCCCTGAAGTACGAGAGAAATATGGCTGCAACAAGGACAGGCTCATATTCCTGCGAAAGCTCCTGAAATTCCTTCAGGTATCTGGAGCGAACAATCTGAGATGCCAACTCTTCGGGCATTTTTTTTGAAAGCTCGCTGCGCACCTGGGAAAGCGTTTTCGGCAGTTTTATGGAGCAAAGATATTCCCTGCTTATCTTTATCGGCGGTATGTCAGACTCCGGATACATGCGGCCGGAGCCCGGCAGGGGCCTTGTATAGCGGGAGCCGCTGCCGTCCGCAACGCGCGTTTCCTCAGGCACCCCTGCGAGGCACTGGCTCGCCCGCTCAGAAACGAGTTTTGCCGCATCTGCGGGCTTGTCCCCGGATATGATAAACACGGCGTCGCGCTCTCCGGCATTCAATTCGCGCCTCAAAACATCAAACTCTTCGCGGAGGCCGTACCTGTCAAGGTCTTCGTCGCTGTGTATGATGCCGTAGCCTATCGCATGGTCCGAAAGGTCTTTGCCAAGCGTTCGGTCGCCGCACTGCTTTTTCAGGAGACCGGCGAAAAGCGGCAGTTTTCCAGCGACCACCATGCCGCCGTTTTCCACGGCCTTCCGTATGAAGGAGCATTTTGTGTCGTGAAACAGATGCGTCACTGTTCTTGTGCCGGGGCCGAAATGCCGCGCGCCCCTAGCCATGAGTTCGCTCTTTATTTCCGCCAGGGCGATCTGGCGCTGTATCTCATCCCCGATAACCTCGGGCATTTTCTCAAGCTCCTGAAAACCTTTTATCTCGATTCTTGCGCCTTTCTCTATTGAAACGTTTACGTCCTGGCGTATGCTTCCTATGCCCCGGACAACGTCAACGCTGCGCAAAAGCAGGCCGATCTCTTCTGCGACCTCTTTCGCGTGCTCGGGAGATTTTATTCCGGAATCAGTCGCTATCTCGACGAGAGGGATGCCGAGACGGTCGAGTTTGTATCCGCTGTCGCATGGCGCCGCCGAGTCTTCCTCAAGGCTTATGCTTTTTATCCCTGTCCTTCCCTGAGCCGTGTCTATATAACCGTTCATCCCGAGAAATGCGGTGCGCTGGAAACCGGACACAGCAGAGCCGTCTATCACGGCCTTTCTCATGAAGTGTATCTCGTCGAGGACTGTGCAGTTGAGGAGTTTGCATATCTGCAGCGCGGTCTCAAGGGCTTTTTTGCTGACGGGTTTCGGCGGCTGCTCGTCGAGCTCAATCAGGCATGACGTCTTCTGTCCCGACCTGTATGCGAATGTCCTGTTCCTCAGGAACTCGTACAGCACGGCGATATCGACATTCCCGGTTTCGCCGGCGACAGGACGCATCTTGCGCCTGACTTCAGCAAAAAATTCGTCCGGCCTTTCGTCCGTGCTCCTCGGCACCGGGCACGAGCAGAAGAGCTTTGTCCCGGAGGCCAGCTGCTGGTGTATCTCAAGGCCGATTTTCAGCCCGAGGGAATTGTAGTCCATTACTATCACTCAGTATAAGAAAGCCCTAGACTCTATGCGCTCCGGAATCTCGCCGGCGACATTTTCCTTCAGCAGTTTTCCTGCCTCCAATTCATCTTTTGCGTTGCCCAGCGCCCACCCCATCTTCACGTAAGCGCATTCGGCTGTCATTTCTGCCGGCATGACGCCTGCCTGCTGCAGTATCCTTGCAGGAGCGTAGACATTCATATTGACGATGCCGTAAGGGCATTGCGATGCCATAAGGATGAGCATGCCGCCGTCTGTGAGGCGTTTTATTGCTGAAAGCAGTTTCGCATGGTCTTTTGTCATTTCGTCAGTGACGTTTATGGGGGCGTGGCCGAGGCCGGTGCCTTCGAGCACAATGCCCCTGTATTTTTCCTTCCCGAGCATCTCAAGAATTTTATAATCGAACCCCGGATATATCTTGACCAGGGAAATTTTTTCTTCGAACCTGTTCTTCAGCGTGAAAGGCGCCTCGCCGCGCTTCCTGTATCCGCGCAGATATTCCACGTAACCTTCTTTGGTCACCTTCGCGAGCGGCAGGGTGTTTATGCTGCGGAACGTGTCGCGGCGCGTCGTGTGCATCTTTCTCACCTGCGTGCCTTCATGCACGTAGCAAAAGTCGTCATCAGGACTGCCGTGCATGCATATGCCGACGCCTGAAAAATCGGTTTTCGCGAGAAAATGCATTGCGCACAAAAGATTCATGGCTGCGTCGCTGCTTCCCCTGTCTGAAGAGCGCTGCGAACCCACGAGCAGGACAGGAACCGGGAGATTCTGGAGCATGAACGACAGCGCCGCAGACGTATAATGCATCGTATCGGTGCCGTGCGTGACTATAATTCCGTCGGCGCCGCGGGAAACTTCCTCGAAGATTTTCTCCGCCAGAAGGGACCAGTGGGAAGCTTCTATGTCCTCGGAAGACATCTGGAAAATCATTTTCGTCCTTATGTTTGCAATGGAGGCTATCTCGGGCACTGAAAGCAGGATTTCCTCCGGCGAAACGGAAGACTTGACGCCGCCTGTCTCGTAATCGATGCGCGAGGCTATGGTGCCTCCGGTGTGCAGTATTGCTATGTTTTTCTTGCCATCTTCCGGCCTGTATTTCCCGAGATCCAGTTCCTGCAAAGGCGCCTTCGGCCTTGCGAGCTTCTTCAGTTTTGAGCCTTTCGTGAACTCTATTCCGATATTATAGCCGTTCTGCAGCTTGATGACGATGCAGTCCGGGTCGCCTGCCTCAAATCTCGGCATCAGCACGCCCTCGTAATAATCCTTCTCCCTCTGGACGCCTATCACGTCGCCGGTTTTCATGCCCCTCCCCTTCAGGGCTTTCTGAATCTGCGCGGAATAGTTTTCCATGAGGAAATATTGTCGAAGGAGCAATTTATAACTAAAACTATTCTAATGGCTGTAGATATTGTCATGGTGGTCAAAATCTTCCAGAACAACTGTTTTTGTGTTTTCGTCGACTGAAAATGTTAGAACAAAACTTTTGTCAATATGAACCCTTTTCCAATTTTGAAGCGGCGCGCGAAGATTTTTGTAGTGATGCGGCTCCAGAACAATTTCCTCGGTCTTTTTCATGATTATTTCGTATTGTTTTCTGTTCTTCTTGTACAATTTTTTTAATTTTTCATCCAGCTCGGGCCTAATCTCAAGGTTGTACATCAGGATTCATGCCTTTTTCTTAGATTTTGCACTGTGCCAACATTGATAGCAGGCTGTTTCTGTATTCTCTTCGCCTTTTCTATGTACTCAGGCTTAAGCTCAGACTCAAGTACAGACTCCTCGTACTGCTCAGCCATTATGTTTATCGCTTCTGACTTATCTCTGAGACCGTATTTCGCCTTCAATATATTCAGTATTCTGTTAGAATGTTCCGATATATCAATAATTGCCTTCACCATCTTATCACCTTAATATCATATTAATACTACATTAATACTTATAAATTTATTTGTAGGTTAAATTTTCGGTGTCTTAACCTACGCTCAATAAACCTCGACTTCGATGTCCTTTATGTCGGAGAACCCGCGGTCGCCTGTGACGAACTTGTTGCACTGCGAAAGCACTGCTGTCGCGAGGTGGATGCAGTCGAAATATGTCAGCTTCTTCTGGATGCGGCCGGCGTATCTGGCGCGCAGGCGGCCGGCCTTCTTGGCGATTTCCTCGCTTACAGGGACGATTTCCACATTGGGCAGCGACTGTATGTAGATGAGGACCTCCTCGGCCTTGTCCTTCCCCTTGCGCTTCGTCAGGTGGAAGCTCAATTCTGCAAAAAGGACTGAAGAAACGACGCCTGTCGCCCCTTTCCTCATCATCTCGATGTAGGATTTCGCCGGCCCGGCATACTCGGAGCCCGAGAGTATGTCCATGAAGACAAAAGTGTCGAGATAGAGGCGCATCTATTCACCTTTTATGTGGCGGCGTATGTTCTTCATTGAAATCTCCTTTCCGGCGTTCGCAAGCCCTTCCACCGGGTCGTCATACTTCGGCGTCAGGATGATCTGGCGGCCCACTTTCGTGAGAATGACGCTTTTTCCCGGCTGCAGGCCGAGGGCGTCACGCAGGTATTTCGGGATGACAACCTGGCCTTTTGTCGAGATTTTTGCTTCAGCCATGCAGAATATTTAATTTCTTACTTTAAATATTTTTGTATTACTTATATTTAAAAAGTAGGTTTTATATAATAAATTTCTTACTTTTATTCCATATATAATCAGTAATTTTAACTAAAACCAATAGAAATTCTATTTCTTCCGGCACATAAACCATTATATATTGCCGAAGTGCAGGTAAGATGACCATGAAAACTAAATATGGCTTAGCGCTGTAGATTCTTTCTCAGGAATTGAAGGCGCTTTGCCCTTAAAGCGCCATAGACAACAGGCATGAAACTACATGCCGCGCTCTACGACGACTAAAACAGGTGAGCGACATGGTAGCAATACCGGAACACAGAGAAAACACAGGAAGACCGCAAGCATACCTGCAGAAATACCAGGCATGGCTCGATGAAACAATGTCGGAATTCGGCGAGTACGCGCCGCTCTACCACGGGCTTGACATAACGGGATCAGGATGGAGCGAGCGGGAAGCCTACGAGAGATGCAACAGGATAAGAGACTATATCATAAACAGTATGGATGAGCGCCGTCCAGGCAGGGTGCGTGAAAGGCCTGCAATGAGGATGGAAGAACCCCCGGGAAACAGGCATCTGCACCTGATGCTAAGCGTCGAAGGGAACACATCCGTTGTATATGACATGTCCAATGGCAGCATCTATGCCATAATGAGCAGGGATGCCGGCGGCAGGTCGTTTTCGTACTACGGGCCTGAAAGAGGGCTGACGATG
>JACPJX010000078.1 GCA_016187365.1 Candidatus Aenigmatarchaeota archaeon | reverse complement strand
ATGACGAAGCCCACGGTGGGCCCGTAGTGTTCCGACCTGACAGATTCGAACCTTACGCCCTTCATCTTCACGATGCTCCTGTCCTTCACGGTGTGCAGTTCGCCTATTCTTTTCCTCTGGTACGGGTTTATGCACGGATAATAATCGTAATCCTTCTCCCCCAGCTCCTCCCTGTCCATAACGCAGTGCTCCTCGGCTATGAGGAATGGTTTCTCGATGCCGTCAAGCCACGCGTTCGCGTCCGTCGAGTGGTCGATATGGTGATGAGACAGGACGACTCCCTGAACCAGTTCGGGCTTGAGGAATGTGCCCCTTGAATTCACGAGCGAGCCCGGCCCGGGGTCCATTATGAACGCAAGGATTTCCTTCTTTCCGGCATCAAACTCGAAATACATGCCGCCTGTCTTGCGGACCTGCGAGAACATCATGTGGCGCCCGCCCCCGGTGCCCAGAAAAACAATCCTGTTCATTCAACCACCATATGATTCATTTCCTCAACAATAAAAGGCTTTCCCTTAGCACGCCGGATTTTTTTGTCCTTTCCACGAGGGCGAACCTCTTGTTAAGCACAATTATTTTTTCTACTGAAAAGCCCATGTCTTCTGCAATCTTTGCTAATATTATGTCGCTGTCTATGACTTCTCCTGTAAACCCGTTCCCGATTACGATTCCAACATTGGCGCCTTTCATGCAGACGCGGTGCATTTCCCCGATAACCTTCTTCATGTCAAGGAAGTACGAAACCGCCGCAGGCGGCAAATCCATGAAGGATTCTTCAGACATCCTGGAGCCTATATAAGACCTCAATGGCGGCAGCCCCTTTGACTGTATGAAGAACTCTTCTATGGCGTAGACCTTCGTGTAGTCGATGTTGTTGAGGTACGGTGGCGACGTTATCACCGAGCCCACGCTCTCGTCCTCCAGCCCGAGCCTTCTGGCGTCGCCGGCCTCCGCGCTGGTCATGCATGCCTTGAATTCAATCTTCTCCGTGTCCTTCGCCATCCTTTTCAGGACGTGCCTGAACATTATCCTGAGAGGCGGCGCCTTCCATATCCTTGTCTTTATCGCGCCGCCGTCCTTCCGTGCGTAGCTGCATTTCATCGACGCATTTATCAGGGCAAGCAAAAAGAAGTTCCTGTATTTTTCGTCTTCTATTTTCATTATGTCCCGCATGAGAAGCGATATGTCCTGGAGCGCGTACTTGCTGAACGCCCGCTTCATGAGGGGCGGATATTCCCTGTCGAGTTTCTCAAACTTCTTCCTGAATCCGGCATATATGCGCCTTATCTCGCCCGCATCGTAGTTTCGCGTCTTGACGTCTGATGCAAAGACGGATACCGGAAGCACGTCAAAGCCTATGCTGTCGATGCCAAGTTCCCTGCATGCGAGCAGCGTTGTTCCCGAGCCGCAGAACGGGTCAAGGACAGGCATTTCTGCATTGTGCTGGAACATGTCAAGGATTTTCATCACCAAGTCCCTCGAGAAGCCCTCCTTGTAGTAGAACCAGTTGTATACCGGCGCGCGCTTGTTGGGCACGAACGTCGCGAGTTCCGCCCATTCCGGCCTTTCCTCCATGCCGAGGGACTTAGTGCAGTCTTCGGGCATGCTCCAATTCTATTGAAAAGGGTTAAAAATTCGTTTTCACGCGCCAGAAAAGTATATATACTAGGACAAAACATGAATTGATAATGGAGAGTACCCTGAAGAGTTCTCATGCCATTAGAAATTTCTTATTCCTTGGAATGATTTTCCTGTTCGCCATGTTTGCAGTACCTTCAAATGCCATGCTGCTGAACGTGTCAGACAGGAACGTAATCCAGGAAATCAGGAATGTCAGCCGCTACACGATAGGCAACTATGTGAACATGTCGAATATCTCATTCGTCCAGCCCGAACTGAGGATAAATATCACGTCAGGCAACGGTACAAACTATAACTTCTCTGTTTTTGTAGACGGCGTGCCGACACCGTCGTTCAACATAACGAACAACACTGCAGTATATTTCAACATTTCAACGAGGCTTGCAAATGGCACCCACTCGATATTGGTCCAGTTCAACTCTTCGGAAGATGAGAATGCCAAGAGAAATTCAAGCAATATTACATTCACAGTCGATGATACCCCCTCCGTATTCCAGGCGTTCAGTGCAGGCACTGTAGGAACCACCCTCAATGCCACAAACACATCGGATACAACGCCTGAAATTGTTGTTAATCTGACGGACAACGAGTTTACAACATTAAACGTAAGCGTCTATATCAGCGGCACATTTGACGGCACGTTCCTTGCCACAAACAACACGCTCCAGAGATACAACCTGTCGGCAAGGGTGAACAGCACCATCCGGGTGCGCTTCGAGGCAAACGACTCTGCACAAAACCTTGCCAACACTTCACTGCTTACCTTGTCGGTCGACGACACAAGGCCTGTAGCATCTGTCAGCTACCTCACAGTGAATGCCACGAACACTTCCGACACAACGCCGGGAATAATAGTCAATATCACGGACAACTTTTTCACGGTTGATATCAATGCAACGATTTTCGTGAACGGCGCGTATAACGGCTCGTCACTGCTTTCTGCGAACGCGACAAACGTGACTATAAACACGTCCGCGGTCAGAAACGGCACATTTTTGATACAGGTGCAAGTGACAGACCCGTCGGGAAACAGCCAGAACAGCACAGGAATTACAATTACGGTCGACGACACGCCTCCCGTATTCCAGGCGTTCGCTTCAGGCAATGGCGCCACCAATAACGCCTCCAATATCTCGGACACGACGCCTGAGATATTGTTCAATCTCACGGACAACGGGTTTACCGCAATAACCTATAATCTTTATGTCAGCGGGACTTACGCGGCCAGCCCTGTCGCGGTGAACAATACGATCGGCAGGGTCAATCTCACGGCTTTGCCGCAGAATACGTCATATTTCATCAGGCTGGAGGCGAATGATTCCGCCGGCAACCTTGCGAATGCAAGCATCCTGACATTATATCTGTATGACGGCAAGCCTGTTGTCAATATACTTTCATTCCCTGTCAACATGACAAACTCCACGAATACGACCCAGATTATCATATTCAATATCACGAGAACAGGCAATTTATCGGCGGGCGCCAGTGCCCTGAACTACACCATATTCATTGACGGCACGCAGAACGGCACCAGCGTGCTTGTAGGCAACGACACCAATATCACTTCCCTTATGACAACATTCTACAACGGGACGCACTTTGTGTGGGTGCAGGCGATAGACCCGGCCGGCAACAGGGGCAACAGCACGATATATACCATTACAACGGATGCTGAGGCGCCTTACGCAGTAATATCCTCGCCTGTCAATGCAACTAATACGACAGACGTCACGCCTGAAATTGTGTTTACCGTAGTAGACAATTCATCAGCGTTCTCTAGCGTGCTGAACTACACAATATTCGTTGACGGCGCCGTGAACGGCCAGACTGGCATCACTTCGAACGGCACTGCAACGCGCGTCAACCTGACGGCGCTGGCGAACGCCTCGCATAACATCACAATACAGGTAAGTGACTTCCTCAATAATACAAGGAACTCGACTGCGCACAAGATTGTTACCGAGACAAACGCCCCGGGCACCACGCTTTCATTCAGCCCGGCTACGGTATACAAAGGCAATGCAGTGACTGTTTCATGCTCCGCGAGCGATACGGTTTCAGGCACGAACTCCTCATCATCGCGCCTGACCGTGACAAAGCCGAATGGAATTGTCGTGACGATGTCAGGCTGCGGCACTGACTTTACCGACACGACCGCCGGCGGAACTTATACGATTACCTATACGGTGGCTGATTTCGCCGGCAACACGGCAACCGCAACCACAACATTCGTATCCAATGACCCTGGCGGGAGTTCCTCCTCAAGCGGCGGCGGGGGAGGAGGCACTGCTGCACCGTCAACCCCGAGCACAACCGCCTCGAAGACAATAATAGTTGATGCGTTCACGCCTGACAAGCCAAATGTCGTCAAGCTTACCAGCGAGAACATAGGATTCAAGGAGATAAGCGTTGACATCGCAAACAAGGTCAATGCCGTCGAGATAAAGGTGGTGAAGACTGACTCGGCGCCTGCTGAAGTGACAAAGGCAGTCGAGGGCAAGGTCTACCAGTACATCGAGATAAAGCACGACAAGTTGAAGGATGATAATATCAAGAGCGCAAAGGTCAAGTTCACCGTCACCAAGAAATGGGCGGCTGACAACAACGTTGCAAAGGAAAATGTGGTCCTGAAGAGGTTCAAGGACGGCACGTGGACTGACATGAAGACGACGCTTTCAACCGAAAGCTCGGCGGAGATAACATATGAAGCAGAACTGCCCGGACTTTCGGTGTTTGCGATAGGCGAAGCCGTGCCGACTGCTGCAGCCCAGCAGCCTGCTGAACAGCCTTCACAGGAAACACAGCAGCCTTCACAGCAGCCCACAACGCCTTCCGCTCCATCAACGCCTTCAAGCCCGGGGCAGCCTGCAGCAGCGTACGGGAATGAGATGATGTATTATGCAGCGGGCGGCGTCATACTCATCCTTATAGTGGCGTATTTCTGGGTAAAGGCGACGAAAGTCGGCAGGGCCAGAAGGAAGAAATAGAGTTCTGTTTTCATCCAGAGCGTCAAACTTTTCATATAATTTTGATAGTGGACACGAGGGGATTTGAACCCCTGGTTTCCGCCTGTTCCGTTAATATGGCGATACGGTTTGCGCAAGCAAAGGGTATTGCGAAGGCGGCGTCTTTCCGAGCTCGACTACGTGCCCATAAGTAGGGAAACTAGGTTTCCCTTCCTTATCAACCTACCCTTCTATTGAAATATATTATTTTCTTTTGAACCCAAGGGCCTTTTCTTTTTTGAAAAGAAAAGGGGCTTATGGACTGGGCGGGACTCGAACCCACAGCCTCTTGCATTCCCGAGAGAAGGGATATCCCTTTCTCTAAGGGTTTACTCATCCCTTATTCAAGAGGATATTATTTCCCTTCTCGTTGCCATGCAAGCGATCTTCCAATTGATCTACCAGCCCTTTTTGTTTGATTCCTTCATCTTTTTAACTATTAAATTGACGATTTCCTCCGGCGTCATGTCCGACGTGTCCACGACAATGCCGGCCTCGTTCTCCTGCGAGAATGTGTCGAAGCCGTATATCCGCAGGAAGCTCTGCCTCTCTATCCTGTCCCTCTCCTTCACTGCTTTCAGAGCCTCCTTTTCCGGGATGCCATCGCGGCCGGAAATGCGCCTGGCCCTGACGTCGTCCGGCGCCTTCAGCCACACGGAAACATCATAAAGTCCCGAAAGAAGGCGTATTGAAAGCTTGCCGTCTATCACTATATTCCCGGCTTTTGCAAGCTCGCGCTGCAGGTCGTCTATATCGACGTGAAAATCCTTCCTCGAGCCGCGCTCAGTGAGCAGGAACTCAGTAGCCCTTCTGGTCTCCCCCTCCTTCACGCCGCTCTCAACGGCCTTTTTCTTGAAGAAGTCGCCGGCCGAGAAATGCCTGAGATTCAGGCGCTTCGCCAGAAGGCTCGCAACGGTTGACGAGCCCGCCCCCGGCATCCCCGAAACCACTATGACGGCCATAAGAATGTTTTGCCGGAATAATGTTAAATACCCTCCGGCTTCTATTCTTTTATGAGGATACGAAAGCACAGGAAAAAGAAAAATTACCCCAAGGTGCTTCTGGTGGCCAAGCAGAACAAGGCCGGCATAAGGTACGTGAAGAAACTTGAAAGGATGCTGAAGAGGCACACGGACGAGATACATTTCGACCACTCGACGGCGCTGCGCCTGCGGAAGCGGGGCCATTCCATAAGGAAATTCGACGGCGACCTCATAATAACGGTCGGCGGCGACGGCACGTTCCTCTGGACGGCGCACAAGGCCAATGTGCCGATTCTTCCTGTAAGGATAGAGGGACAGGGATTCCTGTGCACCGTCGACTTCAAGCACCTCGAGAACCACATCAGGGACATCGTCAAAAAAAATTACGTTATAGCGGAAAGGATGAGGCTCATGTGCACAAAGGTCGCGACCGGGCGCTTCGAGAAGTACAGGGAAAAAATCATCCGCGGCGACTACCCGCTTGCGCTCAACGAGATAGCGTTCGGCAGGAAAAGGCCCTCCAAGGTGCTTTACGTCTCCTTCACGATAGACGGCGTGAAATTCGATTCAGTTGGCGACGGCATCATGTTCTCGACGCCCTCAGGCAGCACCGCATACAACTCCTCTGCCGGAGGCTCCATAATAGACCCCAAGCTCAACGCCATAAGCATAACGCCCATGTACCTGTTCTATTCGAAGATGAAGCCTCTGGTAATCTCCGGCGACAAGAAAGTGCTGGTCGAGGTCGGCGGCGGGGAATGCGCCGTTGTCGTGGACGGCCACGGCGGCGAGTACGTGAAGTCCGGGACGAAGTTCCTCATAGAAAAGGCGAAACCGGCCAAGGTCATAACGTTCAAGGAACAGAACATCTTCGAGAAACTCAGGAACAACCTGATTGGATAGTTCTTTTATTTATTTGCTTCCCTAACAATATCAGTCATGGGCAGGTAGCTTAGTTACCAATCCCTTTTCTTCAGAAGAAAAGGTCTTGGTGAACCCCAAAAGAACGCCAGGATTTGAAGAAAAAAAGGATGGTAGAGAAACTTGGTAGAGCACCTGACTGATAATCAGGAGGCCGAGAGTTCAAATCTCTCCTTGCCCATATATATGATTTAACAGTAGTAAAACTATTCTTATATTTATATATACCATATATACCATATATGTAGTATACGAAATATACTAATTTCGTCCAATAGAAGTGGTTAGAATGAAAAAGCCCGGAAAAAATGCGACGTGGGAAGAAGTGAGCAGATACATAAAGGAAGCCCGCAAAGACCCTGAATTCAGGAAAGATTTGAAAGAATTCATAGCAATTACTTCTGGAAAGAAATCAAAATAGCTTTCTTTTGAACTCACCGTAGCCGATGAAATTCGGAGTTATCATGTTATGTTCCTTATTTACAGAATAATAAGCTTTCTTCGCGGCTTCTGACATCATTGACCTGTTGTCGTGAGATGTGACAATATCTATTTGGCTCAAGGTTGCCTGCGCCACTATCAACAAATCAGGCATCATTTCTCTCCATGAAAGCGCCCCTTTGTTCCTCCTATACTCCTGATAGTAAAGAAGAGCCATATTCTTCGCCAAGGGCTTTACTTCTATGGAATGGTTTTTCGTTACAGAATCATACAAGTGTAAAAGGGCAAATCGCAGATTATAATTGTCTCCCGAATGCTTTGGAGACGCCCTGAGTTCTTTCCTTATCTCTTTCATCCCGTAAAATATCAGTTGGTTCTTATGAATATTTGTTTTTTCAATTATCTGATTTTCTAGGTGGTCATCTATTATGAGTCCGTATATATTTGAGTCAAGGATGATTCTTATTGTCATATTCAATAGATATTTTTTGTCCTATAAATAAAATTGTACTGTGGGACAAAAGGCATAACACGAACCTATGATTCACAACATTCCTTGCCCACTGCAGGCACACCCTTCCCTGCCCTTCGCCTTCAATACCTCAAACCTGCTTTCGAAGAAATCAAAACTGACAAGCCCCTCAACGGGCTTCTCGCCGATGAGATGCTTCAGGGCTTCTATCGCCGACAGCGTGCCGGCGAATGCAGCGACAGGCGACAGTATGCCGTCCTTCTCACACGAGTCGTCTGCAGTCTTGCCCGAGAATACGCATCGCAGGCACGGCCTCCCGGGCAGCCAGAAACAAAATGACACCTCTGCACGGATGGCGCCTGTGTATGTGAATGGCTTTCCGCGCTTCACACACCAGTCATTGACAAGGAAGCGCGCCCCGAAATTGTCGGAGCCGTCCAGAACTATGTCGGCTTTCGACAGTATCTTGTCTATATTGATATCTGATAGCATGACGGCATGGGATTCCACGGAAGTCAGCGGCGAAAGCCTTTCCTCCATGACAACCACCTTCAGACGGCCTACATCATCGGCGCCGTATGACTGCCTCCCCATGTTGCATCTCTCGACCACGTCGTTGTCAGCGAGAATAAGACTGACGCCCGCCCTCGCGAGATATTCGGCGGCGGCATGGCCGGTGCCGCCCAGGCCGACGACGGCGACGGTGCTTTTTTCAAGAATTTCCTGTTTTTCACGGCCGATGAAAACTTCCTGGCGGGAGCGCATTAATGATGCCTGAAAACAAGACTTAAATACCTTATCACCGAATTAAAGTAAGCTCTCACGTACTCGGAAAGACATAGTCTTTGCAGGATTCTACGTTGGGCGAGGGCCGGCTTCCGCAGGAAACCGGTTCGCAAACCAGAAAAATCATATTTACTCGTTAAACTAGAGGGTTGAAATGCCGCACAGGAACAGACCAAGAAGAGGAACTCTTCAGTACTGGCCGAGGAAGAGAGCCAGGCGCATCTACCCGAGGACGCGCCACTGGCCGCAGTCCGGCGAGGCGAAGCCGCTCGGTTTTGCGGGCTGGAAGGCCGGCATGAGCCATATCCAGATAACCGACAACAACTCAAAGTCCCAGAGCTACGGAAAAACCGTGATAAAGCCCGTAACCATCATCGACGCTCCTTCTCTCTTCGTTTGTGCCGCCCGCGCCTACAAAAAAACCGAATCAGGCCTGAAATGCACAGGCGAAAAATGGGCAGCGGACATCCCCAAAGAGATTCATATTGAAAAGAAGACAAACCCCGGCAAGAAAGCATCTGAATTGAAGGACGCCGACGAAGTGAAACTCGTGGCCGCGACGCAGCCGGCAAAAGGCGGCATGCACAAGGCGAAGCCCGAAGTCTTTGAGATCGGCATCGGCGGCCAGAAAAAGATAGAGTATGCCGAAAGCGTGCTCGGAAAGGAGATAAGCGCGAAGGACGTTTTCAAGCCGGGCGAATTTGTCGACGTTTCCGCGGTCACGAAGGGCCATGGCTTCACGGGAGCGGTGAAAAGGTTCAACATACGCATACAGACAAGGAAGGACAAGCAGATGCACCGCCATGTCGGCAGCATAGGCTCGACGACGCCGAGGAAGGTGGACTGGCGCGTGCCGCAGGCCGGCCAGCACGGCTTCCACGCAAGGACCGAGTTCAGCAAGAAAATCGTGATGATGGACGAGGACGCGAAGAGAGTGACGCCGGCGGGCGGATTCGTCGGATACGGGCTCCTGAAGTCTTTCATAATGGTCGAGGGCTCTGTGCCGGGCCCGAGGAAGCGCCTCATAAGGCTGAGGAAAGGGGGGAGGAAAAGCACTGCCGCGCCTCCTGAGGTGAAGTTCATTTCGCTTGAAAGCAAGCAGGGAAGATGACAATGAAAGCAAAACTCTACGACATGGCGGGCAGGGAAGCCGGGAGCGTTGAGATGCCGCCTGTTTTCGGGACGCCTTACAGGCCCGACGTGATAAAGAGGGCGGTGCTTGCGCAGCAGAGTTCGAGAAGGCAGAGGTACGGGGCGGACCCCCTGGCCGGAAAGCGAACTTCCGCCCACTACCACGGCCGCCGCAAATACAGGTTCACCATGATGAACAAGGAACTTTCGAGAATACCGAGGATACACGGCAAGGGAGCAGGCATGTACGCTTACAGGGCGAGATTCGCCCCGCATGCGGTCAAGGGGCGCGCAGCGCACCCGCCGAAATCCGAGAAGGACTGGACACGGAAAGTGAACGCAAAGGAAGTCCATCTTGCCGTGATGTCGGGAATAGCGGCGTCCTCTTCAGAAGAACTGCTGAAAATGAGGGGGCATTCCGCAGGCTCGCCTTATGTCTTCGTCGACGAGTTCGAGGGACTGAAGAAATCGAAGACGGTGAAGGAACTTCTGGAAAAAGTGATGCCCGGCGAGATTGAGCGCGCCAGAGGCAGGAAGATACGCGCCGGCCGCGGGAAGATGCGCAACAGGAGATATTCAAGGAAGAAAGGGCCGCTTGTCGTGGCGTCAAAAAACTGCGACGTCCTGAAGGCGTCAAGAAACATACCCGGCATAGACGCCGTGTCGCTGCAGAACCTCAACGCCGAACTGCTCGCGCCCGGGGCGCAGGCAGGCAGGGCCCTGATAACCACAGAATCGTGCCTTGCAAAGATGAAGGAAAAATTCGGTGAATAATCATGGCAGAAAAGAAAGAAACTAAAAAGGAGAAGAAAACAGAGAAGAAGCCTGCCAAGGCGCAGAAGACGAAGGAGGAGATGAAGGAGGTAAAATACGAGGGCCAGCCTTACGAGACGATAAAGTTCGTGCTCATGACTGAAAAGGCGATACGTTTCATAGAGACGCATAACAGGCTCATGTTCGTCGTCGACAGGAAGGCTGACAGGCAGGAAATCAGGAAAGCAGTCGAGGCCGCGTTCAAGACGAAAATCAGCGACGTCAACGTGCTGATAGACCAGAAAGGCAGGAAAAGGGCTTTTGTGAAGTTCGAGAAGCCCGGGGAAGCGGGCGAGATTGCAATCCGTCTCGGAATAATATGATGGTGAAATAATGGGAAAGAATCTGAGGCAGCAGAGGCGCGGGAAAGCGAATCCGAGGTACACATCACCCGGCCACAGGTACATGGGCGACGTCACGTACAGGAACCTCATCCCGGGAAAAGTCGTGGACATAGTGCACGCGCCAGGAAGGAGATCGCCACTGGCCGTAATTGACGCGGGCGGGCAAAGGTCATTGTTCCTCGCGTCTGAAGGCATGCAGGTCGGCCAGAGCATAACAGGCGGGAATGCGCAGGGGAACCTGGTTGAACTCTCCGGGATACCGGAAGGCACGAAGATATGCAACGTTGAGATGAATCCCGGCGACGGCGGCAAGCTCTGCCGCGCATCGGGCTCGTTCGCGATGCTCGTAGGAAAGGACGGCAACAAGTGCACGATACTCCTGCCGTCGAAAAAGAAGAAGGCGGTGTCAGCGAGGTGCCGCGCCACGCTCGGCGCTGTCGCGTCCGACGGAAGGAGCGAGAAGCCTTTCATGAAGGCAGGCACGAAGCACCACGCGATGATGGCGCTGGGCAGGGTGTATCCGCACACCGCCGGGGTAAGCATGAACGCCGTCGACCACCCGTTCGGAGGCCAGACGAGGCCCGGCAAGGTCAAGACCGTCTCGAGACACATGCCGCCCGGCAAGAAGGTCGGCAGCATATCGCCCAAGAGGACGGGCAAGAAGAAGAGGTCTTAATCATGACGTCACCATTCAGCGGAAATTTTGCAACCAGAATGATAAGAGAAGCATCAAAAGACAGAAGAAGAATACTCGATGCTGGATGCGGCACAGGAGTTCAGGCATGCTATCTGGCAAGAAGAAATACAAATTGTTTTGTCTGGGGTTATGATATATCAGAAATGGCAATAAAGAAAGCTGAAGAATATAAGAAAAAACATGGAATACCCAACGTTCACTTTGATGTTGCAAGTCATGATGATTATGCAATATGCGAACCAGTTAATTTCATTTATAGTAACGAAAGTTTAATCGGGACCGATGAATATGATTATCCGCTTGTATTCGGCCCGTGGGAAAGTATCGTAAAAAGAAGATTAACAAGATTTCACGGAATGCTCTTACATGGTGGTAT
>JACPJX010000073.1 GCA_016187365.1 Candidatus Aenigmatarchaeota archaeon | reverse complement strand
TACCAGATCTTGCCGCTTATAGCGATAATAATCGCTTTAATTGCCGTCATAGGGGCCTTTATCCTGTACAACAAGAAATTCAGGATAAGTTCAAGGGACATACTTCCGGTTCTGACGGAAAACGAAAGGAAGGTCATGGAAATAGTTTTCAATGAAAAGGGCGAGGTTGACCAGAGAAAAATAATAAAGCAGACAGACTTCTCAAAGCCCAAGGTATCCAGAATAATACACGACCTGTCCGGCAGGGGCCTTATAGAGAAGGTTCCGAAGGGCAGGACCAACATCATAAAACTGAAAAAGCACCAAAAAGGCCGGTAATATCATATATTTCCAATATTTAAAATTATCGAAAAGAATCAGAGTTTTTATTGAATAAAAGAGTTAAATATAATCTTTAGAACTTTTTTTCTTCATATTTGGCTTTTATAAACATTTAAAATTTAGTTTAAATATATATGGAACATACACTGGAATAGTTTCGAGTCATGTTTATATATAAACCAAGTGCATCTATATGGTACGGAATTTGGTCAGGATACTGCAAGTATTCTGATTGATATTTCAGATTAGGCGTGGCATAACCCATGCCTGGTTTGATTCCGGAAAACAAACCAATTATATATAAATAAAGAGGAGAGTGCAGAAAAATGCAATTCAGAAAAGTTTTGGCTGCAGGTTCTATGGCGGCACTGATGGCCGGTGCATCCGTAGGATTTGCGCAATTGGACAAATACCCTGCACCTTTCGTCTCCGGCAGCGAGATACCTACATTAGTGGTTGTAGGCGCAACAGCTGCTCCGGCAGACGTCGTGGGTGCAGTAGACCTCTCGGTAAGACTGGGAGGGGAAGTGACAACGCTCGTTAAAACATCGAGCACAGTGTCAGGAATAAGCGTGAGCGGGGAAGGCAAGTCTGTTTCAACATCCAACACAAGAATCTTCTTGGACGACACCCTTGGAAAGAGCGGTCTGAGATCCACAATGACAAAGGATGACCTGCCTACCGTCCTTGCAAACGGCATCCTGAACGACGCAGACGCTTCAACGACACACAAGTACACACAATTTATATACGTGACTCCAGGCAACACGGCAGCGCCGGAATTCTCATTGCAGTTTGAGAAGTCTTCAGGCGACTCGACAAAGGACCCGACATACAGCATCGGCGACTGGACCACATCGCCAAGTTCGCTTGACCTCACGACAGGAAACGGCTACATGTACAGGACATCGGTCGTTTTCGACAAAGAAGTCAACGGGACGACAGGAGTCGGTGAAAAGCTTACTCTGTTCGGGAAGGAATTCACCATCCTGAGCGACACGACATTCATCAACGGCGACGGCTCAGCAAGCAACAAGATTGTAATATCGGGCGGCGCTGAAACAAAGGTCCTCAAGTCGGGCGAAAACGTACAGGTAACGCTAAGCGGAAAGGCATATGACGTCACAATGGTCGGTACCTCTTCGTCAACAGCAGTTGTCCTGAAGGTAGGAAGCGACCAGAAGACGATCAACAAGGGCTCGACAACTTCAGTAGGCGGCCTGGATATCTTCGTTGACGATGTATTCCAGCTCTCGACTACGGACCAGAGCGTGAACTCCGCAAAACTGCTGCTTGGTGCACAAAAACTTATATTACAGCACGGCAGCAAGGTAAAAACAGGCACGAATGAAGACACTATGCAGGGCACCTATGTAAACCTGACTGTTTCAAGCGGCAAGCTTGCATCATTCAACGTTTACATAGCAGGCAAAAATTCCGACACAGACTACCTTGGACTTGGCGGAGAATACATGGACCCTGTGTGGAAGACATTCAAACTCGCGTTCCCGGCTGTCACACCAGCACTTGACGACACAACCAACAGAAACAAACTAGCAGTTGACCCTTCAGGAGACAACCTTCTCAAGGCAACGATAACCGACGACAAGGGACAAAGCGCAACCGTCACATGGGCATACAAGGCATCAAGCACCGGAGCAGCATTCAGCCTTGCAGACTCAAGCGGCTATACGATACACGTGGTTGAAAACGCAACCATAGCAAACAACGAGTATTTCGTCATAGACGCCGGTGACTTTTCGCACATGTTCCAGGTAAGCAGCGTCAACCTTGACAGCACGACATCAGCATACATAGACATAAGAGATGTCTTCTCAGGAACAACACTGAGGGTAAGCACTTCAACCGACAACAAGGACGCGAAGGTCATAGACGGCCAGACATATTACTTCACAAACAGGTCGTCCACGACATTTGCAGTGACATGGGGAACGGGCGCGGCTGACAACAATGTAGGCACATATGTAACGGTCTTCCCTGTGCTGAAAGGAAAGCTTGGAGAAAAATATGCGTTCACAAAAGCCAACCAGACAGTGCCTATAAATGTAGGAAGAATACAACTGCCTGGAGGCGCTGTAAGCATAGGAACAAATCAAGAAGGGGCCATAACAAAGTTAAACCTTACAGCAGTAGCGCAGGAAGACGGAACAACGTCAGCATGCCAGACAACAGTCTGTGCAAGCCTTAACATGACAGAAGCTGCGCACACACAGGCTTTCAACCTGAGCAGAACGTCAACAGGCGGCGCGGTATACAACATATCAGCTGACAGAAACGGCACGTCAATAAACATCTCCATGGCATCGGACTTCGATTCGCTGGGCGCGGCACGGGCAACACAGCCTGGCATCCTGCTCCTCGAAGAGAAGGATGACAGCAGCAACGTATATTATGCATACGTGGCAGCCAGCACAGAAACATCCGGTTCCAACAACGTTGCAATACCGACAGCACCTGAGTTCACGTCAAACGAAGACACGGACACACTGGGCAGCAACTCAAACATAAACAGATATGTTGACCTGTACGGTGTCTACGCAGAGAGAACCACGTCAGGGCAGGACACAGTCAAAATATGGTACCCTGATGACCAGACAAAGGCAGAAATCTTCGTCCTGGCTGAGGGCGCTACAACTTCCGCAACAACGGGCGCTTCTGCAGGCACTGTGAAGCAGGCAGTTCCGGTGAAGACAAGCATCGCAAAACTGGACACTGAAGTCACGACCGCAGACAAGACCACGAAGAACATTATCCTGGTGGGCGGACCTGCTGTAAACAGCCTCGTAAGAGAGCTTGCAACAGCCGCAAAGACCAAGGACACGCAGTGGTACCTTGACCAGGGTCCTGGAACAACGCTTGTCGACCTTGTATCCGACGCATTCACAACCGGCAAATCAGTCCTGGTTGTCGCGGGCTACAATGCGGACGACACGAGAACAGGAACAGGAGTCCTCCAGAACTACGACGCTCATGCAAGCGAACTCGCGAGCAAGAACAGAGTGGTCTGGAAGAACGGCGTTGTCAGCACGACAGCTGCTTAGTCTAGAAACGGGGAGAAATCCCCACTCTTTTCTTTTTTATTTTCAAAAAAATTTCATTTTTTTGAGATCCTAAAGAGCTTTGCTCTTTAAGGATTTCAATCTCCTTTTCAATAATAATTCTCAGCATGTGAAATGAATATAAACTCTCTGCCCAATTGATTCAGATGAAAATTTCATATATCCTTGTTATTGCCGTCATTCTCATTGCCGGATGCGTCCAGGAGGAGGCCCCCGTGAATGAAGTCTCGATACCGGGCCACGCCGAGGTATACACATTCTCAAACGACATAAGGGACGCGATAAAGGTGAACGCGACGGAGCCAGCGGAGATGCGGAAGATGTTTTACAAAGGCCAGATGAATGTCGTATTCGACGGCTCGAGCCAGCAGGACAACGCCTATTTCACCGTCGTGATGAGCAACATAATGGCAAAGGTGCCCACATATCTTGCATACGAGGGCGTCTTCATAAAATTCCAGCCATACTACTTCATAGGCGACACGTGGTACGACAAGAACGGCAACGAAATAGAGAAGCCGGACTTCGGCGGGCCTGTTCTGTGGCTGAAAGGCCCTGCCACAGGTGCTGAAGAGACATCGGTAAAACTCGAGAACGCCACCATAATTCTTCAAGGCACTTCTTACAAGGAACTGACGCTTGCCGCAGACAAACTCGCCCTTGTCGCGATGAAGGTAGACAGAATCTAATTGTATATAGGGATGATGGAAAGAATCTCATTCCTGCTGAACAATATCAGCGAATAGACGACTGCAACGATGAATATAGTCAGAAAAAAGGATTTCCTGTAATCATAG
>JACPJX010000072.1 GCA_016187365.1 Candidatus Aenigmatarchaeota archaeon | reverse complement strand
TCCCCGAACGGATGTATTTTTTCGAACCTGTAATGGACTCTAGCCGCAAGCTCAACGGCATTCGCATCAGAGCTTCGAATGAATCGCACAAGTTCTTTCATCACAGCCCCTATATCCTGCCAGTCGGACGCTATATAATCCCCGACTCTTACAAGATATGTCCGGGATTTGCCCGCTATATCAGGCTTGGTTTCGCCGAATACATCCTTGTGCCATTTCAACATCAAACTGGCGGATATTTTTTCTTTGCTGTTCAGCATATCAAAGAATACTTTTGAATGCGCCTCTGTTTCCTTGATATCCCGCAGCGGCTTTTTTGGGGCTGTTTTATCGTGTATAATTTCCCTTGTTTCCCCGAGAGTTATGGCAGAGCCTTCTATGGCATTCGTATTGTACGTGAAGGCGATTGCAATTTCCTCTTTTTCCCTTTCCTTTGCCGATTCAGGTAACCCTTTCCATTCTTTCTGGAAATTCTTTCTTATTTTCTCCAGATTCGCATAAAGGTCTTTTTCCGACTCCTTTTTCATATCTTGCATGATTTTTTCCACATTTTCAGGTATGATCTTTCCAAGATATCTTTCCCTTGTTATGATCTTTCCGCCTTTCCTGAAAGAATGCTGAATATAGTAATATTTTCTTCCCTTCTTGTTCCTTTCAATGACTCTCATGAATTTAATACCATTACAAAATATTTAAAGTCTTGTATTTTATTATATATGTAATGGTACCGATTTTCACGATGCCTTGTATATGCTTATCCCGGCATTGTCGTAGACCTTCTCGAATTCACCGAGGCACGAAATGCCGTACTTTCCGGCGAACCAGTCCTCCATGTACACGTAGGAAATGCCGTAGCCTTCCGGTATCCTGCACGTCGCATAGAATTCGCGGAGTTCTGATATGCGTTTATTGACGGAAGGCGCGTATTCGGCGTAGCCGTCGACGAAGTTCCTGCGCTTCGCTATTCCAGATATCCAGTGCCCCCACTGCCAGTCCGACAGGATGACAGCATCGGGAGGCGTGTTGTCACGAATCCAATGGAAAGCGTCTATCTGCTGCCGTATCGGGTAATCTTCCGCGAGCGCGGCGCTCCTGGAAAGGCCGAAGTATGCCGAGTAGACCAGTATGGAGGCTATGATTATGACGTAGATATGCTTCCTTTTCACCAATGATTTGATTTTCTCAATCCCGAAAGATGAAATGAATGACGCCGGGAACAGCAAGTAGAAGAAGAATCTTTCCGCCGCCAGCGCCAGGACAAGGCAGAACACAAACCACAGCCTGAAAAAATTATTCCTTGAATAATACAGGCCTATTACGGAAAGGGCAAGAACCGGCACTGTCAGATAGCCTTTCCCCAGCTCCCACAGGAAGTTTTCGGCAGAAGGCGACTCAAGGCTGTACCGCCTTTCCCTGTATTCCCCGTGCAGGAGGTTGTATTCAGGCAGCCCGTTCTGGACGATGAAAGGCGCGTACCATACAAGAGCTATGATGGCAGCCGGCAAAGCGATCTTCGCGATGTTTTTCGGGGATTCTTTGCGCTCCAGAAGAATGTATAATGCCACTATGATTGAAAAGACAGCGCCGGCTTCCGGATGGAACAGGTATGATATGCCGAGCATGATACCGGAAATAAAGTGCCTCCTTTCGGAAAGCAGGTAAAGGGAAGCGATGCCGAGCGTTATGGGGACTGCACGCGTCGATATGTGCGAATAGAGAAAGACCGTCCCGGGCAGAAGCAGAAGAACCAGAATGGAAACGCCGTTCCTGATATATTTCTTCAGGAAAGCGTACGAGAAGCACATGCCTGCGGCGCCGGAAAGCGCCACGAAGAGCATGCCGCCGAGATTGAGGCCGAACGCAGCGGCGGACAGGGCATGGAACAGCGGGAACAGCGGCGCGTAAGTGAGAGGCCGGCCGCCGAAACTCAGGTCGTCATAATAAACGCCATCCAATATGCTTTCAGCTATCCTTGTGTGGTAGAAAGTCGGGGTGCCGACTATCTCGCTGATGCCAAAATAATAATGCCTCAAAACAAATGCCAGCATGAAAACTGCAAAAGACGCCGCAAACAACGCGGCTATTCTCCTGTCCATAGGCAGTTTTTATTGATTAGCATTAAATCTCTATCATGAAGCGCGCCCTCGTGTTTCTCGCCGTCATATTCGCTGTGGCCCTTGCAATAAGGATGACGCCTTTCTTCTGGGAAAACAGGCCCATCGGCCTCGATTCGTATTACCACATGAGGATGGCTGCCGGATTCGTTGACGGCTTGCCTGTTTACGACAGTCTGTCATACGGCGGCAGGCCGTATGAGTATCCCCCGGGAATCCACGTGCTTCTGTCATTCATGCCGGAGGCGGCGCCGATAATAATAACACTCATAGGGGCCATGGCAGTGCTTTCCGTATTTCTTCTGGCAAGGGAAATCTACAATGAAAAAGTTGCGCTGGTCGCATCTTTTCTGATAGCATTCATGCCAGTTCACATATGGAAGACATCAAGCAATGTTCTTGTGACGGCTGTGGACATGACGCTCCTTATTCTGGCATGCTATTTTCTTGCCAGGAAAGACACGGCAAAATACTTCTCCATTTCACTCCTTATTTTCATGTTCTCCCCGGCCATATCAGTCCTTTCCCTGCTGCTCTATATCCCGTCAATGAGGAAAGACTCTAAATCTATTCTTGTCGTGGCAGCCATAATCATCGAGGCCTCGGCGGCATACCTCCTGTATGGAAGCGCCATCAGCATTTACGCAGGCACACTGCCTTACGACATATCAAGCGCCCTCTTCGAAAACATAGGAGTAGCGGATGTTCTTTACAGGCTGACGCCCTTCCTGATTCCTCTTTCCGTGCTCGGCTTGTACATGTCAAGAAAGAACGCAAGCAGGCCGGTTCTTCTGTGGCTTGCCGTCATACTCGTCCTATTCGTGGCAGGGAAGATAGAGACGGACCGCGGGCTCGCCTATATGGCAGTGCCGATGAGCGTGCTTTCGGCGCATGCTATTGCATCAATAAAGAGGAAGGAGATTGTGGTTATAATACTTGCAGCCACTGCGATAACCGGAATCTACTCACTGAACAGCCTGAGGTGGGGCATAGTCACGGACGACGAATACAGCGCGCTTACATGGATAAAGGAAAACACGCCTAAAGATTCTGTAATTCTTGCCCAGTTCTTAGAAGGGCATTGGGTATCGGGCATCGCCGAAAGGAAAAACATCGCAGACCCGAACCTTATAGGGGCGCCTGCCGCAGAGCGCCTCGAAGACATACTGAGCGCGTACAGGAACCAGAGCCAGAAGGAAATCCTTTCCAGATACAGCGTATCATACATATTGTATACGGAGCGCGCGCCTCAGGTCGGCGCCCGGCCCGAATACTTCCCGTACAAAGAAGTTTTCAGGAGCGGGAACGTGAGGGTGTTTGAAGTCACATCTTCTTCATCTCCTCGAGAAGCACGGTAGCATAAGAGCCTTTCGGCAGGAAGAACTTCAACAGGACTTTGTCCCTGCTTATCGAATACTTCATGTCAGTCCTGACAAAGGTACTCCTCTCGGAGCCTGTGCAGCACATGCCCAGTTCGCTTATCCTGAAATCCTCCGGCCTGACGCCCTCCTTCTCGACGAAGCCCTTCATGATGTCGTTGGTTATCCTTGAGCCGTATCCTACGAGAGGCAGGGTTTCAGGCACCTTCCCCGTCCGGATGCATTCCCGAAGGGCGCAGTTGAATATCCATGACTGGTATGAATGAATGAAGAACTTCATGCCAACCTTTGAAAAACTCTTTCCCTGGCCCGCCACCAACTTCCCGGCCCCGCTGAAGTCACGCCTGACAACGCATCTTCCTATCAGGTAATTGTCCATATTGACGCCGAACCTCTGGCGCCCGAAGAAATTGGGAAATCCTTTCTCCTTCATGATTCCTGAAATTTCCTCTATTTTTTCTATTTCTGTGCACCCATGGAGCGTTATCTCGAAATTGTTCCCGATGAGGTCGCCGACTGAAATGTGATTGCGCGTTTTTGACATGAAGGAAAGATGCACATTCCCGATGTCCATATCCCTGAATGAGGCGTTCTTGACCGTTATGTACTGGTACGTCACGGCGTTCCTGTCCTTGAGC
>JACPJX010000071.1 GCA_016187365.1 Candidatus Aenigmatarchaeota archaeon | reverse complement strand
CTGCGAAAGTGTCGTCGCGGAGGTGGGAATGGGGTCCCCAAAAGTGTCGTCGTCTAAGTGGGAACGACCCCGTCCCAGGTGTCGTCAGTCAGGTGGGAATCAGGTCAGCAAAAGTGTCGTCGGTGAGGTGGGACGCAACACATAGGCTCCAGGGATACCTCCGGGCGGTATTCGAATCACGTTTAAGACCAGAATAAGTTCCTCCTGCCACGCAAGTTTGGCCACTCCGTTTGCATAGCCTGTTGCGATTTTGGGTAGCAGAGTGGTGGAGACATATCCTTTATTGAAGTAGGTTGATCCCACTGGTTTCATGCGCGTTTCGATCGGAAAACTTTCAAACCGAAACAGCACCGTTTCACCAGCAACAAGAGGGGATTTCTCAATGACAGAATCAATCAGTGCTATCCATTTCTTCGGAAGTTCCAAAGGATCTCCTTCGCTCTCCATCCCCATTAATTTGAGTTCTCTTCGGATCGCACGCGCGCCGTCTTTCGAGAGTGTCCCATGACGAAGGTACTCGTTAATGGGTCGGTAGCTGTAATTCACGTATTTGCGAATCGCGTCGATCTCAGGTGCCGTGAAATATTTTGAAACCAACTCCCATTCTCCATGCTTATTCCTTTCGGCCCTCACCCCGTAGGCAGCATAGTATTTTCGGGCCTGCTGAGGAGTAAGGAGCCGATATGTCGGGTCCAGGGCGCGCTCGATCGTGAATTCTCGCAATAGGGTGAGAATACACCTGGGATTGGCGAGCCGCGGATCAGCAAACGAAGCAGTGGATAGCGAAAAAGATAGCGCAAGAAGGAGCGGCTTCACCCACCTCGTCACTGTCCATGGACGACGGGAATCATCATGAGTTTTTGGTTTGAAGAGTAGGTTGTTCATCTCTTTGTTCCAATCGGAACAATTTCGATGAATCATGAAAGACGGATTAAAATAAGCGGGCATTATCTGCTAGCTTCGAACGCGAATAGCACGCACAAAGACTAAGTACTGACGAACGCCCGGCTGCAAAGCTGGGCATTTCTTTTCTTGGTCCTCAAATCTCGTAATTGTAGCGTCCGGCTACAATTACCTGTCGCTACACCTGCGCTACAATTTCACAATTTCAGAGCCGCTGGTTTTCAGTAAGTTCGTGAAAACATTACTCGGCAAAACTCCCAACCGCGGCTCAGAACCCGTCATTTCGACTGGCACGCTTTTGCAACCTATATGGGTAGGAGGTGGCCATGTACATTTACAGGATTGATCGAATCGGGCGACGCTACCGAGTTCATCACCGGCTGACGCCGCGTGACCTTCAAATTCTTAAATTCATCCACAATACGAGGACGGTCGACACCGCACAAATCCGTGCGCAGTTTTGGCCAGGGCAATCGGATAACCATCACCATCTACGACGCCTTCGCGCGCTCAAACGTATGGGCATCCTGGAAACTAATTCCTGCTACTGCGGCCAACCTTGGCGCGTCGAACTCACCAGCGCCGGGCGAGAAAAAGCGGCCACACCCTGATATATGGATATATCACCCCGTGGCCATTTTAGTTTTTATCCAACACAGAGGTTAACCCACCGAAAAGACTCGCTGCCACGATTCTGCCAAATATTTCGTTTAACGCCGGATTCGTTCCTGAGCCCTCCCCCTCTACGATGTGAAGGGCTCAGGAACAAGGCGTAGACGAAAAGAGCAGAACCGTGGCGAAGACGGGGAAGGCGATCACATCTGAAATATTCAAAATATTGAATGCAGGTAAGGGAATTGGAAGGGTAGCGGGAGGACAAAATCGGAACTCTTAAAGGTGACCAGGGGACTGGTCAGAATTAAGGAAAAGGAAAGTGACCACGGAGTTGGCCACAACGTGGCGAAACGACTGATTACCAAAACTCTGCAATGCAATCGTCGGTTGCCGCCCTTATCCGTGACTACCCCCACTCTACGATTGAGGGTAGTCACGGATAAAGGCGGCAGCAAAGAGAAGAACAGATTGAAGACAAGAGCGAGGCAAGAACAGAAGAAGAGAATCAAATGCATGAAATTTAGGAATATCGATGAAATTAAAATGGGAAGCCAAGTGCGTTGCGGTCATTCCCAAGGCAATTCCAGAAGACGAATACAAGCGGCGGATTGCGGAGCTGGGCGAGATCTTGTATCTTGCTTTTTGCCAGCTCCACAGACGGCCTGCCGAATCCATTGGCGCGGGTGTCCCGACTTCAAACCACGATCACGTGGCCGAAAGGACGGGCACTCATGGCTAAGAAATCTGAAACTCAAAAACCGAACAAGTCCGGTCATCGCATCGCGTTCTACGTGCGCGTTTCAACTGAGGAGCAGGCCGAGAACCCCGAGGGCTCGATCCGCAATCAGGAAGAGCGCCTCAAGGCAGCCGTTCAGCTCAAGAACATGGAAGGGCTGTTTGGCGAAGTCGTGGAAACGTTCATCGACCGCGCCAAGTCCGGCAAGGATACCAACCGCTCCGAACTTCAACGGTTGCTCTCAGCGATTCGTCGCAGGGAGGTGACGCTTCTGATGGTGACCGAGCTTTCCCGGCTCTCACGCTCAATCAAGGACTTCGCTGGCATTTGGGAGCTCATGCAGGCCAACGGCTGCGGTTTCATGAGCCTGCGTGAGAACTTCGATACGACGACGGCGGCGGGCGAGATGGTGCTCTACACAGTTGCAAACATTGCCCAGTTTGAGCGCAGGCAAATCTCGGAACGCGTGTCGGCGAATCTACATGCAAGGGCAGCGCGTGGCCTCTACAACGGCGGAACGGTTCCAATGGGCTACAAACTCATTCCCGGCAAGAAGGGCTACTTAGAGATCGAGCCCGAGCAGGCGGAGGTCGTGAAAAAGGCGTTCGAGAAGTATCTGCAAACAGGAAGCCTCGTTGGAACGGCGAAGTGGCTCAATGCAAACGGATACCAGCCCAAACGGGAAACTCAAGGCGGCGGAGACAAGCCTCGGACTGGCTTATTCAATTTGGTGAATCTGCACGACCTACTGTGTCGGAAAGCCTACATCGGCGTGAAGGTCTACAAATCGAAAGGGGAAGTAAAAGAAGCTCAGGCTCTCTGGGAGCCAATCATCGACAAGGCGAGTTTTTTCCGTGCCCAAACCATGCTCAAAGAGAAGCGTCAAAGGAAACCGGAATCCGAAAGGCGGTATCCGTACGCGCTGACTGGATTCATCGTGTGCGAAAAATGCGGGGAACGGATGGCTGGAAAATCCGCCAACGGAAACGGAGGCAAGATTCCGTATTACGAACACACGTGGCAATTGAAGCGGCAAAGCGGACTCGTCAAAAAGTGCTTCGATTGCTCGCCGTTTCGAATCCTCGCCAAAAAAGTCGAACCTGCGATCTGGACGGAAGCGATCCGCGTTATGGCCAGTCCCGAATTAGCCAAAGGGCTAATCGAGGCGGCACGACAGGCCTACACGAAGCGAACACAGACCACTGAGACAAGGCGGGTCCGAGAAAAAATCAGTGCCTTGAAAAGCCAGCTTGAGGTCATGGCCGAGCGACTCTCCCAGCTCCCCAAGACCGTCTCGGCGGAACCGATTTTTCGCCAAATGGAAAAAATCGAGATTTTAAAAAACGAGGAGGAAAAGCGCCTGGTTCGAGTCCAAACCGAAAATTTCTACGCGGAGAAACCCGCAAGCCTCAACACGTACCAAGATTTTCTTGCTGATTTGAAACGTCTCGCCGCTGACCCAACCGCGAAAACCAAAGTCCTCGAAACACTGATCCACAAAATCCGAATCACGCCCGAAGGGTTCAAGCTGGAATTCTTCGCGGGAGAGGACTCCATCGAGAGGGGGCTGGCCAGAGTGGCTGGCCCCCGTCCGTCAAACTTGGGCCACTTGTCACGGCATTCGAAAATCGGCTTGGTCGCTGGTTCGACTGAGTTGACAAATGGCGATCCCGGCAGGACTCGGTCACTACGCCTTCTCGCTTCCGGCTCGAAGGCTGCGTGACCTCCCCCTCAGTCGCTAAGAAAAACATCCTGTTTTTCTTCCGCGCGCGAAGCGCTCGCCCGCTCGCGCTCCCCGCGCGTCGCTCCTTCGCTTCTCGTCCTGCCGGGATCGCCAGCTCTTTCCGCCCGGTCTTCCCAAGCTCTTTCCAGCCTATTTTTTTCTGAGACGAAGTTAAAATTTAAAAAAACGACGATTACGTACATAATGGAATGGACCCGTCCTGTATTAAATCGGCCTCAATAGGGCCAGAATGATCGAACCAACAAGAACGAACATTCAACAACAGGAGGTTCCAGTCCTATGAACGACATTAAATTACTCGCGATCGACTTGGCAAAAGAGGTTTTTCAACTTCACGGTGTGGATGGGCGCGGCAAAGCAGTTTATCGCGCGCAAATCAAACGTGCCGCACTGCTTAAAACGGTTCGATCG
>JACPJX010000074.1 GCA_016187365.1 Candidatus Aenigmatarchaeota archaeon | reverse complement strand
TATTTGCTGGGGGAATTTGCATTCACCGGCGACACGCTTTTTATAGAAAGCGTCGGACGGCCAGACCTCGGGCAGGACGCGGAAAAAAATGCTGAAGCGCTGTGGGAGACGCTCCATAAAAAACTGCTTTTGATGCCTGACAGCGCAAAAATACTTCCGGCGCATTATGGCGGTGAAATAAAGCACGGCATGCCTGTAGCGGCAGCGCTCGGCGAGCTCAAAAGAAGCCTGGCGGCGCTTTCAATGCAGAAGCAGGAATTTATCCGATGGGTCGCCAGAAACGTGCAGCCGAAGCCCAGCAACTTCGAGGCGATAAAGGAATTCAACAAAGGCCTTGCAGAGCTTGAGGCCGAGGAACTGCGCGAGCTCGAGGCCGGCCCCAACCGGTGCGCGGTGGGCTGAAAGAATATAAGCACCGGAAGCGAATTACTAGAAGGTGATTGGTCATGAAGTATGCCCTTATTCTGTCAATAATCTTTCTGACAGGCGTTGCGCTCGCCCAGAGCGTCGACACCGTAATAGTCACGACCGACAAGACAAGCGTCGATCTCCTTGTCGCGAAGGCCGCGGGCGACAGGCAGGGCATACCTGTCTTCACACTGCCGGGCGGCGAACTGAACGAAGACGTAAAGTCCTCCATAGGTTCTGCCGGCGCCAGAACCGTGGTCATAGTGGGAGGCCCGGTGGTCGTTTCCGTGCAGGCTGAAAGCAGCCTCAAAACGCTGGGCTACAACGTGATAAGGCTGTGGGGGATAGAGAGGACTGGAACGGCTGTCGAAGTCGCGAAATATTTCTGGGCCGAGGGCTCAAGGTGCGCCGTCCTTGCGGACGACACCAAGAACCCGGAGGCTGACACACAGGATGGCATACTTGCGTCTACACTGGCTTCAAACCTGGAATGCCCTTTCCTGCCGGTGCCGAAAGGCGAGGTGCCTTCCGAAGTGCTGGCATTGCTTGAAAACATGAATGTCAGCGACGTCCACCACATAGGAGTGCTCCCGTCAGGCCTGAAGGCCATGCTTGCAAAATACAAACTGAAGGAATTGAGGGACACGGACGTTGACAAGGAAGTCCTCGATTATTATTCAAACAATACAAAAGTTGTCATCATTGCGGCCAGGGCGTGGAACGACGTTGCCGTCGCATCGTCAAACCCGGCCGCGGGCTCTATAGTGAGATTCGTGACCGATGCCTCGCAAACGGAAGCTATAGCGGATTTCATCATAGAAAACAGCATAAAGGACGTCAGGATAGTCGGCATTCCCGCGCTGGCGGGCGAGATAGAAATAGAGTTGAGGGCGAAGGGCATAGTGCCGACAAAAGTTGTAGGCGAGAGAGCGAGCGAAGTCGTGAAGAATGTGTGGGAAGCCCACAAAGAGAGATGGGAGGAACGCAGGGAAAAATACATCGAAATAAGAAACTCAGTCAAGGAAAGAATCAAGTCAAAGCTCCTTGAAAGGCTCAACGAGACGGAAAGCGAGATAGACGAGGAGATGATAGAGGCGGATGACCTTGCTGCGAACGGCGATGTCACGGCGCTGAAGGCAAAACTGAACGACGCCAAGGCCAAGCTTCTTGCGATAAAGCAGGACATAATCGCGGGCGACATAGCCATAGCCGAAAGGAAGATGCAGGAAATACGGGACTACAGGAAGGAGAAGTGGCAGTCAAGGGACAGGATAAAATGGGAATGGCAGAAGCATGCTGACATGGAAGAGCGCGGCGCCCCCAACCTCAGGGGCATGTACGAGAGCACCCTGAACGAAGTCGAGGGCGTGCTTCCGCGCCTCAGGGAGAAATGCAACTCAACAGACGTGGAGAACCTTGTGGAAGAGGCAAAATCCCTCAGGGATTCGATAAAAACTGCGCTGGACGCAAACGACCACCCGAAGGCTGCGCCCCTCCTCAAGCAGCAGCGCGAGGTCGTGAGCAACGCGAAGCGCCTTGCCAACATATGTGAGCGCTCGGAAAAGCTGCCTGAGATCGCGAAGCGCGCGGCCGAGCGCAACGTCGAGAGGGCGATGAAGACAAGGGGGAAAGTTGAAGGGAAACTGGAAAAGATAGTTGAAAGAGTGCAGGAGCGCGCGGCAGAAGCGAAGGTCTTCACCATTGAAGGCGACGATGCCGTCCTGTCGCCATCCACGATAGAAGTCGGGAAAGGCGAGAAGGTCAGAATAAAATTCAAGGTGCGCAACGAGCGCGTCTCGTTCGGCGGCCTCGACTTCAGGAGCGACTACTTCAGCACGAACAAGATAGCGCCCGGCAGCTCCGGGGAAGTGGAGTTCACGGCCGACAAGTCGTTTACTTTCATATCGTACTGGCCCGGCAGCAATGTCGTGAAGGCCAGGGGGCAGGTTGTGGTGAAGTAAGGTTTAGCTGATCATACTTAGCAGAAACCTGTTATCTTCTTAAGCCTTTCCGCTTTTATATAATTTGAAAACATAATAAATACAGTGAAAAATATGAAAGACGAACCCAAGGAAAGACGGGAAAAAATGGAAGAATTTATTAGGAAGAATAAAGATATATTTGAAAAAATGGCTAAAAAGCTCAAATAGACATATTTCTCAATTCTATATAACTTATTATTTTATCATATAATAGGTTTTCTCTTACAATCCTTATCAAATCTTTATCGCCCGACAATAAATAAGCATTATCTTTGATGGCAATAAACAAGTGGAAAAAATTGACCATAGTCCTTAATCTCATTTTCAGCTTAATCGTCAGTTTTACAATTTCTTCATCAAATTGAAATCTTTCTATATACCTGCATTCAAGGGAAGAAATAAATGTATTCCACAAGCGTTCTATATCTTCTTCGCTCAATTGAAATGCTGACACGAGTTCCCTACATATTTCAGCTTTGGTCAAGAAAGAACTTACAAATTCTATCTTTTCTTTGCTTTCCAACATAAATTGAAATTTAGATGGAACTTTTGTATCTTCGTTGTTTTTGATAACTCTGGCTTCATTTATAAAGAAATCTAATACGGTATTTGTATCCAAATATATTTTTAATCTGTCCATATTAATTATCTTTTATATTTCGTTATTAAATTCTTATCGTGCACTCTTCAGTTGCGAGGGATGTTCTCGGGGAGATAGAACGCATCGCCGGCAGGGAAGACGGCGATCCCGTGCTGCCGGGTTACACTGCATTTCCTTACAGCGCGGAAAGGTTCGAGGGACTGAAGGCGGAAGAGTCGCGCCTCGCGTTCGTGGACGGCGGCAATGCCGAACTGCTCCACACGCCTTCTTTCTCCGTCTTTCTGGTGAGGGCGTACTTCAGCGTTTTCGAAGCCGGTCTGAAAGTGAAGGCGAAGCGCCATGAGTTCTATGCGCTGTGCTCGGCCGAGCCAGGCATCAGGTACAGGACAAAAATTTTTCCCCTGCATGAAGGCTGCATAATACCCGATGAAAGCGACATGACCTTTGATGCCGAAGACCCGACGATAAGGGACGGCATATTCGCGGCCGACATATCCAGGATGGGCGGCATCATAAGGAAGTTCGCCGAATGGAAGCTTGCGGCATGCGTACCTGCAAAGGACTGCATCATCGTCATGGACGGCACGCTGCAGGCCGGCATGACGAACGAGACCAAATACGCCGAGGACGCATTCGCCCAGGCGAGGATGAGGCGCAGCGCCGTCTCGGCAGTCGCAAAAACATCCTCCGTATACACGACCACCGGGAACAATCTCCTTGCGGTGCTGCAGAAGAACGCCCCGCCAGGCGCATGGCAGTACAGGTTCGCGGGGAACTCCGCGACTGAAGTCTATGCCGCAAAGCTCCATCATTCCTCAAGGCATGCGTTCAGGATAGACGTAATGAAGGGATTCAATCCGCTCCCGTGCATAGCATCGCACTGCAACGACTACAGGTTTCCGGGCTATCCTTACGGCCTTTCGGACGCGCACATGTTCGGCAAGATTGAAGACGCCGAGAAACTGCAGCATAAGGCACTTTTCCTTTCGTCGTCAAGGCACAGGGCGCACATCTCCACAGGCGACGCGCATGGTATCCTGGACGCTCTTGTCAGGTGAGAATCCTTTCAAGTTCCTTCACGGAGCGCGCGATGAAATCAGGTTTCTCCTTTTCAAGCGCCTTCCTCCTGTGGTAGCCCCACGTGACGGCCACTGTGGTGACGCCGGCCGCCTTTCCTTCCTTCATGTCGCCGGTCGTGTCGCCGATGTAGAATATCCTGCATGACGGGAATCTTTTCTTTATCCCCATTATTTTGGCGGTCTTGCTCCTTTCCCTGTCGCCGCCAATGACATCCTCCACTTTTATCCCGTTGAGTTTCAGGTCGCGCTTTATGACCCTCGTTATGCTCGACGAAACCACGAATATCGTGCTCTTTCCCGAGAGTTTTTTCAGAATCATCTTCATTGCCGGGAACATCCTGACTTTTCTTTTCATGAGGCAGGTTTCTGTCTCTTCTATGAATTCCGGCAGGCGGCGGCGCGGCATGCCTTCCCTGACCACGGATTCATAGAAATTGTCGTCCAGAAGCTTCACGAAGCTCTTCCTCGACCTTATCGCCCCGAGCCCGTACTTCTCTGCAAGTTTTCTGAAAACCCTGAAGTGAAAGTCAAGGGAATCCGCTATGACGCCGTCGTAATCAAATATAAGTATCTTCATTTTCTTCTTCTCCTCTTTCCTTTCTTCTTGCCTCCTTTCAAAAAGATGTAGCCGGCGCCGGCGGCCCCGAGCAGAACCGCGATGTACATGAAATTTTCCGCAAAAATTCTTATTATGCCTCCTGTTATGATGTTTTTGTTTTCTTCAGGCGGGCTGTAAGGAGCCCCGCTTTCCGTGTCATCAGTCTGCGGTATTGTCTGAGCTTCAGGCTTTATTTCCTCTGCCTGTGAAATTTTGCTCGCTGTCGCATTTTCTACTGGAGTCTTCTTCGTTATTATGACAGGACCGCCGAAAGAGCTCTCCGGAGACTGGACGAAGTTGCCGCTTCCCCCGCTGCTTCCGCCGCCTGACGATGTCTGCGGCACAGGTTCCGGCTGCGGCGCGTCCCCGACCTCGTATACGGTGAAGTGCTTCACCCTGAAGACCAGCGTGCCGCCTTCATAACTGATGATCTGGCAGACGTCTGCAGGACAAGGCAGCCCGTTCTGTTTTATGACTGGATTCGCCGCCGCCACCCCGTACAATGTCAGGACAGCGCTCTTGTTCAGGTATTGCATCGAAGCCGTGTCTATCTCGACGCGGTTCCTCGATATATTGATGTATTTTTCCATTTCCTGCACGGCTGTGAGGTCTATCGGCTCGTCGAAGACAAGTCTGCCCACGGAAGGCTTTTCAAGCGTTACGTTCGTGGCGTTTGAAAGGTCGGCGATGTCGCTGTAATTCATGCTAAGAGTCAACTGCGGCATGACGACAAAATAGTTCTTTCCCGAAGGATAAGTCTTGTTCATGTAGTTGCACGAAACGCCCCACCAATAGTAGCCCTTTTCGAGATATGCCTCATCCTGCGCAGTCTGGTTTCTGACGATGACGGAGCAGGTGCCGTTCGACGAGCTGAAAACGAAAATGTGGTTGCCCACGAACATCACGCTGTTGTTCTTCGGGTAGATAAGGGTTACATTAAACTGCTGAGCTTGATTCAATTCATCATCAAAGGTCTGGTTAGTGGATTGGTTGCTTTCTGTCGCATTCATCAGAGGAGGCGGCTTCGCGTAAACGCCGAATATGTTGCTTGATGCGGTGTATTCGCCGTCAGTGGCGTTTATCTGGTGGGTTCCGTTGTAGGGATATGAGAGGGGCGCGAAGGCTACTGTATAATCCTGAAAGATGATTGAAATATTTGCATTGCTGTCTGAAGTAAATGCAAGCGTCTCGTTGTCCGAGAAGTATTCGGAGAGATTGATGGAATAAGAGCCGTTGAACTCTATGGTCATGTCCGGTATGTCCTTCAAAAACTGCGGCGGCGCGTTTTCCTGCTCGTCATCGGTATCGTTTGAAGGCACGCCATCACGCCTGCCGTAGTATATCAAATATGTTATCGATGTCGCGTTCTTCTTCTTGTCGGCCTTGGAATATATAATATTATCAAAAACAACTGTTGCCTTGGTGCACAGGCCTGACTTGTATTTCTCGTTCTTGAGGGTGAAATTCACCGGCACGCCCGCGGCCTCGACATATATGCCGTCACTGCATGAGGAAGGGCTGTAGTTGCCGAACTTCACGTTCTCGCTGACCTTTTTCTCGACAGACGTGTAACTGACTTCCCTTGAATACGCATATTCGGACGCAACAAAAAGGCCGGTGACATTGAGGGACGAAACGTAAAGCGCAACGAGGAAGACGAAAAGAATGGCGCCATATTCAAGTATGTGGACCTCTTCCCTGCGCTTCATACATATTATTTGGCATCGCTAATTAATATTTTAGCGACATACTAGCGTCATGGAAATAGCAGGCCGGATAACAGACGGAAACTTCTCGGAGATAATAGTCAGGCAGAAGCACGGCAAGAGCATAGAAATAGGGGACCTTTTCGTGGCCGACATGCCTTCCGGCTATGCCATACTCGAGGCGTTCGACCTGATATACGGGAGCCAGCTCGGCCAGGCGGCGAGGGAAACAGCTTCAGGCCTCATGCTTGAAGGCCCGGAAGACCTCGTGCTCTTCGAGGAGAACTTCACAAACTACAATCTGGCGAAGCTCAAGATGCTTCTCTGCCTGTCCGGAGGGAAGGAGAGAATACCCAAGGGATTGCCGCCGCTGTTCTCTTCCATAAGGCCTGCGGAGGAAAGGGACATGGCATTCATGAAAACCCACGAGGATTCAATGATGATAGGGCACGTCAGGTCGGGCTCCAGAAAACTCCCCACCGAAGTCCACCTGCCGGGCAGGAACGTGATGAGCCACCACGTCCTCATTCCGGCGACGACTGGAAGGGGTAAAAGCAATCTCGTGAAAGTCATGGCGTCTTCCGTGCTGAAGAAGGATTTCTGTTCCATGCTCATATTCGACCCCCATGACGAATATTATGGCAGGGGCGAAAAAGGCCTGAAGGACGTCGCCGATGTGGAATACTACTCCGTAAAACCGCCGGCAGGCGGCACCGACCTCATATTCAACATAAGAAACCTCAAGCCCCACCACTTCGAGGATCTTTTCAATTTCACGCCGCCGCAGATGGAGGCAATGTGGGCATTCTACAACGAGCATGAGGACGGGTGGATAGAGCGCATGCTGCTCGCTGAAAAAAGCGGGGTGGAAGGCATGGGAATAAATATCGCCACGTGGAGCGTCCTCCAGAGGAGGTTCGGCGTGCTGTTCGGAATAAGGAGGAAAGGCGGCGGGATAGAATGCTCCAGGCTCTTTTCCGCAGACTCCGGGATGACAACAATCAATAACATATGCAAAAGCCTTGAGGAAGGGAGGAGCGTCATAGTGGACACATCCCTCCTCGGCAGCGACCTCGAGGTCTTCGTCAGCTCCATGATATCAAAAGAGGTTTTTTCGCGTTACAAGAGGCACAAGATGCACGGCGAACTCAACTCAAAGCCCATAATATCCATAGTGCTGGAGGAGGCTGTGAGATTCCTCAATGCGGAATCCGTGCAGAGGGGAAACGTGTTTTCGCAGATCGCCCGCGAGGGCAGGAAGTTCAGGGTCGGCCTCCTTGCCGTGACCCAGCTGCCGTCGCTCATACCGAAGGAGATACTCGCCAACATGAACACGAAAATCATCCTTGGCATAGAACTGGGCAGCGAGCGCAATGCCGTGATAGAGAGCGCGGCGCAGGATCTGAGCCGTGACGACAGGAACATAGCCTCGCTGGACACCGGAGAGGCCATCGTCACGTCAAATTTCACGAAGTTCGCTGTCCCTGTCAGCGTGCCGCTGTTCGAGGAAATTGCCGGAAAGAAAGACGCGGCACGGAAGGCGTTCGCAGGGATGGGCTAGGAAATTTACTTGTTTGGCTCTGTAGAAATGTTCTACAAAAAGCATTAGAGGCATTGCAATGCCTCTGGCGCTTTTACTAGGTTTTCTACAGAGCTACTTGTTTCACTGTATCTGCAGAAGCGGGTGCTCCCCGCCGATGCAGTAGGTGCACAAATCGCTTCTCGGGATTCCGCTCCTCTCGAAGGCGCGGAGCATGCCGTCATAAGATAAAAAGTAAACATCATCCACCCTCATCCGCCCCGCAATCTCCGCCCGGCTCCTGCCTCTTGCTATGAACTCGTGGTCAGGCGGGCTTTCCTGAGGCGGCATGTCTACGCCGAACTCACATCCCCTGGGCACGCCGTCGGCCCCCACGATGCCTATCATCGGTGTGTAATTCAGGTAAGATATTCTTCTCACGCCGGCGCCGCGAAGGAGATCTATGCCACGTTTGGAGTTGTTTCCCCTTATGGTGCTGTCGTCCACGACAACGACATGCATCCCTCTGACGTCAGCCCTGTCAAGGACGTGGAGATTCAGGCCTATGGAGTTTTCCCTTTCTGCGCCGCTGGAGCCCATGAAAGACCGCTCCCCCCGGAGCTTGTAGAAAATGCTTTCAAAGAGCTTCCCTGTTTCTGCAGCATAAACTTTGGCGGCCGGCTCGGGGCATCTTGGCATGAAGGTCACAAGGTCGGCGTCTCGTACCGGATATTCTTCAGCCAGCGCGGAGCCCAGAGCCTGCCTCACTGTCCTCACGCTCACGCCGTCCATGACAGAATCCATGTCAGCGATGTAGTTATATTCGAAAAAGCACCGGCTCGCTGCCGGGTCGACAACTGCATCAAGCCTCGGAAACGCCCCGTTTGGCGACAGGTAGTATACTGTGCCGGGTGTCAGGTCTGCCTCGAATCTTCCGTGTCCTTTCCTGAACGCTATGTCCTCGGACGCGACGCCGTATTTCCCGTCCTTGTAGCCAAGGACTCCGGGCTTTATCCCTGTCCTGTCCCTCATAACTATAACGTCTTTTTTGGAAACGTCTGCAATAGCCATCGTGTAAGCGCCCGGAATGCTGGCCATCAGGCCCCCTTCGCCTATCTCCCTGTAGACATGAAGCAGGGCCTCGGTGTCGGAGCCGCTTCTCAGGAGCGCCCTGTCGACCCCGGAAAGGTATTTGTCGCTGACCTGGCCGTTGTGGACTACCGCCATCTCACACCCCCTTACTACAACGTGATTTTCCCTGTCGATGAGAGAGCCTCCTATGACATGGGGATGCGCGTCTTCCATAATCATATCCTTCCTTCCGCGCGTGGCGTACCTCACGTGGGCCATGTAAATGTGGTAGTCGCTGCTTCTCAGGAGCTTGTACAAGTCGCCAAGGTCGATGGTGGCAACGGTGCCCCTCCACTTGACGACATCTATCCGGTCGCCGATGGCGGCGATGCCTGCGGCCTCCCTTCCCCTGTGCTGGAGGTCGCTGATGAAGGAATAAGCGTCGTTCAGGCTGTGTGTCACGCAGAATCCGCAGTTGTGGAGAACTTCAGACATATTTGTTTCTATAAGATGATTTCTGCTGTCTTTTTATTTTATGAATCCCACTCTATTTCCTTTTCTTTGCCTCCAGATAGAAGAACGTCGTGGCGGACTCCCTGAAGACCTGGATGAAGCCCAGAATAAAAGCGGAGACGAGGCCGGCCGCGAAAATCTGGGGCAAACTGCTTTTTATCGAAGTTAGCATCAGCGGAACGGCGGAAGCGCCAAGCGACACCGAGGACAAATATGTGGCGAACACCGGCCACGCGGCAATTATAAGCGGCGTTATGGCGATGACAAAGAACGCCATTGAAATCAGGGACGTAACGAGCCAGAACGCAAAGGTTTCAAGCTTCCTCCTCATGAAGATGTCGTAGCTGTCCCTGAGCGAGTCAAAGACGCCTTTCCTTGAAACTACAATGGACTGAAGAACGACAAGGAACACGAGCGTAACTATGATGGAAAGGATTACGCCAACTGCCGGAATTATACCCAGGCCGGAAGATATCAGCTTCACTATGATCACGGCAGCCAGAAGGCTGAGATACCTGCCCTTCACCGCCGGCCTGCTTCTCCTGAAGGAGACACGCTTCCCGAGATACCATGAGCGCGCGTTCTCTATCAGGACGCCCCTCACGTAGAGGTCTGCGAGGAACACGAAGGCCGTCACCGCGATGAGCAGCAGGAAGAACAAAGAAAGGCCCGCCATGAATTCAAGCGGAGGCATGCCGGCGGCCGATGCAAGGCCGTATTTTCCTAGAAGGCTCACGGCGGAGTCTATGAACGCCGCAAACAGCACCACGAAAGGCACGAGAAGCAGGAAGAACGGCGCAACGCGCTTCCAGTTCAGGGAGTAGTGCCATGCCCTGGCCAGTATTTTCCCGAAGGGAACCATAATTAACTATCAGGAGGGCGGTATATAAAGGCAGATGACATAAAAAGCCCTATGAAGCAGTTGTATGTTCCCGGAGGAACGCCGATGAACGTGGTCGTCTTTTTCTCGGGCGGCGCAAGCAGCCTCAGGGCGATGCTCGAAGACCCGGAATACGGAAAGTCTTACAGGGTCACAGGAGCGTATACGGACAAAAAAGGCGCCAGAGGCGTCGAACTCTGCAACAGCAGCGGCATAACTGTCATAACTGACATAAGCAGAAGGCAATTTTACAGGAAACACGGACTGGACCCAGGGGATTGGAATTCGCGCCGCAGATTCTACGAAATGCTAGACAGGGAGATAGAACAATTCAGGCCGGATGCTATTGCATTGTCGGGTTATATGCATATCGTCACGGAGCCGATTCTGCAGCATACGACACTCAATGTGCATCCTGCAGACCTCACGATACTTGAATCTCCGGAGGGTGCTGTAATAGATGCATCCCTCACATACATGGAAGGCGCGGCATCCAAATATCCCGGCTTCACCAGAAAATTCAAAGGAGAAGACGCGGTTTATGACGCAATAGCGTCACTAGCGCGCGAAACAAGGTCAACGGTCCACGTCGCCACGGAGAATTTTGACGAGGGCCCTATAGTCGTCCAGTCAAAGCCGTTTGATATAGAGCCTGATATCAGAAATCGTGCTGCCGCGGGCGATATGGAAGGTGTAAGAGAATATGCTGAAGCGTTGCAGGAAAGAATGAAAGTCGATGGCGATGGGCCCGCATATCTCAAGGCCTTGGGGGTTTTATCAGCGGGCCGCCTGTCAATGGAAGGCTGCAGGCTCTTCGTCGACGAAGCGGAGCTTCCGTACTGCGGCATCAGGCTAGGATAGAAATCACCCAAACGTGAATGTATAGATTCTGAACTCGCCGTCGGGAATTATTTCTATCAGGTGCACGCCTGAAAGCGGCGACGAGACGAGGCTGTAGAGGCGCTCCTCGCTGATTTCGATATATGTCCTGCCGTTTTCCTCGACAATATCGCTCCCGGCATCCTTCACCGGATTGCCGTCCACAAGGATTTCCGCCCTTCCCAAGCCGGCGGCTACTATGTTGACATCTGATGCAAGATATATCAGTGAGAGTTTCGCATCCGACAGGGCCTCCATACTGTCCGGGTCATTCTTCCACATGCCCTCCAGATAAACGAAATTAGGCCGGGCAATTTCCGTTCTTTCGTAGGCGACGACTTCATCGGGGCGGAAGCCTTCCTCGTTGCCTAGGGACTGGCGGGCGAAATTATAGCCCAGATACAATTCAGGCGTGCCGATATTCCGGAGCTCCTTCGATACGTTCACCATCTCCGTCTTCACGCCCAGAAGCTTCTGTATGACGGCTTCTGTTTCCTCGTAGCCGCCCTCGCCTATGTGGTCATAGGCTATGTTCCCTTCCCTGTCTATCAGGTATTTTCTCGGCCAGTAGCTGTTCCCGTAAGCGCGCCACATCACATAATTGTTGTCCATCGCGACCGCATATTTTATTCCGAACTTCTCCACAGCCGCCCTGACGTTGTCCTCGCTTTTCTCGAAATCAAATTCAGGCGTGTGCATGCCTATGATAACAAGACCCTTGTCGGCATATTTCGCATTCCATTCCTTCAGGTAGGGCAATGTGCGGATGCAGTTAATGCACGAATAAGTCCAGAAATCCACGAGCACCACCTTGCCGCGGAGGCCTTCCATTGTGAGCGGCTCCGAGCTGAGCCATTGCACTGAATGTATCTCCGGCGCCACCCCCCTGCTTTCAAGTTTCACTTCACCAGTCTCCGTTGCTGATACGCACAATACACTGAATACAAGCAAGAGAATGAAAGCGTATTTCATCCTAAATCACACGTATATTCCCAAGTTATTCATGAAAAAGAAATTTGAAAGCAGGGCAAGGCTCCCGGTAAAGACCATGATGCCGAGAACTA
>JACPJX010000067.1 GCA_016187365.1 Candidatus Aenigmatarchaeota archaeon | reverse complement strand
TATGGGATTGAATACAGAAGGCGTCGCCACGTCGTTCGTGAACGAGACCGTGCTTTGCGTCGAGAAGCTGCTGCCGTCGCACTCGTTCTGCAAATCTTCGCCATAAAGGTATATGCTGCATGCGCCGTCGCCGCATCCGGCAGCGCTTGCTGTGAACGAGCATGAGCTGTTGCCGTTGCTCCCGACAGCAGAGCCGGTGCACAGCAAAGTGCCTTTATCAGTGCCGTTGTACGCTTTCAGCCTGACGCTGTCGGTGTCATTGTCACCTATCACCGCGGCGACAGTTATTGTCTGGCTTGAGTTTGCAGCCGAGGGTGTTATCGACACCTGCACGACGGATGGAGGCCTGTTGAGTATGCAGAATATGCCGCCGTAGAAATGCTGGGAGCCGGTCTGCCTTACGGCCAGCGTGTTTATAACGGAGACGTTCAGGCCGCTCGAGTCCTCATGTCCTCCTATATAGCCGGACTGTCCCTCTACGGAGAACCCGCCGCCCGAGCCGCTCAATGCAAAGGCTATCGGGATTAAAAGAATCAGAAACAAGGCTATGGCAATTCTCATTGAATATTATATTAAAAAAGCCCAATATAAACATTTCGTGGTTGCCATGCCGTTCGAAAGTTTCTCGCCGGAACTCCGGAAACTCATAAAGGAGAAGGGTTTCATTGAGCCGACGCTCCCCCAGAAGATGGGCATACCGGAAATCCTCAAAGGCAAGAACGTGCTCATACTGGCGCCCACCAGCCACGGAAAGACCGAGGCGGCATGTCTGGGATTGTTTGACAAGCTCTACAGGGAAAAATCGCCTCCCATATCCGTGCTTTACATAAACCCGCTTCGGGCGTTGTCCCGCGACCTTCTCGACAGGCTGTTCTGGTGGGGTGACAAGTTAGGGATCGAGATAGCGGTGAGGCATGGCGACACCACGAAGACGGAGCGCAGTGAGCAGTCAGACCATCCCCCGCAATGCCTCATCACGACGCCCGAAACCCTCGGCATCCTCCTGGTCTCGAAGAAGATGAGGGAGCACCTGAGGAACGTCAGGCATGTTATCGTGGACGAAGTCCACGAGATGGCCGGCAATAAGAGGGGCGTCCATCTGTCCCTCCTCCTTGAGCGCCTCCGGAATCTCTGCGGCAACTTCCAGATTATCGGCCTGTCGGCCACCGTGGGCCGTCCTGAGAAAATAGCGCGCACGCTGGCGCCGGACATGAAGGTCATCCGGGCCGAGTCAGAGAAGAAGTACGACATAAGTGTTGAGGTTCCTGATTGTGACGACGAAAGGGCCGAGGATCTCTTCATAAACAAGTCCACGCTTGCAAGGATGCTGCGCATCCGCGAGCTCATCAACAAACACAAGTCCGTCCTGGCGTTCACCAACACCAGGCAGACCGCCGAAATCCTTTCCTCCCGCTTCACCATGCTGGACAAGGAGCTGAAGCAGGAGGTCTACCACGGCTCGCTGTCGCGAGAGAAGCGCCTTGAGAGCGAGAAGCGCTTCAAGTCTCAGCAGATAAAATCACTAATAAGCACATCGTCACTTGAACTCGGGATAGACATAGGCTCCATCGACCTTGTGATACAATACCTTTCGCCGCGCCAGGTGTCCAAGCTGATACAGCGCGTGGGCCGCGCAGGCCACAGGGTCGGCGAGAAAAGCGTCGGCATCATCCTGTCGGGTGAGGAGGACACTTTCGAGTCTTCTGTCATAGCCAGGAAAGCGATAGCGAAGGAGCTGGAAGACATACGCATCCACGAGGGCGCGCTTGACGTCCTGACGATGCAGATAATAGGGATGACCATAGAGGAATACGGCGTGCCGTCAAAAAATGTTTTCGAGACCGTCAGGCGCTCGTATCATTTCAGCAGCCTGACTTGGGAGGCGTTCGAGCGCCTCCTGAAATTCCTCGCGTCCATGAAACTCGTCTTCCTCGACCCGGACGGCGGCATAAAGCGCAGCAGGAAGGGGTTCCAGTTCCACTTCGAGAACCTGAGCACCATTCCCGACACCAGGCAGCTGCGCGTTGTCAGCATCGTGGAGAACGAGCCTGTGGGCAATTTGGACGAGGCTTTCGTCGCGGAGCACGGCGAAGTCGGAAACACCTTCATCGTCGGCGGCCGGGCATGGAAGGTTCTGCAGGTGGAGGAAAGCCGGGTGCTGGTGGAGCCCATTGACGACGCCGAATCCGCCATACCTGCATGGGAGGGCGAGCTGATACCCGTGCCTTTCGACGTGGCGCAGGAAGTCGGCAGGATGAGGCGGAAATTTGACGCAGAGAAATACCCGGTAGACAAGAACGCCGGGAAGGAGATGCGCTCCATAATAAAGAAGCAGGAGACAATGCCTACGGACACCGAGTTCCTGGTGGAGGACTACAAGGACTTCATAATAATACACTCGTGCTGCGGGACGATGATAAACGACACCATCGCGCGCTATATTGCGGCCGAACTCACGGCGAGCACCGGGGTCTCGGTGAACATAAAGAACGACCCGTACCGCATAATGCTCCAGACGCTGGCGAAGCCGTCCGATGTCATAAGAATTCTCGGGAACTCGTCTAAGCTGAAAGAGACACTTGAGCTCGCCATAAGCCAGTCATCGCTTTTCAAGTACAGGTTCCTTCACGTTGCAAGGCGGTTCGGCGTCATATCAAAGAAGGCGAGGTTCGACAGGCTCAGCATGTCCAAGATAATTTCCCAGTTCCACGGCACTCCTGTTTACGAGGAGACCATGAGGGAGATATTCGTCGACAAGATGGACATCAATGGTGCTGAACGCATACTCAGCGAGATAAAGGAAGGCAGGATAAAGCTGAAGTACAAGAAGGGCCTGTCGCATCTTGGCGAGCTCGGCCTTGTCCACCAGTTCTCCGAGGTGATGAAGCCCAGGAGGCCCGAGGGGGAGATATTCAAGGCCTTCAGAAACCGCCTCATGCATACGCGCGTCCGCGTCCTGTGCACAAGATGCTGGCAATACAGTGTAATGAGGGAGGTCAGGGATTTTGACGAGCAGCCGGCATGCCCGAAATGCCATTCGGTCCTGATAGCCGTAACGCGCGGCAGGAGGGAGGTCGATGCAGGCAAGCTGCAGAAGAAGGAGAAGGACGAGATGAAGCGCTCTGCCGACCTCATGGTCACTTACGGGAAAAAGTACGTGCTTGTTCGGGCGGGCGTCGGGGTCGGCATCGAGACGGCTGCCCGCATTCTGGCGCGCCTCCCGAAGGACGAGGAGCAGCTCCTCAAGTATGTCTATGACGAGGAGAAGACCTTCGCCCGCACAAAAATATACTGGAAAGCCTGACCTCGTCAGAAAATTTCTTTATTTACCGTGACCATATTTTATTATGAAGTTCTGCCTTCTGGACGCGGATTACGAGGTGCGCGGCGGCAAGCCTGTCATAATCCTGATAGGCGTCGACGAAAAGGGGAACCGCGTTGCCGTTGAGGACAGGTTCCTGCCGTATTTCTACTCATCATCAGCCAGGAAAGTGCAGCATGTCGTCAGAACCGAAAGGGTAAAAATGAAGCTGGGAAGGCAGGAAAAGAATCTCTTTAAGGTTTACGTCGACCTCCCGCAGAACGTCCAGAAGGTGAGGGATGAGCTGAAGCGCAGCGCGGATTGCTACGAATATTCAGTCAACTTCTGCAGGAGGTACCTCATGGACAAAGGATTCTACCCTTTCGACTGGATAAAAAACGGCAAAAAAGTCTCCGGCGGCATGCCGCGCCTCAGGCTCATGGCATTCGACATGGAGGTCGTTGACGGGAAGATAGTCATGATATCGTTCGCCGGAAAATCCACAGGCGTTATAACGTGGAAAAAAGCAAAAAATGCCATTCAATCTGCCGACGAGAAAGGCATGATAAAAGAATTCCTTTCGGTTCTGGAAAAGGAAAAGCCCCACATAATCGTCACATACAACGGCGACGGTTATGATTTTGATGTGCTCAGGCAGAGGATGGAAGAGCTCGGGCTCAGGGGGCCGAGGATAACATTCGAGAAGCGTGCCTATATGTCCTCTGCGCGCATCTCTGGATTTGTGCATATAGACCTTTTCAATTTCGTGAACAATCTCATATTCCAGCAGCTCGCGTCCGAAGTGTACACACTGGCTGAGGTCTCTGAGGAATTGCTGGGAAAGACGAAAAAAGATATTTCATACGAGGAAATAATAAGCATGTGGAAGGATGATGTGAACGCTTTGTCGGAATACTGCCGGAATGATTCCAAACTCACGCTGGAGCTTTCCGAGAAACTTCTGCCCCAGATATTCGAACTTTCCCGGGTGTCGGGCCATCTCCCGTTTGACTGCTCCCGCCTCACATACGGCCTTCTCGTGGAATGGTTTCTCGTGAGGAAGGCGGTTGAAATGGGCATCATATTCCCGAACCAGCCGCACTGGGATGAGATACAGAAGCGCAGGCTGCGCAGGTTCAGGGGCGGGTATGTCAGGGAGCCTGTCCAGGGGCTGCATGATGAAATATCCGTTTTTGACTTCCGCGCGCTGTATCCTTCGATAATTGTGACGTTCAACATATCGCCAGAAACGCTTAACTGCAAGTGCTGCTCGTCGAAGGTGCCGGGCCTGGATTATCATTTTTGCAGGAGGAAGAGGGGCTTTGTCCCGTCCGTGCTGGAAGAAGTCATGCAGCGCAGACAGGAATTAAAAAAAAGGATGATAAAGGCAAAAGGCGAAAATCATGAGCAGTTGAAAAGCGAGCAGAACGCACTGAAGCTCGTGGCGAACAGCACTTACGGGATATTTGGCAGCCCTTCCGCGCGCTGGTACTGCTTCGAATGCGGCGAGGCGGCGGCCGCTTACGGCAGGCACTACATCCAGAAAACCATAAGGGATGCCGAGAATTTCGGCCTGAAAGTTCTTTACGGCGACACTGATTCGCTTTTTGTCGTCGCAAACGAGAGCCTTGCGAAAAAATTCCTCAAGAAAATAAACTCTTCCCTTCCGGGAATAATGGAGCTTGAGCTGCAGGGCATCTACGCGAGGGGCTTGTTCGTGCCGCAGAAACTCGGGAACTACACGGCAAAGAAGCGTTATGCGCTTCTGGACGCCGAAGGCGGTATGACGGTGCGCGGGCTCGAGACAGTCCGCAGGGACTGGTGCAGTCTGGCAAGAAGCCTGCAGCGGGATGTACTTCGCCTCGTTCTCGAGAAGAGACACGCGCAGGCGGCGGGCAGGGTGAAGGAAGTTGTGGAAAAGCTCAGGAAGCGCCAGGTAAAAATGGACGATATAGTGATGCGCACGCAGCTCGGCAAGAGCCTTGAGGAATACAAGGCCACGGGACCGCATATCGAGGTCGCGAAGCAACTGAAGGCCGGGGGCCATGAAGTCCGCGAGGGAATGGTGATAAGTTACATAATTGCAAAAGGCAGGGGCAGCATATCGCAGCGCGCTGTGCCTTCGGACAAAGCCGGGATAAAGGACTATGACATTGAATATTACGTAATGAACCAGGCCGTATCAGTCGCGCTGCGCGTCCTCAGGTCGTTCGGTTACAGGGAGGAAGATTTCCTCGGCGGAAGCCTGAGGAAATTCCTTGAGTGAGTTTTTATCCGTTTGGCACAAGAATGTCGTATGGACATGGAAACCCTGGAAAAATACATCCTCGCAGGCAGGATAGCCGCCGAATCCGCGG
>JACPJX010000015.1 GCA_016187365.1 Candidatus Aenigmatarchaeota archaeon | reverse complement strand
GGATATCCGATGCTTGTGATAGAGTACAGGAACAGGAAATCCTATTATATGGCGTTAAAAAGGGATGAAAGCGGATTTGTAAAATATTTTCTCGGAAGATACATGTCAGTTCACAGGAAAAGATATGCATGAATGTATCGCATTGATAGAAAGATGGCTGGAAGAAACTTTTGAAGGGCATCCCCGCCTATCCGTACTTCAGCGCGAGTAGCGGCGAGGTAAGGAAGCCGATCCCGAAGAATATCACCCATGCCGCCTGCATGCTGTATGCCGGCTCCATGAGGTTCGTGACGCCGGCGTATATCGACACGGCCGCGACAAGGGATTCTATCCAGTACCTCTTTGCTATCTTTGAATAATCTTTCTTCTGCGCCGTCTTCGGCGTCCTGAAAAATGCAAACTTCCTCCCTGTCAGCGCGCTTATCGTGGCCAGCGTGAAGTTCACGGACAGGCCGTACATGGCGAATATGTATGCGAATATCCTCTTCATGTTGATCTTCTCGTCGAGGAACTGGACATACAGGAGGGCAAAAAACGAGCTTAGCGTCAGGCCTACGCCGAACACCCAGACGCCGACAGGCTCGTACATATGGAATATCGGTATCTTGAGCAGCAGATGGGCGGCCATGACAAGGTCTATTATTAATATAGATGGCCCAAGGACATAGGTCGCGCACGAAAGGAAATGCTCGCTCTTCCTCCAGAAGCCCGGTATCTTCATTATGTTTCTCCATCTCAGCATGAGCGTTTTTGTTGTTCCATGAGCCCACCTGTACGTCTGCCCGGTCAGGGACGAGAACGACACCGGGAGGAGGCCCTTGCACTCGACTGGGTTTATGAACTTCGATACGTACCCCTTCGCGAATATCTTCGTCGATATGTCTATGTCCTCCGTCACGGTCTGCTCCGGCCAGCCTCCCATCTCCTCGACGACGCTTCTTTTTATGACGCCGCTCGAGCCGCAGAATATGGAGAGTTTCCTCATGTCCTTGCTCTTCATTATCGAGCCGAAGAACAGGTCGCGTATCATCCTCCCTATGCTTGTGACGAGGTTCTTGCCGTCGTTCCTTTCTGCATTTCTGGACTGCACGAAGGCTATCTTGTCGCTGCTTGTCAGGACCTCGATGGAATGCGAGAGGAATGTTTTTTCAGGCATGTCATCGGCGTCAAGGAGCACCAGGACCTCGCCTTTAGAATGCCCGAGCACGTCGTTCAGCGCCCCGGCTTTGTAGCCCCTTCTGTGGTCCCTGTGGAAGAATTTAACGCCTTCCTTCCTGCAGAGTTTTTCGAGCATCTTCATTTTTTTTGTGTCCGTGGAATCGTCGGCGACTATTATTTCATACCGCTCTTTCGGATAGTCCTGCGCCTTGCACGCCTTTACGGTGTCCTTCACGGTGCGAACAGGCTCGTTGAAAACCGGTATCTGTATGGTGGCGAAGGGGAATTTTTTCAGCCCCCTGTAATTTATGTGCCTCCATTCCATGGAGCAGAAAACCGAATGGTAAAGATATATGCTGAAGACCGCCGTGAGCATCTCGGCGGAAACCAGGATGATGTTGAGCGTCGTTCCGGCTGCCGACGTGACTTTCGGGAACACATATATTATTTCATACGCGAAATAGTAGAAAATCAGCGCAGCCATTATTCCGAGTATTATAGAGCTTTTTCTAACCATAAATTCACTTCATATTAAATACGCCTATAAGTATAATTAGTCTACCCTTTAAAATACACCGAAGGATGTAATAATTTAGATGTATCATGCCCCTTCGGGGTATCCAAAGACATTGTATTTTTTGTGTCTTTGAATATAGGTGCCTTTATGAGAATACTGCTCGATGACCCCAACGGGTTCTTCAGGAAATGCAGGGAAACATTCTGGGAGTCTTTCGCATACGTGGCAGTTACTGTCGGGATTTTTGCCGTGCTTAACGAGGCCTCGATACGGGCCGGGCTCACGAATTATGTGCCGAAAGCGGGGATTTTGGAGTCCCTTGTTGTAAATTATACAGGGCTTGTCGGGGGATTTTTTCTCGTGGCTCTTATTTTTTCGTTCGTGCCGCTGAAAAAGTACGGGTTCAGGAAAAGCTTCATCAGGTCTTTCTTCCTTCTTTCATATGCGTCGACGCCGGTGTTCATCCT
>JACPJX010000066.1 GCA_016187365.1 Candidatus Aenigmatarchaeota archaeon | reverse complement strand
CTTCCGAAAGAAGGCTCGAATCTCTGGAGCCCGGTGCCCTGAAGCCTTGGATTCTCCACTATGGCAGCGCCAAGGGGGAGCTTTACGCTTGCGGAAAATTTGTCCGTGAACTGGGTTATCGAGAATTTGTACGAGAATCTCCGGAGTCCCCCGAGGGTTTCCACTGAATTGCCAATCCTGAACTTGTAGACCATGGTTTTTGAGTTCACGCCGTTGCATATCACTGATGTCCCTACATTGGGCGTGACTGCGCATTTTACAACCTTCCCGTCCGCCGTTATTTCAAGGTCCGAGGGTGTTCCGAATATGAAATAATCGCTCTTTGATGTTGTCTCGTTATAGTCAAGTTTTACCGTCCATTCGCTCCCGCCGTCGTCATTTATCGATAAATCTATATTATATTCCTGGAGAGAAGAGGCGTACGCAACCGGCAGGACAATGAGCAGCAGCGGGATTGCCCATATCTTCATTATAACTATAACACAGCCCAAACTATAAATGCTAACGCCTGTTTTTTTCCGGCGATATGACTATCCCGCCCATTCCGGCGGCGGCAAACTGGTGGATGATGCCTGAAATCAGGTTCATCATGTTCTGGAGCTCTGATACGCTTATGTTTTTCTCGCTGGGTCCCATTATCTCTATTGAGGACGGCCCGAAGGTTATTGCAAGGCTCACCAGTGTCATGACATCCTTCGAGAATAATTTCACGGTTGCTATCTGGGAATACGCCTCCTCGACGCCTTTCAGCGGGGCTTTTACCTTTGCGATGTCGGAGAACCCGCTCTCATAGACATATGCGCCCCTTACTTCCTTCATTTCCTCCACAAGTTTTGAGAGGGATTCCTTCGCGACATCCTCCTTTATCGCAAGGACCTCTATGGCGAAGGATGCCTCTATCCAGCCTTCCTTTTTCCTTTTCCGGATGTCATCATCGTTCATAAAACCAATGATGCAGTAAACTTTATATGCCGACGAACCGAATGTAGCATTATGGACAGGAAAGTTCTCGGAATAATTTTTATTGTCTTCGGCATCATCGCCCTTGTAGGCTCTGCGGCATTCGCGTTCGTTCTCGTCGTCGTCGGGCAGAGCATAGACGCGATAAGGACTGCCGACCCGGAGATTCTTGCGCAGGCCGGCACGGACGCGGCAAGCCTCCAGCAGTTCTACCAGCAGGCAAGCCAGGTCATGCTCATAGGCTGGCTCTGGGCGGTCTCGATAATCATCTCTTCTGTCGCGTCGATATACAGCGGCGTGAGGAAGCTCAAGGACAAGAAGAAATAGGCGCATAAAATCTTTTTCTTCCATCTATTTTACATGCCCCGATAGCTCAGTTGGAAGAGCGACAGTTTCGTATGGACTTCCGGAAGAACTGTAGGTCGAGAGTTCGACTCTCTCTCGGGGCTCTAAAGTTGTTTTTTGAGAGCCTCGCTCTCTTCCCACCACTCGATGCCGGACTTCCTCTTCTCATCCTTCTTGGAATAAAGTATCAATAATATGGATACCGCCGACACGAGGGGGGCTATGATGAAATAGGTTATGGCTATAGGAATGACGACTCCGATGAAACTGTCAAGGTAGAGAGATATGAAAAACGCGGAAAAAAACCCTATTCCCACGCCGTTCATGACCGACTGCATAATTACTTATTGGGTGGTTATTAAATAAAACTGTTTATAAGGTTTTTGCCGAATTATTTCCCATGAAAGAGGTTTTCATCGTAAAGCCGGACAAGAAGGAGAAGGCCGAGGAAATGCTGAAAAAGGACGAGGAGATAAACCGGGGAAGCATAGTCCTGAAAAGCGCGTCTTCCCTGGGCGTAAACGAGGACGGCTATTTCATAATTCTCGACGCGCCGGAACACGCGGTGGCCAGGGCAAAAAAGATCCTTTCCGGCATTGCCGAGGTTTACAAAGACAAGCATGATGTTCTTCGCGCTTATGAGGAGCAGGAAAACGCTGCCATGGAAGGGTTTGGAAAACTTCTTGGTGATTGATTTTGAGATATAATAATCAGCTTGGCGTGGAGAGCCTGAAAAATTTTGACTCCTACAGGAAGAAATTCAATTTCCTGTACCTGTGCAAGTCTTGCGCAAGGAGCTTCGACAGCGTGGAGCCCACAGGCCACTGCAGATTCTGCCAGGCCGAGGGGCCCGAGGTGCTCGACATGAAGGCGCCGGGCAGGATATTTTTCAGGTATTACTGCCCCAGATGCGAGAAGAACAGGCTTACCGAGAAAAAGCTTGATGAATGCGTGAAATGCGGCAACAAGCATATACACCTCTACAAATGGGGGAAAAGAGGGAAAGGGGAATCCGCGAGGATGAGGGCAAGGGGCCTGATGGAAAAAGCCATGAGCAGGACGTTTGCGCTCAGGGACGGCATAAGGGATTCGGTAAAGAGCGGCGATTAGACGCCGAACATTGCCCTCAGTTCTTCTGAAGGCTGCCACGGCGGCACGAACGTGAGCTCAAGCTCCACATCCTTGACGCCTTCCAATGCCCTGACCTTTTGTTTGACCTCCTCGAGAAGTTGCGGTCCGTACGGGCACGCCGGCGTCGTCAGCGTCATCTTTATGTACACGACGCCATCATTGACCTGTATGTCGTACACGAGCTCCAGCGTTATTATGTCCATGTGTATTTCAGGGTCCTCCACGGTTTTGAGGGCGTTCCTGACGTCGTCTGCGGTTGCCATAAGAACATAGAGGCAGCAATCTATTTAATTTGAAACCTGAATGAGTTATAATGTTCATTTTCGGCCACATAGGATTATCCTTCGCGGCTCTTTACGTTCTGGGAAGGAAGATAAAGAACATTGATTACAGGTTCCTGATTCTGGGCTCGCTGCTTCCCGACATCATAGACAAGCCCCTTGGCCTGGTGGTTTTCGCTGACACGCTCTACAACGGGAGGATAATAGCGCACACCGCCGTCTTTGCCCTGGCTGTTTCCGTGCTGTCGCTGCGGGCGAGGAAATTAAGGATGCTTTCCGCCGGCATATGGCTGCATCTCCTCATGGACTTCATGTTCCTCTATCCCGAAACGCTCCTTTGGCCGGCATTCGGGGGATTCCGCCCGCTGGATTACCGCCCCGACTTCGTTGTGCAGTTGATTTCCAATCCCTATACATACGCAGGAGAGATTGCGGGATTTTCCTTCCTCATGTACATCTTCGTGAAATACAGGCTTTACAGGAGGGAGAATTTCATGAGGTTCGTCAGGACAGGAAAACTTGAATAGATGCATCCGGCGGGATTCGAACCCGCGTTGTCAGCTGTCTCCATAATATGGCATGCGATACGTTCGAAGAACGTAGGGCATTTGGGAAGCTGAAATCCTTTAACGAACAAGTTTGCCGTTAGATTACGGATGCCCGTTTTAAATGTTTTCATCAATACAGACTTAAAAAAGGGTTCGTAGTCTTCAGCTCTGCTGAAGGTGTCGGACGCTTTCCGGAGAAAAGGGTTCGTAGTCTAGTGGCTATGACGTCTGCTTAAGCGATGCTGCAGTAGACGTGCAGACGGATTGACTTCTTGTCATTCCGGCACAGAAGGCCGGCGGTTCGAATCCGCCCGAACCCATTT
>JACPJX010000077.1 GCA_016187365.1 Candidatus Aenigmatarchaeota archaeon | reverse complement strand
CTTATCAACAATAATTTCACATGACAGGGAAGTTTTTTACCATGGACGAGGCGAACAGCCTCATACCGCACCTTGAGGAGGCGTTTGGCAGGCTGTTCGGGATGCAGGAGGAGCTTGCCTCAGTGAACATGGACATAAAGGACCTGTTCGACATATGGGGAAACGAGCTTCTGGACGTCAGGAACCTTGACAACTTCCTTTATCTGGAGAGGATGAGGAAGAAGGACATGCTCATGGGCGCCATGAAGAACGAGGTCGCCAAGATGCAGGCACTGGGTATAGAGATAAAGGACCTGAAGAACGGACTCGTGGACTTCCTTCACGACAGCAACGGCGAGGTCGTCTTCCTGTGCTGGCGACGCGGCGAAAGTCGTGTACAATACTGGCACCCTGTGGAGAGCGGCTTCTCCGGAAGGCGGCGCATAGAAGAGCTCGGCATGCTCAGGTTATAGTAAATATTTTTTTCTTGAGTAATTTGTCAGCATCCTTCATCATTGATGATATTGTAGGCTTTGCGCCAGCTCCCTGACCCTTTACCACATAAGTCCCGTCAGAGCCGTACTCGCCTTCCACAATCATCAAAGCATTATTTACCCCCGGAGGCACAAGCTGCTGAAACAGAGGATTCTCATGTATGTTCCTGAACCCTGCGCTTATAGTCCAGCCGTCTACATTGTGCTCAAATCCTCCAATCATATCGTTATCACCGTTTTCCCCTGAAATGGAAACTATGTACCTTCTGCTGGAAGCCTCCCTCATCAATCTCCTTAGATCGTCGTCATCCAAGGGCTTATAACATATATCCACTGCCCTTATTCTTTTATCCGCCACACCCGAGATGTTGAATAAAATAGCGGTCTTCATCGCGACATCATGCAGTTCGCCGTTCAGGACATCCAGGGGAGACCCTTCCCCAGGCTCTGCGTAACCGAGTTTTTTTGTCTCCGCAACGACTTCACCTAGGCTTCTTCCGGATGAAACTTCATCAAATATATAATTCAGTGTCCCATTTACAATGGCGTGTATTTCCCATATATTTCTCCCCTGCATCTCTCTCAAGTACCTGAGAAGCCTTGTGCCGCCGCCGACTGTCGCGCTGTATCCTATGCAATCAAGGGAGCCTTCAAGCTCGTCGTAATAGTTGGACATTGCCCCTTTCTCGCACGTTACAACAGGAATGCCAAGCCTATGGAATGAATGAATATAATCAAAGGCTGTCCTGCCGTCATCCAGTGTAGGGATTGCCAGAAATGCAACATCGACTCCACCGCAATATTCTGCATATTTATCCAGGTCGCCTAACCTTTCGCCATTTATGTAGACGCCGCTCCTTCTTGCAACAAAGCCCGTTTCCCATCCGGCTTCGCCCAGCCTGTCAAGAAGAGCCGTTCCTATGATACCTGCACCAACTGCTCCGGCTTTCATTCGAATTTCTATCCATACAAAGGATAAAAAGATTCTAAATTCATTATAGCTATGACAACTAAAGTCGGTTCCGTGGATGAAATAAGAGAGGGCACTGCAAAGGTCGTAAGCGTGGACGGCGAGGACGTCGCGGTCTTCAAGCATGAAGGCCAGTTCTATGCGATACAGCACACGTGCCCGCACAAGGGCGGACCGTTGGGTGAGGGTGAACTTGATGGCGACGTAGTCACATGCCCGTGGCACGGATGGAAGTTCGACATAAAGACAGGCGTTTCGCCCGTGCTGCCGACGGCGAAGGTGAAGACCTACAAGGTGGATGTAAAGGGGAACGAGGTCTGGGTTGAAGGTTAAATCCTGTACTTCTTCCCGCGCCACTCCACTTCCTTCACCTTGAGGACTCGCAGGGTGTTGTAAAACATCAACATCTTGCCGATGCTTTCCATCAAAATGGTTGTTCTTTTCATGCCGAGATGCGCGAACACCAAGAGAAGCTTCTGCATAGCGCTGTACCTGAGCCATGCGCGCAGCGTCGACAGAACAGCAGGAAGGAGAAATACGCCTCCCGTCACGTTGCCTGAAGCGAGAAGCACTATTCCAAGAAGCGTGAAAAAGGTGAAGGTGCCCGTGACGAGCATGCCAAGTTTCCATGACTTCGGCGCGTACATCTTCACCATGAGCACCTGCCGGTTCGACCACTGCACAATCTCGCTCATTTTGTAATCATCAAAGCTCGCCACGACGGCGCGGGGCGCGAACTCTATGCGCATCTTGTTTGCATCTAGATATCGTGTGAGAGGCGCGTCGTCCGATATCTCGTTTTTCCACAACTCTCTGACGCCGAACTTCCTGAAATCCGAACGTCGAATGGCGAAACTGCCGCCCCACACAAAGCGGTACTTGCCCGTCATGAGGGAGAAGCCGATGCCGTCCCATGCCGCGCGCAGGCAGGATACGAGGCCGGAACGCAGCGGAAAGTACCACCTGTATCCTGTCGCCACGGCTATTTTCCTGTTCTGCAAAGGTTCCACAAGGCTGCGCAGCCAGTCCTTTGCAGGCAGGATGTCGGAGTCGGCGAACACCAGTGCTTTGCCTTTTGATGCTTCGACACCTGTCAACAACGCGGAATTCTTTCCCACGTAGTTTTCAAAATTCCTGTTTATCAGGATTCTGATGCCCTTAAATTTGCGCAGTATTTTCACGCATTCATCCTTCATGTCATCGACGACAAAGATGAATTCTTTCCTGCCTGCATAGTCCTGCGAAAGCAGTGCGCGGACTCCGTCCTCAAAGCGATGGTCGACGCCTCTGCAGGGCATTATCAAGGAGACGGGAGGCGCATACCTGTTCCATTCTCTGCGCAGGAGAAGCCTTTTCCTGGTGCCGGCAATGCCCTTCATGAAGTAAATCTCTGAAAGTATGACAAGGACCGCCAGAATTTCGAGAATCATTAGATTACTTTGACCGTGCTTTCTTAACTGTTTCCATGAATTAAGACTAATGCCTGTGCAATGGCTAGAATGGAGCAAGGAAGCATTTGAAAAATCACGGTTAGAAAAGAAGCCTGTTCTTTTGGATATACACGGCGTATGGTGTCATTGGTGTCATGTAGCCGATAAAACTACATATAGCGACCCTCTTATTATCAAAGAAATTAATGACAATTTTGTCCCAATAAAAGTTGATACCGACAGGCGGCCCGACATAAACGAGAGATACAACCAGGGCGGCTGGCCGACTACAGTCTTCCTAGACGAAAACGGGAATATAATCATGGGCGCGACATATGTGCCGCCCCACGAGTTCGGCTTCATGCTGGAACAGGTGAAAAACTTCTACGAGAAGAACGCCGACAAGATACCGCAGATGACGGAGAGGGAGAGGAAACCAATAGACACGGAGCTGTCCCAAATACCGGAAGAGATTTCAAGGAGGATAAAGGAAAGCTTTGACGTCAACTACGGGGGATTTGGGCACGGGCAGAAGTTCCCGATGAGCGAAGTAATAGAGTTCTGCATTCTCATGAGGAAGGACAGCCAGTTCAAGATGTTCGCGCTCATGACCCTTGACAGGATGGCGGCGCTGCAAGACAGCGTTGAAGGTGGGTTCTTCAGGTATTCGGTGAGCCCCGACTGGAGCGTGCCTCACTACGAGAAGATGCTTGAGGGCAATGCCGAAGTGATAAGGAATTACGTCCACGGCTACGCCCTCACGGGGAAGAAGGAATACGCCGACACAGCGGAGAAGGCCATAGGCTATGTGATGAAAAACCTAGCCGGGGACGCGTTCTACGGGAGCCAGGACGCCGATGAGAAATACTACAGCCTCGGGATGGAGGAGCGCAGCAAGCGCGAGAAGCCCGGCATAGACAAGACCATATTCACAAACTTCAACGCGAAGATGATTTCGGCTCTCATCGAAGCTTCTGTGTTCATCAACGCTTCCTACAGGAAAAAAGCCATCGAAGTTCTAGAGTTCATACTGGAAAACCTTTACTCCATGGAAAATGGATTTCGCCACTGCATCGACGGTGAATATGGTCTCTTGATAGACAACTCGCAGATGCTGAGGACATTGCTGGATGCTTATGAGACCACGACAGACATGAGATATTTGGAATTGGCGAAGGAGACCGCGTCATTCATAAAGAATAATTTCTTCATCGAAGGCGCGCTCAATGACAGACTCCGCGGGAACGACATCGGCATGCTGCGCATGAGGAACAGGAACATCGCTGAAAATTCCACTGTCGCGGACTCTTTCATAAGAATAGCGTTCCATACTGACGACGAGTCTTTCCGAGGCGAAGCGGAAAAGATACTGAAGGATTTGGGAGATGTTTACGGAATGTACGGCATGATGGCCGCGCCGTACGCTCTTGCGATATGGCGCCTCAATGGCGTTCAGGTAAATCTTCAGTGCAGCGAGCCGGAATATAACGAAGCACTGAAGATATTTAATCCGCTAAGAATGATTAAATTCT
>JACPJX010000062.1 GCA_016187365.1 Candidatus Aenigmatarchaeota archaeon | reverse complement strand
GTATACGACTCTATGAGAGGCGCGACATTAAGAAATGAGCCGTACGAATGGCTTATTGCAAGACTTGAAAACGGCCAGAGCAAGGTATACTACGTGGTGTGCAGGAAAGGCGCCGACGAGGGTAAACTGACGGTCAGATTCACCGTGCAGTTGCCCGGTGAAGGGACCAAGTGCGGCGGCACCCCGCCTGCCGGCGGAAACTTCATAAGAGGCCCTTGGACTTATACCGGAGCCGGACTTTTATGGGAATATAGCGATTCCGCCACTACGACGACGCCATGCAGGTGGAAGTGTGAATCCGGCTACCAGCAGAGCGGTAATGAGTGCGTCGCGTCAAGTGGCAACGTTGTATATTCATGCACAGGAGTGGTATCACAGAACGCGCAATTGTGTCCGGGCGATAATTCAGGACTCAGTGCAAATACGCCAATAACTTTGATCAATTCAGATTCATGCTCGGCGGCGAAATGCGAATACACATGCGTTTCCGGCTACCAGAGAAATGGAAATACTTGTGTTTTATCTGCCGGAGGCGGCACAGGCGGCAGTGGAACAGGTGGCACAAGTGCTACTGCGGTCGAAGCCGGCACAATCAGCGAATATTCAACGATGTCCGGAAGAGTGACAGCATCTGGTTTGGGGCTTGTGACAATGGATAGGGAGGTAACCGTCTCGGGCGCGGCCATAAATTACAGCACTTACATCGATCTGACGTCGCCGCAAACGATATACTATGAACTGACTTACGACAACATGAGGGCGCAGCTTTCATCGAGGCAGTTCAACTTCGGTCCCCTGCCTGCGGCTGCATCGAGGAACTCATACTTCTATAAGACGGTCGTTGAATTCCAGACTCCGGTCGCTCCGGCAGAGATGCCAGGCATGCTGTTGAAACTGTTCGGCACCGATTACACGGTGCTTTCCGCAGGCACATCATCGGTCTCCTTTGTCGACGCGTATACTGCCAATTACGTGCGCCTCACAGCGCCGTCCGGAATTGCAAATGCCGCTACAGTTACCTACGAAGACATCAACTATACAATTGAAAACAGGGGCATATTCGCTGACAGGGCCAATTTTGTTGTCCGGACAAGCGACGACTACATGACTCCAGAAGGCAGGGAAGGGTTGAACAATGTTGATATAAGTCCGAACAGTTTCAATAAATTCCGTTACTATGCAAAAGAACTTTATCTGGGAGTCATGAGTATAAATTACGTAAGCAGCAGCAGCGAGCAGAACAATGTTTTGGTTTTGGTCGGGAAAAACAAGTCTGGGATTGCGGAGAACTCCGAAACCAGTAACTCCGGATACTTCCTTGACATCGAGACCGACTCCAGCGGAAGGATAACGAAAATAGTGGTTTATGTCACGAAGAGCAACGAGGGCAGGAATTACCTCATAGCAGGCGAGAAGTTCACCGACCCGTTCTGGAAGAGCTTCAGGCTTGCGATGGAGGCCGTCAGCGACACGCAGGCAAGGATAAGTGTGGAGAAGGTCGCCTGACGGTTTTCAGGCGGGGAATTTTATTACTTTTGTTTCGCAACGCCATACCTTTCAAGGTATGGACGGATATGAAGCGAAACGAAAGATGACGCAGCGCCCTTCAGGACGCTGAGGTTCACTACCGAGCCATAAGATGTCTTTTTTAGTTAACAAATGTAAATATTTAAAGTTTACATATGTATAATTTTATATGCAATTCAGGGATTTTGCAGAGAACTTGCTTGGATCAAAGGTAAAGGTTAGATTGCTGAGGCACATCCTCAAGGAAGAGACCGTAACAAGTGAAAGGGAACTTGCTAAAATAATAGGCGTTTCCCATGGTGCTGTAAACAAGGCTTTGAAGGATTTTCATGATTTGAATCTGGTCAGCCCGCTGAGAATAGGCAATTCACTGGCATGGCAGCTGAATAAGCAAAGCTATGCTTATAGGCTTTTGCAAAATTTTATTCATGAGATTAAGGCAACCCCCTTGGACAACCTCAAAATGAAAGTTCAGACATATTTGAGTGCCAGACCAAGACTGAGAGAAGCAATAATTTATGGCTCAATAGCCGAAGGAAAGGATATTCCAGGCAGCGACATTGATTTGTTTATTTTGGTGGAGGATGAAAAAGAAAGAAAGGATATCGTTCATGCTTTATCCTCTTTGAATAGCGAGTGCCTGAATCTTTATGGAAATAAGATATCGCCAAGCATATTCACAGTTTATGAATATAGAAACCCACATGCTAAAAACAAGACTTTCTTGGAGAATGTCAAGAAGGGTATCAGAGTGATAGAAAGATGAAAACAAGAAATGTTGACAGATTCCATGCAAAAGATTATCTGAAAAGGGCTACGGAATGCAAAAATTCCATGGGTATGGCGTTTGATTCAGGAGATTACAGTGCTTCCGTTATAAATGCAATACACTGTGCCATTTCTTCTGTAGACGCGTTCTGTATTTTTAAAAATGGCCTGAGAAATGCAAGTGAAAGGCATCAGGATTCTATAGCTTTATTTTTAAGTATAGACTCCAATAGCGAGGAAATAAAAAGAAATTCTATACATCTTTCGCGATTGCTTGACATAAAAACTGATGCGGAATATGGGGAAAGATTATCATCGAAAACTGATGCCGAAAATGCGAAAAAGCATGCAGAAAGGCTTTTTGAATTTGCCAAGTCCAGAATTACTTAGTCCACCTTGACAGCGAGCTCTGCTTCTTCTCCACGGACTTTACCTTGTTCAGCGCGTTTTTCACCCTTTCGTGCGAGAAGTCGTGCTCGTCGACGAGTATTTTCATGACCTTTGCCTCGTCAAGCGGCCTGAAGTTTACCTCGTACTGCACTTCCTTCGGGTGCCTGAAGAAGTCGAATATCTCCTGGGGATCGGCGTCAGAATTCCACTGCACCTTTTGCAGGACATTGTCAAGCGTCTTCTCCTCCTTCACCAGTTCCAGACTCTTTTTGGGCCCGTAGCCAAGCACCCCTCCGGGATTATAATCAGTGCCTATGAGCATCCCGAGAATGATGAGCTGGTCCCTGCTTATCCCGAGTTTCTCAAGGACCTTCTGGAGGTGCATGATTTCCGGATTTATCGTTATATAGTCGTTTCCGCGCTTCCTCTTCCCCGAGACTGAAAGATTCCTTATCAGCCTTGCGGTGCCAAAGAGCAGCGCGTCATAGTCCTGCGACGCCGCTGAGTATGCCTCGCCGTTTGCGCACATGACGCTGCACAGCGCCTCGCCCTCGTTCGGCGCCTGAAGCCACGGCACGCCCATCGCGTCAAGCAGCTCCTTTGAATTTTCGACCATGTCCTGCGTCAGACTTGTTGAGCGTTGGGCATGCTTTTTCGCGGCCTCGTAATCGCCGCGCTCCAGCGCCTTCTTCCATTCCTCCTTCGCCTCTTCCCTCGCGTCGCGCCTCTTCTCGTTCGTTTCCTTTTTCATCTCGGTCGGCTTCCCGTCGAAAACGTATATCGGATTTATCCCGCATTCAATCATCTTCAATGTTCGGTAGAAAAGCCCGGAAAGATGCGAAGTGATGTTGCCTTTGAAGTCTTTCAGCGGCTCGCCGTCAGCCTGCCTTATGATGGAAAGGAACTGGTAGAGCCAGTTGTAGGCGTCGACCGCTATCTTCTTGTCAAGGAGGGCGTCGAGGCTTATCTCCTCGCCTTCGACAATGTCGGTAAGCTGGATGCCCATTAATCTATTATTGGAATCAAAATCTTTAATAGCAGCGCCCTGCAATATTTTTATATGAAATCCATCAAACGCCTCGCCAGCAGGATGGAACTTGGTATCTTTGTCCTGCTCCTTGCGCTCTCGCTGGGATTTTCCTCGTATCAGAACTTTGTGACGGGCTACAGCACTGCAGGCAATTCAAACAATGCACAAGTCCAATGCTCCCAAAGGATTGACGGCGTCTGCCAGGATTCATGCGGTCTCTCGGATCCCGACTGCTGCCTTTCGGGCGACAGGTGCTGGCTCAAGGCCGGGAATTCATACGGATGCTTTGGCAACGGGCGGTCAAATCCTTACAATCCGGAGCAGTTATGCAATACCAATAACCTGAAGACCAGCTGGACGCTCAGATAAATTAATGTTTCAGGCTTTTGATAACGGATAAGATGACTTCTCCGGATGGTTTCTGCCCTGTCTGCCATCCTATGGCTACGAGAAGGTTTACCGCATGCCGCATATTTTCGTCAAGAAGCGGCATCGCATTCATGAACGATGAATAGATTTTCCTCGCCTTTGTTTTCGCTGTTTCATCTTCGGGATTTCTTGAATAGGATTCGTAGATTTTAATCAGTTCTTCCCTCAACCTTTCTGTATTCAGGGCTTTCATATCAATGCGGCATCGCCTGTTTCTACGGAAGCAACGCCCTTTATCTGGCGTATCTTCTCCTCGATGCCGTCGGTGTTTGCGCCCTGCCTGTCGTCAAAGATGAATATGGCTTCCAGCATTCTGAGGCCGAAGCCTATCGGCTTTTCTATTATATTATTAGCCCCGAGTTCCTTTACCCTGCTTTTTATGTAGGCGGCGTCGCTGTCAGGGCCTTCGGGCATTATTCTTATGGTTACGGCGACTTCCCCCATTCACGGTCCCTCGAAGCCGCAGTCCGGGCATATGTATATCGTGCTCTTCAGCCTGCAGGTCTTGCACCTGACTATGGTCTCTTTGTCGCAGGAAAAGCACCTGAATTTGGTGAAATTATTCCATTTTAAAGTTTTGCCCCTGTATACCAGTATGAATAGTATCCTCGTGACAAAAAAAGACTTTATAAACAGTTACGAAAACAAAAAATTAGGCGAATTTGCAATAAAAAAGAAAAATATTTCTTTCCCTTTAAAACCTTCTAAAGAACTTGCTGGAATAGTTGGAGATTTGATATCAGATGGGCACATAGGAAGTCATATGGTTATATATTCTTCAAATAATATCGAAAATCTCAATGATTTTGGAAGAAGAATAAGAAAAATTTTTAATGTGAAATATAAAATTAGAAGCGTAATTACGAATACTTATGGGGTTAAATCTCTATACGTTTTTGATGCTACCGTATTAAGGATATTGAAACTTTGTGGCGTCCCAGAAGGTAATAAGGTACTTCAAGAATATCAAATTCCATTGTGGATAACTAATAAAGACGAATTTATGATTGAATTTCTAAGACGCATGTTTAGTAATGATGGCTGTGTAACGCATAATGAAAATAGGATAAAAATAAAGATAATGTTTCATAAAAGCGAAAAGATATTAGAAGATAATTACAAATTTTTAGATTCTATTAGATTATTTCTGTCAAAATACGATATCAAATCGACAAATATATATAAATGCGGAATTTATCACAGAAAAGATGGTATTAAAACTGTAGGTCTGGGATTCGAGATTCAGGGAACTAAAAATAATATCAATTCTGCTTTAAATTTCTATCATAAAATTGGCTTTAGCGACAAGACTAAAAGCAATAAATTAGAAAATTTCATTAAAAAATTTGCCCCATGAAGGCCCCTGTAGCATATGCAGGGAAAGTTTAGCTTGGCTAGAATGTAAGATTGCGGATCTTATGACGCGGGTTCGAATCCCGCCGGGGGCATCATAGTCAGCAGGGAATGTGGCAGATGAAGAAGCCCGAATTCAGTTTTGTCATTCCGGTCTTGAACGAGGAGATGTACATAGGGGACTGCCTCGCTTCCATCCGTTCCCAGAAAAGGAAGGATTATGAAATCATAGTAGTTGACAGCCATAGCACCGACAAGACAGTCGGGATAGCGAGGAAATACGGCGCCAGAGTTTTATACGAGAAAACGAGGGGGCCGGGCGCGGCGCGCAACACCGGGGCTGCTCAGGCAAGGGGCGGCATACTGGTTTTTCTCGATGCCGATGTCAGGGTAGGGGGGAATTTTCTCGATGATGTCATGAAAAAGATGGGGGACGATACCGGGGGCTTCATATGCCGCCTGCACCCGTTTGACGGCCACAACTTCCCGTACCTGCTTGCTCACGTTATAATGAAGATCATCTCCAGCCTCGGAATCGTTATGACCGCCGGCAGCTGCTTCGTTTACAGGAAGGATGTATTTGAAAGGGCCGGCAGGTTCAATCCAGCCCTTCTGACAAACGAGGACCACGACCTTGCGATAAGGGCATCAAGGATGATGCGTTTCAGGTACTTCGACGATATACATGTTTTCACGTCCTCGAGGAGGGTGAGGAAGAAAGGCTTTTTCAGAAGCGTAAAGATGTACTTCAAGTCGACATTTGCCTATTTCTTCAACAGGACTCACATCAGGGGCTACTGGGATTACGATTCCTGATGTTTTTTTGTCTGCTTGTATATTCTGAGCAGGCTGTTTGCAAATTTGTCAGGCGCATATCTTCTCCCGTGAGCCGCGGCATTTTTTGCATACGCGCCGCCTTCATTCAGCATCTTTTCCACTCCGGCAGCGAATTCATCTTCTTTGGACACGATGCCTATCCTGTTTTTCCTGACGAAATCGGATGTTACAGGGGCATCCAGAACCACGCACGGAAGGCCGTTGGCCGCCGCCTCAAGAAGCACTACCCCCTGGGTTTCGCTTTTTGATGCCATTACAAAAATATCGGCGGCCCTGTACATGTCAGCTATGTCGCTTTCTGCCATGTAGCCGGCAAAAACCACACTTTTTTCTATCCCCAGATTTCTTACGAGCCTTTCCAAGGAAGGCTTTTCAGGCCCTTCGGATGTTATGACAAGCCTGGAATCGCTTTTCAGGAGGATGTCTTTGAGCGAGGTGATCAGGAATGCAAGGTTCTTTTCCTTTGATATCCTGCCGACGTGGAGCACTATCTTTCCGCTGCCGAAGTTGAATTTCTTCCTGCAGTCTTTTTTTGTCTTCCGGCTTATCATGCTGTCCTTGATTCCAGTTGGCACGACGGATATCTTCTTTCTTATGCCTTTCTTTTCGAGGAGGTTCTTTATCGACTCTGACGGCGATATTATGGAATCCATCTGGTTGTAGAACCACGGCAGGTATCTCCACGAGAATTTGTCAAAGAGCATCTTCACCTCCTTTATCTCGCCTATGAACTGCGGCCGTATGAAATAGTGTATGTATTCTGAGAACAGCGTGTGGAAGGTTCCGACGCACGGCACGTAGTATTTCCTCGTTAGCCCGAGAGCAAGAGCGCCTATGGAAAAAGGCGTATGCACGTGAATGACGTCGAATTCGAATCCCCTGTTCTCGGCAAGGAAGTCGACTGGCGCGCTTATCCTGTATTCCTTGTGGGCCATAAAGGATACGGACTTGAACCTATGTATGCCGCCCTCGGTGTCGGTATATTTCGGCACAGATGGTGCAAAAACCATCACGTCATGGCCCTTTTTTTCCAGAGACTTCTTTGCCATCTCTATGGATGTGACAACGCCGTTCACCTGAGGCTTATACGAATCCGTGAACATTGCTATCTTCAAAGGAGAGACCTCCTTTGAGCACTCAATGTACAAAAACCATAGGTTTTTGACATCTCAAAAGAGCAAAGCTCTTTTGCAGAATAGTTCCGCTTTTTGCAGATTCTCATGTCGTTGTAATACGGTTTTTAAGCATAAATTCTAATTATAGGTAATGGAAATCTGGCTGTTTGCAGTGAATATTTTCTGGTTTATCGCTCCGTCTTACGTTGCCAACGGCTTCCCGCCTGTGATGCGCGGCAAAAGGCCTATGGATTTCGGGAAAAAACTGCGCAGCCACAGGATCCTGGGCGGCAGCAAGACCATTGAAGGCACTGTCGGGGGCATGGCAGTTGGGCTTGTCGTCGGCTATCTGCAGGTTTCTTACCAGCATCTTGTCCCCGTGGATTTGTATGAAATGACGCTCCCGCTGGTTGTTGCGCTCGTCGTCGGAACGATGGCGGGCGATATAGGAGGCTCGTTCATAAAGAGAAGGCTTGGCATGGAAAGCGGCGATTCGGCCCTGCTTCTCGACCAGCTGGGCTTCCTCTCCGCGGCCCTTGCATTTGCTGCTGCTGTCCAGACTGTCGATGCCTACATAATGATAGCCCTCATAGTGGTGACGCCGCCCATACACCTTTTCACCAATTACGTCGGCTGCAGGATAGTGAAAGTCAAGAAGAACCCGTGGTGAGATATTTCGAGACGAAGTCCCAGCCGTAGAACCCCGCATACGCGAGGAATATATACAGGACTATTTTGCCCGCAAGGGTGGCGATGAAGAACTTCTTCGGGCTGTACTTGATCGCGCCGCAGAAAATTCCTATGATGTCGTCCGGAAGGGGCGTTGCCGCGAAGATAAATATCACGGGCATGCCGCCGTATTTTTTGAACAATTCTTCCACGTTGCGGAGCCATTTTTTCGGCTTTTTGCTTTTCTTGTCCGCCAGCATCCTGCCCCCGTAGCCGGCAAGATAGCCGGTCATCTCGCCTATTGCGCCCCCCAGGCCCCCGATTATGCCCACGGCAACGGGATTCAGCACGGTCCCGGCAAATATCACGATGAAAAACGACGGGACAGGAAGGATGATGGTGGCGCTCCCGATCAGACTCGAGGCGAATACGCCGAGGTATCCGAAGGACGTCACAAGCCCTATGAGAAGATCTGCTACCATTATAATGATACCGCTCCTTGTTTTTATATTCTTCAGAAAAAGCATATTTCTATGCTGTACAAAAACAGGGAAAAGTTCGCAAAGGTTGGCGAAGTTGCCGGAAGGCGCATGTCATTCATAAGCCCCAACAGATGGACGCTCGTCTCGCTTGCGGCGGCCCTGGCGGCCTCGTACTTCATAGCGTCGCGGCAGCTTCATTACGCCGCCATTTTCTTCATCGTTATGGCGCTGGCTGATTTTTTTGACGGCGCTGTCGCAAGGCACAGGAAGAGCGCGACGCAGAAAGGGGCTTTTTACGACACCATAACAGACAGGTATGTGGAATTCGTTCTGGTAATTTCGCTCATGCTGGCGGGGATTCCGGATTTTATCATTGACGCCGAAATATGGCTGCTCCTTCTCCTTTTCGGCAGCGTCATGACGACTTATGCAAGGGCTGCGGCGAAAAGGGAGCTTGGCATAGAGGTGAAGGGCGGCATTGTCGAGCGCGGGGAGCGCCTTATCATCCTTTTCATGGGAATAGTTTCATCCGCGTTGTTTGGCCTTGTTTATCTTTCCTATTTTGTCGCGGCCCTGGCGGTGCTCTCGAATATCAGCGCGCTGCAGAGGATTGCATCATCTTTGAAGGTGGCGGGATGAAGGCGTCAGTCATCATACCTGTCTATAACGAGTCGGGCAGCATAATGGATGTCCTGAAAAAAATAGGGAAAAACTATGAAATAATAGTTGTGGATGACGGCTCGGACAGGAACGTCTGCTCTTCTCTTGGCAGACGCGCGAAGTGCATCCGCCTCGGGAAAAACACGGGAAAGGGATACGCGTGCAGGCTCGGCGCTATGCACGCGAAATGCGAAAAAATTGTCTTCATTGACGGCGACTCGCAGCTGGACCCCTGCCAGATACCTGAATTCGTCTCCGCTCTTGATTCATGCGACATGGCTGTCGGTTTCCGCAGGCGCGGCGACATACCTTTCCAGCGCATGCTGTCCAATATGTTCGCTGTCATCATGGTTTTTCTTTCCACGGGCAGGACTTACAGGGACGTCCTGTGCGGCTTCAGGGCGTTCAGGAAAAGGAAATTTTTTGAGTTGCATCTTAGGAGCAATAGGTATGAATTCGAGACCGAGACGATGATAAAGGCAGCAAAATCAGGACTCAGAATCGCCCAGATATCTGTCAGGGTCGAGTACAAGCGGAGGGGCATGGGGATAAAGGAAAGTCTGAGGGTTGTATTATACCAGATAAAGGAAGTGATAAGGTCGTATGTATAAAGTTTTTAAGCGGGTCGTCTATAGTAAACCAATGAAGCAGGTCATAGTAGTCAGGAACGACGTGAAGATGTCGGCCGGCAAGCTTGCAGCACAGTGCTGCCACGCGTCTGTTTCAGCCGCTTTGAAATCGAAAAAGAAAATTCTGGGGGAATGGGCGGCCGCAGGCCAGAAAAAAATCATCCTTCAGTCGTCTCTGCAGGAAATGCTTGAGGCGAAGCAGAGGTGTGACAGGGCGAAGCTGGTGTCTTTCCTC
>JACPJX010000063.1 GCA_016187365.1 Candidatus Aenigmatarchaeota archaeon | reverse complement strand
GGCCTCGACGGCATCAAATTTCACGAAAGGCGACATACCTGCGTCGTATTTCAGCGCGTCGCAGCACAACCTGGTTCTGAACGTGACGCTTCCCGACAACGGCGGAGCCCCTGATGAGGCCACGAGCATAATCTTCTCGAACAACGGCACTGCCATGGATACCGACATAAAGCTCAGGGTGTGGAACGACACCGACAGCAACGGGATATTTGACAGGTTCGTCGACAAGGAAATCGGGCCTTCGCCCATCGGCATCCCGGCGCTCAGCGCGTCGCAGTGGAACTTCAGCAACGGATTCACCATACCATCCGGCGGCGCGAGGATATTCGTCACGGCCGACACCTTGACGCCAACAAGCGGCCGCACGCTCCAGATAGGAATCCCGCAGAATGGTGTATATGTCGCATCAAACAACGACGGCCCGACAGATGCTGCTGTCGTGAATGTTTTCACGCAGACCATAGACATAATATTTCCTTCGCTCACTGCAGTCTCTATAAGCCCGGCGTCTCCCGTGAAGACCAATACGTTGCTGAACGCGACGTGCACCGACGCTTCCCCATTGACGGTAACCTATAATATTAACTCAGCCGCCAACATCAGCCTTTCTCAGACAGGCGGCTCTTTCACTGGAACTATCGATATCTCCTCGGTTTCGGACGGCTCCCACACGATAAACGTGTTCTGCGCGGATGCAGCCAACAACACCGACACGAGCGGACTTTCCTTCACGGTCGACAAGACATCACCGGCAGTCTCCATTGTCCCGGGCTTTTCCACTACAATAAACAACACGGCCAGCACGGAGAACCTGAGCTTTACTGGCTCATTTTCCGACGGCACTACAAACCTGCAGTCAGGTGATTACGCCCTTGACGGCGGCGCCCCAGTATCGCTTCCGGCTCTCAATGGGAGCTACGGAAATGACATGAACCTCAACTATTCGTTCTTGCTTTCATCCCTGTCAGACGGGCAGCATACAGTGTCGGTCAGGGCCTTCGACACCCCAGGAAATGTCGGGAGCATTTCGTATACTTTCTTCGTGGACACCGAAGTGCCTATTTCCTCTGTAAACCTGACATCATCATACAAAACGACAAGGGTTTTCCAGCTGCCCTATTCGTCTAATGACTCAGTCCAGACATCGGGAATACAGAACGTAACCCTATACTACAGGATAAACCAGAGCGGTGGCTTTGTCCCATACGTCAACACGACGAACGGCACTTTCACATTCGACGCTACTCTTCTGGGAGACGGCTTCTACGAGTTCTACACCGTCGCAAGGGACAATGCAGGCAACATCGAAGCCGCGCCTTCATCGGCCGACGCGAACACTACAGTCGACACTGTAATGCCGTCCATAACCAGCCTTGCAACGACAGACACGCCTGAATTCATAAACGGGACCGACATATGGTTCAGGCTGTCTGCCCACAGCAGCCTTTCGTTCAACGCGACGGCAAACGACACCACATCAGGAATACAAACATGCACTTCCATATTCAACTCGACAACGGCAAGCATTTCAGGCAGCGGCGGAGGGTACAACTCTACGGCTGTATTCGGCTTCAGTTTCAGCGGAATCACGGCAACGAACGACTCCGTTGTAAACGTAACTGCCGTATGCACCGACAAGGCGGGGCTTGAGAACAGGTCATCCATCATAATAATGCTGGACAAAACTGCTCCGATAATAACAATGATGACGTGGAACGAGACTTCAAATTACATGCACGTCAACTCGACAGGGGCATTGATATACAGCTCAATGATGCCTTCAGGACAGACGGTCGCGGCGAGAGGCAATTCAACTGAGTCAGGCTCCGGTTTCAGGAACGTGACATTCTCGCAGGCCTTCACGTCATACGATTCACACAGCAATTCGTCGTCATGGGAATCAAACTACACGATAAACCCGGCGGACAATGGCAACGGCACAATAAACATCACTGTTTTTGACAACGTTGGAAACACATTGTCGACGACTCTTCTTGCCTATGCCGAGGACAACGCCCCGCCGGCAATAACACTTACGGCGCCAAACGGAGGCGAGTTATTGGCAGGAGGCTCCTTGTTCGCAATAACATGGACTCCAGCGACTGATGATACAGGAATCGCTACGAACAACATCACGATAGAGTATTCCACGGGCTCCTCATGGACTTTGGTAGCAGGAGAGCTTCCAAATTCGGGCTCCTATATGTGGAATGTGCCTTCAATAAACTCAAATTCAGTTGTCATAAGGGTGAATGCCTCCGATGTCGTGCAGAATATCGGAAGCGACTCCAGCAACACCGTATTTACCATAGATTCCACGCCTCCGTCCATAATATCCTCGTTCACGAACGACACCAATGCAAACGGCAAGATAGACAGGATAGAGCTCCAGTTCAGCGAAGCCGTGAACGTGACATCGGCATCCGGCGTTGCAGTAGCAGGATATCCGATAACGGGCACATATGTCATATTCAATACAACGCAGCTTTCAATAAACCTGACAGAGGACGGATTTGACACCAACGCAACGCCGCTTGTCAGCATAACATCGCCTACGATAAGAGACCTTTCAGGCAATCCGCTGCTCCAGAATCTGACGCCATCCGACAGGGCAAGGCCCATCCTACTCGCAGCGAAGACGAACGACACAAACCTGAACGGCAAGATAGACGTTCTCATACTGAACTTCAGCGAGCCTGTGAACAACGGATTTAACCTTATTTCGGCCAATGAGAGTTTCTTAATTTCAGGATATATGCCTGTTTCATTCATATCGCCGACTTCTGTTTTCAAGAACAATACAGAAGTACTGAACGTTACCCCTACAAGCACAATG
>JACPJX010000064.1 GCA_016187365.1 Candidatus Aenigmatarchaeota archaeon | reverse complement strand
CATCCTGACAGCGTAACAGGCTTGTATGCAGAAGAATGGGCTGATAACCACCAATACCTTGATAAAAAGCACGGAAGGACTCTGACGGATGCTTTTGTCGAAGAGTTTGAGCAAGGAATATTGGATTTTCTAAAACGTCAGTATTCTCATTTGCCTGAGTCAGTAAGAGATATTTTATATCCTTTTAGAAATTCTGTGAGGGCTAAATTAAAGGGCAATGAGGCTGTTTCATTGCCGATTGAGCCCTACATAGAAGCCATAGAAAACAATGCATTTGTCAAAGAAATTTGTGCATAAGAACTTTTCCATCATAGATATTTGATGGGGTTTTTCAGCAGATTGAAGCTCATTTTCTCGAAGCCGAAAAATCAGGATAAGGCGACTCCCGAGGATGTGAAATCCGAGAATATAAAAGACACGCCGTCCGAAAACAACGAGTTCTCTCAGGCGGCGCAGATGCAGGAAGCGCAGCCCGCTGCAAAGCACCAGCCGGCGGCTTTCGACCCGAACACCACGGGGCCGAACCGCGACAGCAAGGAGTACCCCAAGTGCGGTGCTCCGAACGACCAGGACATCCACAAGTGCTGGCTGTGCAAGAGCGAGATTTGATTCTCATCCGCAAAAAAGATTTGTCTGAATTGTCTAAGGTTCAAGATAAAACCTGTCATAAGTTACGAACCTGAATTCTTCCTGCGTGAGAAGGAAATGCCCTGCGTCGATTGATGTGGGCCTCGATCTGCCAAGCCTTGGCGCCTCTTTCATGAGATTGAAGAATTCTACCAGCTGCTCCGGCAAGGCTCTTTCCCTGAACCTTGCTCCCGTCATGTGTGCTCCCCATGAAGGCCTGAACTCCAATGGATATTCTACTGTCGAGTTTATTGCATGCACGAAACGTTCATTCGGCATCCCGGCAACTATCACGCTGTCCTGGTTGTACAGCCATTCGCCGTAATCGATCTCAGGGCTTTCTTTGCAGCCAGATTCGGGGTCTTCGATGTCAAGGTGCGTCAGGCTTGCGGCCGCGGCCATTTCATCAAGTATTGTATCATCACGCGAGAAATCAGGCTTTATTCCATAAGTTGCTATTGTCGTATGGGCGTTTTCAGTGCCATATACTAAGGCGCCGATAGTCCTTGATATTCTTTCAGAAAATACAGCAAGCGGGTCGGTTATTTTCGGAGGGTGCCTGAACGCGATTATGTAGCCGCCGCGCCCTTCCAGGACTTCCTTGCTAGGATTCGTGCCTTCCGCCGTTATTCCGGAGGTGTCGCGGAATTTGTCGTATATCCTGTTCTGCTTTGCCATGAATTCAGCATATGATGTCATGAAAGGGATATATCAGATAATGATTTAAACCGTGTTACGTTGCCCTGTCATTTGTTCTGGCATCGAATACAGAAAGCTGAAGAAATAAAAAATGAAGGGCCGCGGACGAATCCAGCCGAATCTGTTTTCATTCGGCCGCTTTCCAAACCGACTGGCGTGGAAAGCCTCGAAGAACATTTTGTCCTTCGAAGAGCATAAAGGCACTTCATTCTGAAGGTCTGTGCCGCTGCACTTCTTTTAACAATCTTTTCGTCCGCTGGCCTTCTTTGTGCAAAGGCACGCATCTGTTTTGTTTCTGACTTACATGGTCTACACTTGCGCCTTTGCCTGACGCGTCCCATTCCAGACTCAATGCATTTGGAACCTTGACTGGTTTTGGCCTGCTTGGGGTGTTGATGCAGTGGGCGATTTGAATTACATCGGAATGTCGTGCCGCCCCCGGCTGTTGCCGGTTGCTTGGTTGTGGTCCGGTATTTCAGCGCTTTTCTGCTCTCTGTCTTTGCAGCAAAGCCGTATACGAGACGGCTTCCTTGGTTTGGGTCACTTGGCCCTTTTTGCATGGCCGCATTCCATTTGACCGGCATGCGCCGGTTTCATGGCGTCCTGTTTTTGACCTGCGAAACATGGCCATGGGGCCATTGAATCTGCCTGTCAGGACACGGTCTGCTGGAACTCCTTCGGTGGATGCCCATAACAACTTATCCGGAAGGAATTTCGATGGACTTGTCAATATGCAGAGAGCATAAATGCTCTCTGAATATCCCAAAGGAATTTTAGATTCCTTTGAGGATATGAGCGAAGGAACCATTTAGGTCCCTTCGCGATGAATGCCCCGTGCGAGCACGGAGCGATGATTTCCCGGATATTTCTAAAGACCAAGGGTCTTTGAAATGTTGAAGTTCTCTGAACTTCACACATTATAGAGCCCGGGAAAGCGTTTCCTATTTCGCTGAAACGCTCAGGCTATTACCTCTATTCCGAGGTCTCCAACCCTGCTCTTCGCCGCCGCGCTTACGGCATTCCTTCCCAATATGTACGGGGACTTGACGCCGGTTATTATCGTTATAACCTGTATCTTCCCGTTGAGCGCCGGATCTATCCTCGCCCCCCACATGACGACCGCATCTGGGTCCATGTGCTGCGAGACGCTTTCCCCTATGGTGCTGATCTCGTCAAGCCTCATGTCTTCTCCGCCTATCACCTGGATAAGTGCTCCCTTCGCACCCGAGTAATCAACGTCCAGCAGCGGGTTTGACAGCGCCTTTGTTATCGCGTCCCTCGCCCTGTTCTGGTCGTCCGAAACCCCGACGCCTATCGTCGCGACGCCTCCTGCCCTCATTATGGTCCTCACGTCGGCATAGTCAAGGTTGACAAGCGACGGCTGGGATATCGTCTCGGTTATGCCCTTTATCATCATCGCGATGAGGTTGTCGGCGACTGCAAACGCGTCCCTCAGCGGCTTGTTGCCCGCAAGTTCCACGAGTTTCTGGTTCTCTATCACGATAACTGTGTCGCAGACTTCCCTTAGCTTTGCCAGGCCTTCCTCCGCCTTCATTAATCTTGCGCCTTCTATCTTGAACGGAAGCGTGACTGCTGCTATCACTATGGCTCCCATCTCGCGTGCAAGGTATGCCACAACAGGCGCAGAACCCGTCCCGGTCCCGCCCCCGAGCCCGCATGTCACAAAAAGCAGATCGCAGTCCTGCAATGACTGCCTCAGGTCGTTCTTCGATTCCTCGGCAGCCTTCTTCCCGACTTCCGGGAAGCCTCCTGCTCCAAGGCCTCTTGTAAGCTCGCGGCCCATGAGTATTTTCTTGTGCGCCTTCGTTACCGCAAGGTGCTTGGCATCCGTGTTTGCGGCGACGGTTACGGCGCCTCCGATGCCCATCTCTGTAAGCCTGCTTACAGTATTACATCCCCCTCCTCCGCAGCCGACGACCATTATTCTGGCCTGCTCGACTTGGAAGTTTGCTATATCGTCGTTTTCCATTTTTAACCCCTCCAGGTGATTATGTTCAAAGAGCTTTGCTCTTTGACATCCCAAAAGACCATATGTCTTTTGAGGATATTGGCGATTTGGTCAAACATGACCTTATCATCATGATTTCTGCCACGATTCCACAGGAATTCATCTGCCCCAAGAAACAGCCACATGTTGTAACTTTTTCGTAATTGTTATGTGATTTTGTTTCGGTATCCATAAATACCACAGAGTGGTATATAAGCTTTTTTGTCTGGCTGAATATACATCGGGAAAATATTTTATCCGAAGGATATCTTTTCATGCTACTATGAGTTTTTTCAGCCGTTTCAGCCTGCAAACCCAAAACTTGCTTTGCCCGCCGGCGCTTCTCCCCGGACTATCCCGAAGGTTTTCTTCTATATTATAGACTTATTAGAAGTACAGCACGGATGTTTCTGCTAAGTGGTAAAAAATTGTCTGTGAAAAATTCCTGCGAATCTGCAGATTTATACCATACGCTCCCAAATACTTCTCATGAGGCGGTTGCTTGCAGCGGTTGTTTTCATCCTTGTCGCGGCGTTCGCCGTGCTTTATCTGTACGGCTCCTCGATAGCGGACAACTGCGTGACGATAGGCGGCGCGAAGACGTGCTGGAAGAACTATGCCGTGACGGTGCAGTCGGAATTATGCATCACGAGCCCATGCAACGCGCCGCCCGAACTTCAGAAACATAATGCGGTCGTTGACGCGATATCCGCGGGCTGCGACAGGGCGAAGCAGAATGATTTTGCCGACGAATCCGTGAACAGGGAGATAGAGGATGCGCTGGGCATGATATCAAGTTATAGCGTGAACGCGAGGACGCTGTGCAGCGACCCCGGAATAATACTGGCGAAGAAGTTTTATGACTAAAAAAAGCATTTAAGCCGCCGCGCCAAGATATCCATATGGACAAGGACCTCGAATTCGCGGTGCCGTTTGCGGGCGCGCTGCTCCTGATGTTTCTGTATGTGGATTTCCTTGTCCAGGTGCTGTGGATTGCGGCATGGGCTGCCGTAAGGTATAAATTCAGGTATAAGTTCGTGAAGGATTCAAATGTGGAACAAAATTAAGGGCCTTGCGCGGGAGAAAGGATTCCTGAGGACGCTCATATTTTTTCTGGTCATGATAACCTTTGTCGTCCTTGTGTGGTACCTGTTTGCAAACATCAAGGGCGTTTAATTTCCTAAGAATGAAAGAGCTTTTTGCACTGTTCCCTCATAAAATCTCCGACAAGAATTAATTTTGGATTGCCTTTGACTATGATTGCAGAAGCAGGAATATCAATCGTTCTCCATGACCAGATTTTATTGCCGTTTCTTGTCCTAAATTCTTGCATATCCTCTATCCTTGCGCCGAAGACTATGCCCTTCATTTTTGCCCATACCGCAGCCGATGTGCACATCGGGCACGGCTCGTGTGTTGCGTAAAGGATACAATCTTCCAGGTGTCTTTTGCCCAGGATTTTTGCTGCCTCTCGTATGGCTACAATTTCCGCGTGATATGTCGGGTCATTGTCAAGTTTTATCCTGTTCCCCGATTTGGCTAGAATTTCGCCGTTCTTCACTACAACTGCACCGACAGAATAATCACCCCTTTCTTTTGTTTTCATGGCTTCTTCGATTGCCGCTTCCATGAATTCTTTTTTGGGTTCTATCATTATAATTGATGGGTATATTAAATTTATTAATTCACTTTCTTCTCGCCATGAATGTGTGGAGCTGCTCCGGAAGGCTTTCCCTCATGTCAAAGTCGGAAAGCATCTCGCTTATGTCTGAAAGCGAGAACTTGTTCCTTTTCATGAAGCTGAGCATCGCCCCTGGGGTGAATTTTTTGTACTCCGGGCCGCGCGTGTCAAGCATGTTCTTGAGCGTGCGGAAGAAGAACGCGGCCTTGCTGACGTCGTAAACCGACGCCCGGGGGAATTTCTGCGCGAATTCCTGCATCTTTTCCATGAAGAACTTGTCGTCCTCGTAGAACTGGTACCTGAATTCAAGGTCCTTGTTCACGAAATCTTTCGCCTGCCTGCTGGGCGGGCAGAAGTCCTTCCCGTATCCCACGGAGTGCAGCCATATTATTATTTTCGTGTATTTTATGTTCGTCACGTCCTGGTCGCCCGCAAGCTCCTCTATGAATTCCCAGGTGCTTTCCTTGTCCTTGCACATGTTTCCCAGCGTTTCCGGCCCCATCTTTGTGCGCTCGAAATATCTTGCGCTGCCTTTTATGGAGGCTGTTACCCTGAAGATCTCCTTCTTCAGGGAATTTATGGCGTATGCCTTCCTTTCGTCCTTCTCCTTCTTCAGCGCCTTGTCCAGCCTGTCCATGACAGCTTCCTGCCACATCTCGCCGCGCGTCTTCAGGACGAAATCATAAGCGGTTTCATTTTTCAGCAGTCCGGTGATATAATCTATCTCGGCATCGCCCCTGCCGCCTCCGAGAAAAACTATCCTGAGGAATTTCTTCCACATCTCTCCGGTGTTCCCGGCCTTCCTGAGGGGCATATCCTTCTTCACTAATATGACGAGGTTTTCAAAGCCTTCAATATTTCCCATCTGTATCTCATGATGCAAAGCCTTTTTTAGCGTATTCTTCAAGAGATTCGTATGCGGGAATTCATCCTTCGCGCCAGGCGCGCATCAACGCATGCGGCATTCAGCCTGAACGACCTGCTCCACGCGGGAAACATGAACGTGGTCGCCAGCGCCATATCAAACGCCATATGGGTTTCGGGCGGCATCCGGAAAGATGTGGTATTCCATGCGGTTCTGGAGGGGCCGCCGTCCGGGCCGAAGGCCGTGAGCTTTAGTTCAAACGAGATAAAGGGCCTCGGATACGACGAGCGCTCCATCGCTTCTTACATACAGATTGCCATGCAGAAATCGCCGTTCCTGGAGCTGAACGAGGAAACGAAAGTGCGCAGGGGCATAATGGTGGCGAAGAAGAGCTTCGAGCGCCTCGTCTGGGAGCGCTCGCGGAACAGCCAGGTTCTTGTCCTTGACACATCAGGCGCGGATATAAGGGGAACTGAGCTGAAAAAGAACGCGCTCTTCGTGTTCGGCGACAACATAGGTCTGCCTGAAAAGACGGAGAAATTCTTCAGGAACATCCCGCACATCAGGCTCAGCCTCGGCCCTGCCATGCTTTTCGCCTCGCACTGCCCCGTCCTGGTTCACAACGAGATGGACAGGCGCGGCGTGTGAACATATTAAAGTGTCTTGTTCTAATTAGTGTTGAAGAAGTCTGTGAAGGAATCCTCAGTTCCTTCAAGATCTCAGAGAATGTGCAGAAAGCATAGCTTTCTGACATCCCAAAAACTTTTCAAGTTTTTGAGGACTTTGTTCTCTGAAGATACGCCAGCGTAGCTCAATCTGGTAGTCATTCGCGCCAAAGGCGCAGTGGCCGACAGCATCTGACTTGTATTGGGAAGAGCGCAGCTCTTTGCAATCTCGGGGAATTGAACAGAATTCCCCCGAAGATCTGATATTGCGAACCGCACCTGCGGTAATGAATAAAAGATATCAGAAGGTTGGGGGTTCAATTCCTCCCGCTGGCTCTTACGGCTTTTTTAATCGTCGATAAGCTGCGGAACATATTCTTCTTTCTTTTTCATGTAGATTACATCACCGCATTTTTTACACGCGATTTCTACAAATCTTATTCCTTCTGTCATTAGTTTCATATTGTTTCCGCAGCATTTTGGCGTGGAAATATTTCTCAATCGCATGGATAGCACCTCGATTTTATTACAGGAAATATTTAATAAAAAATCAAATTTCAATCAAAACCATGTCAGCGATACATTATTGGGGCATTCCTAAGAATTTCGACCATTAAGAACTTCTCAAAAATAAAAGCAGGAATTTCCATGAAAATTATATGGACACATGGATATAAATAACCCACTCGGTGGGAAATTTGTGGAAATGCACTATCTCAAGAAAAAGCAGGATATTGGAGTTTTATCGTAGTTTCGAAAGGCGCTATCTGTATTCTTTTGCCTTCAACGCCCTTTCTGATATTTTCCCTGATTTGACCTATCTGTTCTGCGCTGTATACATCAGGGTCGGATGCGTAATCATCGAGAACCATGCCTGTTAATCCAACATAATCATCAGGGCTCATTTCGCGGCTGCCGTCAACAGGAGCTATGCCGAACACCAGAGGAACAGCTTCCTGGCCGTACACTTCCGGGTACCAGTAAGGAGCGAGTTCCGCCCCGTCCATTACCGGAGCACCCATTCCGAAAGAAGTCTGATAAAACCCGCCAGCTCCTGCGTCTGCCGGCGTCGGCTTGTCCAGTTCAGCAACTACATATCCTAAAGGCTTTCCTATTTCTTTCGCTTGCCCGGCCGCTAATCTTACAGCCCCTCTGGCAAGCCTTCTTCCTTCTCCGGCGCCTCTTAAATCCGGCCTTACCGCAAAATAATTCAAGTATGCTATTGAGAAATTATCTCCGGGAATTACATTTTGGTATGACATCCCGGCTGCCCTTCCGTCCCTTGTAGAAACAACATATTGAAGGCGTCCTGGGCCGAATTCCTCGGTTCCATTCAATTCATCCTGGGCCGCCCATTTCAGGTATTTTCGTATCGTAGGTTCTCTTTCCCTTTCGTCTGACGTGAATGACGGCAGATAAACATTTTTATGGGCATCTCTAAAAAGCCCCTCGAATTCCTGCTGTGCTCTTTCATCGCCCTGAGCCCCGGCAACGAAAAGCCTCTGAATATCAAGAACTCTGTTACCTTCAGCCGAACCGGTTGCCCTCGTCATAATAACACCCCATTAGTTACTACTATATAGTAATTTATAGTATATAAAGCTTTCGCTTGTGAAGAATATAACAGGAAAATATTTAAACGAATTTCTTATGCAGTTAGGATATTGGGTGAAGTAGCCGGCATCAACAAGGTCGGCGCATACGCTCTTCCCGTTGCCGGAGCACCCCGCCCAGCTCTGCTTCGTGTAGACGCGGAACGGGACCACCAGCTGGTTGTTTGTTTCATTCGTCTCGTTTATGTTGTTGAACGTGTCGACAGTGGACTTGACCTTCGCCGGCCCCGGCACGGTGATCTTTGCCTGCAGCCTTATGGTCGTGGTGTCGCCCGGCGCGAGTGACGGCGAGGCGGCCGATGCCGAGGATACGATGGACGCCTGGTCGACAAGCGGCGAAAGTGTGAAAGAGAAAGAATCTATACCAGAGCCGCCATTGTTCTTGAGGGTCGCAGTGAAGGTGATGAGTTCGTTGACGAGCGGCGTCTTCGGGTCAAGGGTTATGCTTTCCAGCACGAGGTCCGGCCTGCTGTCAGCCGGCGCCGCTTCTGGTGTTTTTGTCTGAGAAGGCGTTCCAATGACTCCCGTTTCTTCAGCAGGCTCCTCAGCAATCGTTTCATTTATGTCCGTTCCGCCTAGCACGGGCATGTTTGAGATGCCGCTTTCGGTGCCTGGCAACTGCGGCGCATATGTGAAGGCCGCGGCGATCACGATTACAGCCACGACAACTCCTGCCGCCAGAAACATGTTCATAGGATTCTATTGGCTTGGCAGAATAAATAGATTTTGAAAATAAAAAAATGAAAAAAGCCGCTCCAAGTCTTGATGAACGAAGTTCATCGAGATGACAGCAATTCATGAGAGTTGCTGCTCACTTGCTTGAAGACAGCGACCATATCGTCTTAAGAGCAACGACCAGACCGGCTGTGCCTGCAACCACGCCGATGTTTGTTATTATGGATGCAAGCTGCCCTATCGTCTCAAGCAGCGAACCTAGGCTGAGAGACAGAAGTGCCAGCGCGATTGTTGCTACCAAGAAAGCCGTCGCTTCCTTCTCCGTCACATTCAGAAGTCCTACGATCAATCCCAGCACTGCCAGAACAGCCACAACCCCGAAGGATTGCGCAGTGGCAACAGCACCCGCTATTACAGCGATTACGATGCTGGCTAGGAAGACCCACTTCCCTGCTGTTTCCATGTTCATTTTTTATCCACCCCAAATATGATATACAGACTGCGGAAGGAATTTTCCTTCCGGTTTCCTTCATTTCTTCGCGCCTATCGAGTATATCGCCTTCAGGCCGACTATCACGGCTGCAGGCGACACAAAGGCGCCCACGAAGTCAAGTATGTTGCTGATGACCTTTCCCGGGACTCCCAGGGAGCCGAAGTTTGCGGTCCCGGCCGCCAGAAGGGCTATTGACGCCACCAGGAAAGGAATTGTCTCCTTTTCCGATATGTTTATCAGGCCCACGAGAGCGCCCAGGACCACCATGACGGCCGTGACTATGCCGTAGCTGGTATCCGGGCTGGCGTATGTCGCCAGGCCTGCAAGTATGGCTATTATGACGAATCCGATGAAAGCTAGTTCGCCTATTCTTTGAACATTCATTGTCAATCCACCCGGCCGCTTTCCGGCAACTGTTACTTCTTGAATATTGCAGATATTTAAGGCTTACGCCTTTCGGAAAAGCTTATATATCCAGTTTTCCCACGTCCTTCCCATCATGCCCGGGCGCCGGATGATTTATATAAAAAACCAGCCGGATATCTAAGAAAGAGAGTATTTTCTGCAAATTAAAGCTAATAATACAGAAAAAAATGCCTGTATGGAGTGATAAAATTGGTCAGATTATTGGATAGGCTTGACATGGCAGAGGTGCCCGCAGCAGCCCTGTACATGGAAAGGCATCTAGACAGGACGCCTGTCATTTTATACGACATTATAAGGCCCGATGACCTTGAGATAGAGTTGTGGGGAAAGATGGACACTTTGAATCCCGGAGGCTCGTTCAAGGACAGGGGTGCCGAATATTTCATGAAAAAGCGCATGGAATCCGGAGAGCTTCAATACGGCGATACGGTGGTAACCGCCTCG
>JACPJX010000076.1 GCA_016187365.1 Candidatus Aenigmatarchaeota archaeon | reverse complement strand
TTTAATCTCTTCAGGCTGCCGTATGCCTCGTCAGACAGCGAAATCACCTTTGTCATATAATGCATATATGCATGCATGTATATAAGCTTCATTCATGTAAAAACTTTAAATATATAAACTATTATATGGTAGTAACTAAATGGGGTGTTGATATGAAGATAGGGCAAGTTTATGAAAGAATGTCTGAGGCCAATATGGATTTCAGAAATTTCAGGAGAGGTCATGCCGACGGAAAGTCTCAATATCAGAATGCAATAGGCGGTAATTATTCTTCTCGATTCATAGCCGATATTCAAAGAGGAATTTATTTAATGAAAGGTGTTGCACATGGTTTGCCAAAAAAGGGTGAACCGATAACACCTGAAGCCAGGGGCAGGCTGTGCGGATATGCCATGGGAATGCTGGAAGATGCAGAACAGTGTGGTAGCTATGCTGGAGCTAAAGCGGCACTTGATCTATTGGATAGAACTGGAAATTTGACAACCAGCAACAAGGTCGGAAAGCTTGTGAGTGAATTGGCTGAAGCATACAAACCATACCCGGAAACGTTCGATGAGTTTAGAAGACATATAGGGATACTTATCGGAGCCGGCAAAGAATAACAGTATTTTTGCATTACATTTTTTGCTGACGATTCGGGCATTTTTTAAGGTTTTTTTATAATTAATTGAGATAGTGATTTGCATGAGCCAGGCTGTTCGAAGAGACCCCATGGAGGAAGTAGAACGACTGCCTGAAGATCATCGAAGGCTACTGGGCAATAGCATTATGCATGTCAGAGATGGTATTGGTTTTTTGTATGACGCCTTTAAACCTGCCGCAGAAGAAGGCGGTCGGCCATACGCAGCACGTGCGGAAGCCATTGTTGATATTCTCGGCTCTTACATGCGCGGGAACGACGTGGGAGTTACTGCAGATTCTGCATCCGTAGGCAAAGAATATGTCGTAAGGCTCTTCAGGGCACTCGGGTTCAGCGAAGAAGAAGCCGAGGCTATCTGGGATCATCATTATTGATTTTTCCGGTCTGTTCACAGGGCGCACTAATGCACAGGAATACAGGCATCTGCGGCCTCTTTTCTAAAGGCTTAAAAAGGCTTCTGTCGTATTTTTTTGTTACTTTGGGAGAGTTATATTTATAAGCATTTGTCCCAATATGGAAGTAGATAATAATGGTAGTGAGTTCGCGCACCCTTGATGCACTGAAGACGATAGGGCTCAACAAGTATGAAAGGAATTTGTGGGCGGCCCTCCTGTCTAGGGGCGCCTCCACCGCCGGGGAGCTTTCGGACATATCCAACGTGCCGAGGTCGAGATGTTATGATGTGCTTGAATCGCTTTCTGACCGCGGATTCGTGATACTCCAGCCCGGGAAGCCGATGAAATACATTGCGGTGAACCCGAGGGAGGCGCTGGAAAGGGCGAAGAAAAAGATAAACGAGGAGGCAGTCGAGCTTTCGGAGAAGATAGAGCGCCTCTCGAAGAGCGACGCGATAAAGGAGCTCGAGCGCATCCATAAGGATAATATCAAAACGCTGAGGCCGGAGGATGTCACCGGCGCCCTCAAGGGCAGGTATGCGATGCTCCAGCAGATGGAGACCATGTTCAAGAAGGCGAAGAAAAGCATAAAATTGGTCATGACCGAAAGCGCCATGCAGGAGATATTCGAGAATCATTCGGGCCTCATGAAGAAGGTTTCTGACGCCGGCGTCAGGATACAGGTTGCCATGCCCGTCACGAAGCAGAACGAGGATGTCGTGAAGGAACTTTCGAAGTTCGCCCAGGTGAGGGACGTTTCAGATGTCGAGCACATAGAAAGGATGCTCGGAAGGTTCTGCTCGGTTGATGGCAATGAGTTCATGATGGGGCTCACCGACGACAAGACGCACCCGACGCAGGATGTAGCGTTCTGGACGCAGAGCCAGCACGCGGCTTCGCAGGTGTTCGAGCCCATGTTCGACCTGGTCTGGCACCACGCGAAATCTGTCAAGTGATTATTATGCAGTATTTCTCCGGAAGACTGAGGAGAGTCTTATTTCCTTTGATGCTTGCAGGAACAGCTGCCGTTTTTTACTATCTTATTGACAGTCGTTTTGACAGGACAGAAAAATATTTGGATGATTTAAATAAAAAGTATAGTGAAACATTATTACAAGAATAAAATTCTTACCTTCTCACGACCTTTCTTTCCAGAATCTTCGCCGGCCACAGCATGACGAGGACGACAATCGTGGAAACCGCGGCGGCGAAATACATGCCGACGCCGATGGCGACGCCTATTGCCGCGAGAACCCACAGTTCAGCGGCTGTTGTTATGCCCTTGACCTTGTCCTCGGCACGGAATATGACGCCCGCGCCCAGGAAGCCTATTCCGGTGACGATGCCGGCGGCAATCCTCGAGGTGTCAACACTGCCGCCGGTGAAGGAGAATGAAAGTATTGTGAACAGCGTCGCGCCTATGCACACGAGAGCATGGGTGCGCATGCCCGCAGGCTTCCTTCGTATTTCCCTCTCGAGCCCTATGAGCATGCCGACGACCGCGGCTATGATTATTTTCGCGGCGATTTCTATTTCTAATGGGCTCATTAAATAAAATAGCGTTCCGGGATAATTAAAGGCGATAAAGGTTAAAAGTGACTTCAGAGTAGCAAAAATAAAAAGGCTTATAAAGACTTCCGGCATTTCAAAAGATCATGAGAGGCTTTGTAGGATTCGTCTTGGGCGCCGCTTCTGTTCTGGTATGGCAAAGATGGGCAGGCCCTGAAGTAGGCGAATACACTCCAATGTTAGGCAATTATGCTTCAATGACGAAAGAAAGTGCAAGAGCGGCAGCTGTGAGATACCTTGATTCGTTGTCTGACTATCTTCGGCCTGATTCTGTGAACGTCCAAGGCATTGAAGACGGCCGTCATCACCACCCTTCTGAAGAACCATCTTCTCGGCTGGTGTCCTTGCAGAAAAAACCTGTAAAACACGGTTATGAACTGTATGACAGACCTTCTGCAGAAGTCAGGGGGAGGGTAAGACAGGTAGAACTGCATTCATTTGCCTTTGGAACGGGAAAGGAACTGGATAAAGATGATGGAAATCCGTTTTATTATCAGGTAGTTTTATTCGAGCCAAAAACCGGAAACCAAAGCCGCATTGTTGCGCCCGGCACGCATGAAATTGAAGAAGGGGATACGACGCTTTCTGTGACATCTGCAGGAAATCTGACATTTAAGGAGATACTTGACTGTTACCTTTATAATCACCCGGATGAAATAACCGCCCAGCCCGGCTCAGTTGAGGCTGACGGGATAATTCTGCCTAAATAAATCCTGCTAAAACTCTGTAGAAAACCTGGTAAAAGCATCGACGTGAGGGGTATTGTGTTCCCACAATACCCCTAGCTGCGGTATACGCATCAATGCGTATACCGCTACGTCGATGCTTTTTGTTGAGCATTTCTACAGAGCTCCTGCTAATAAAGTTTTCTGAACCAGTCTTTCCATGGACATAGGCAGGATGCTTCTCGGGCGCATACGCTCCGGCGAAATACGGACACAGGAGGCGCTTGAAGTCGAGAAAGTCAGGCTTGCGGGCGACCTTGGCGCCGGCCGCGTCATAAAGAACGCGGAGATACTCGAGGCTGCTGAAGGCGGCAGCGATTATTTGCAGATGAAGAAATTCCTCATGACAAAGCCGGTCCGCACGTCCTCGGGCATCGCGAACGTGGCCGTGATGTGGAAATACAAGGACCTTGCAGGCAGCTGCCCGTTCTCATGCATATACTGCCCTCAGGGAAAAGACGACACAGGTTATGTTGCGCCGAAAAGTTATACAGGCGTCGAGCCTACCACCATGAGGGCCATACGCAACGAATATGACCCCGTCAGGCAAATAAGCGGCCGTCTCAAGCAGTTCCACATGACAGGACACACGACCGACAAATGCGAGCTGATAATAATGGGCGGCACGTTCATGTGCACCCCGCCTTCTTTCCAGTCGGATTTCATAAAAAAGTGCTTTGACGCCTTCAACGGCCAGGCCAGCGCAACGCTTGAGGAGGCGCACGCGAAGAATGAATATGCGGCGAACCGGTGCATCGGCCTCACGCTCGAGACGCGCGCCGATGTATGCATGCCGGAAAAGATGCTTTCCTACGGATGCACGCGCGTCGAAGTCGGAGTGCAGTGCACAGACGATGACATTCTCATGAAGACAAAGAGGGGGCATGATGCGATGGTCAATGTGCAGGCCTTCAGGAGTCTCAAGAACGCGGGCTTCAAGGTATGCGCACACTGGATGCCGGGCCTGACAGGGATTTACGGCAGCATCGACATGAATAAGGAAATTTCCATGTTTGAGGAACTTTTTTCAAGCCCGGGCTATCGGCCGGACGAACTAAAGATTTATCCTGTCCTTGTCATTCCAGGCACCGAATTGCATGGCATGTGGGAAAGCGGGGAATTCGCAGCGCTTTCCAATGATGAAATGATTTCTCTCCTTGTCGAGATGAAGAAAGTTGTGCCGCCTTACGTGCGTGTCAAGCGCATAATGCGCGACATATCCGAGAAGAAGGTGTCGGCCGGCGCAAAAACGACGAACCTGCGCCAGCTAGCCCATATGCGAATGGATGAACTCGGCGTGAAGTGCCGGTGCATACGATGCAGGGAGATACGCCTGAAAGATTATGCAACCTGCACGTTCAGCGTCATGGAGTACGGTGCGTCCGGCGGCAAAGAGATGTTCCTTTCGTTCGATGCCGGCGATAGCATCCTCGTGCGCCTCGACGACGGCCCGGCAAAGGTCCGCGAACTCCACGTCTACGGCAGGATGGCGCCGATTAGCGGCTCGTCGAACGCCCAGCACCGAGGCTTCGGCTCTATGCTGCTGGAGAAGGCGGAAGAGATTGCGAGGCAGAACGGGATGGGCAAGATATCTGTCACGTCCGGCGTGGGTGTCCGTCCGTACTACAGGAAGCGCGGCTACGCTCTTGAAGGATTTTACATGACCAAACGGTTATGAATCCGGCCGGAATTCAGTTTCTTATTTTTTGCCGTCCATAATTAAGTATCTGCAAAGGAGTGAAAACTCCTTTGAGATGTTAATGAAATTCAGAAGAATTCCATTCAACATAATTCATTCTTATGTCCCTCGACGAGGAGATGCAGGGCGAGATCCTGAAGATGGAGAACGAAATGCGTCGCATAGACGAGGAGCTCGAAAAACTCCAGTCGCGCGTCCTGCATCTGGTGGGCGTCCGGAACAAGCTCCATAGGGACTCCGACGTTTTGAGGGCGTATTTTTCGCCGCAGGAGCAGAGAAAGGAGAAGCAGGCGACTTTGCTGGGGCTTATGAAGTAGTCAGCCGGGACTTTGCGGTTTTATAGTGCCCCGAAGCGTGTTTTATTATCCTTTTTGTGTGGCGCCTCATGTGGTGCCTGAACCTGTAGAGAAGGAACGCGATGAGCCCCAGCACGACAATTATCAGGATGTTTTCCAGTATGTTGAACTGCGTTGCTATGCTTACATAGGCGCTGCCGAAGTACCAGCCGAGGAAGCCCAGCACGAAGACGCGCGGCACCGAGCCTATGAAAGTCGCCAGCGCGTATTTCTTCTTCGACAACCGGAGCACGCCTGCAGCCACCGACACGAGCGATATGGGGAAGAAAGGTATCGCCCTGAATATTATTATCGTCGTCCAGACTTTTTTCCCCTTTTCAAGTTTCTTCTCCTGCCTCCGGACATCGTCCCATGACATGCCGAGGAACCGGTGGAACCTGTTTATCAGGGGCTTCCCGCCGTAATAGCCGATGCCGTACGTGAAGAACGAGCCTATTGTCGACGCCACGGACGCCGGTATGACTATGAGGAGCGTTATCCGCCACAGAGCCTCCCATACGGATATCCCGGCAGGCACGAGGATGAAACTGGCGCCCATTATCACGAGCGGCGATGGTATCGGCACGAACACCTCTTCGAGGATGACGACGCCGAAGACGCTCCATGCGCCGTACTCCCTCACGAATTCGAATACCCACGCGATGAGCCCTGCGAGATATCCGGAAAGAACCATTTGAATAATCTGTCTTTGCCGCTTAAATATATAGTCATCCGACTTTTATGAAATCTTCCTTTACCTTGTTCAGAATGAGGCGGGTTTCCGTGTGCTCCACGAAGTCAAATGTCTGTATTTTCTTGAGGAATTCGTCGAGATTTTTTCTGTTTTTGAAGCTTGCGAGGATTACCGCGTCGAAATGGCCGGTCGTGTCATATACGGCGCTGACACTGGGGAATGACGCTATATGATTTTCCACTTCAAGGAGTTTCCCCTTGGACACTCTTACGTCAATCATGACGCTGATATCGTATCCGGCTTTTTCGTAATCAAGTCTTGCCGTATATTTCTTTATTATGCTTTCCTTTTTCAGTGCATTCACCCTGTTCATAACAGTTGCGGTGCTGATTCCAAGGCGCTGTGCTATCTTCCTGTAGGAAAGCTTTGAATTCTCAAGCAAAAGATTGAGAATTTTCTTGTCGGTTTCGTCCATCGTCTCGCCATTTGTTCAGTTATAAGCAATAATTTCATTATTTATTGAACAAATATTTAAAATAATTGTATTTTATATACAGAAGTTTATCAAAACATGTATTTTCTATATATTCATTAAAGATTATAATATGAAGAGGATGATTTTTTGTGGCAGATGTGCTGGAAATTCCGAAGTCTGGAACTATCGATGAACTAAGAAGAGTTGGTCTTCAGTTTGTTAAAAGAACTTTCTCAGGCCTCGAAGAATACAGAAGGCAAGGCGATGTATCGTCTCACATTTATGTAGTTGAAGATGGCGGAAGGCGCCTCTTCTGCCTTACATATGGAGATGTGGTTTGATGAGGAGATTTCCAGTTGTCGCAACAGGAGAGCAATTGGATGAAATTTTCGCCTATTTTGGAACAACCCATGAAGGCCTGCATGTATATGGCAGACGCAACCAGAGGCATGAATACGCAGAGAGGCCGGATGGGACGCTGGAGCTTGCACAGAGCTATGCGGATGAAATCTCGGGTCAGTGATCATTTTTTATTTTCTATTTCCTTCGTCATCTGCGCGGCGAAATCTTCCACGGCGGCGCCGTACGCCGTCTTGCCGTCCCTGCCGCGGACGGCTATCGTTCCGGCATTCTGCTCCTTGTCTCCGGCTATGAGCATATATGGAACTTTCTGCAGTTGCGCCTCGCGTATCTTGTACTGCAGCGTCTTCGAGCCCGCGTCAAGGGAAACGCGGAAGTTTTTCTCTTCAAACTTCTTTCTGACGCTTTCCGCGTATCCTACGTTCCTGTCGGTTATCGGCAGGACAGTGCACTGCACCGGCGCAAGCCACAGCGGGAACGCGCCTGCATAGTGCTCTATCAGTATCCCCATGAACCTCTCTATCGCCCCGTACAGGACCCTGTGTATCATGACAGGCCTGTGCAGCTTCCCATCCTGGCCTGCATATTCCAAATTGAAACGCTCGGGCATGAAGAAGTCCAGCTGGCATGTGGCGCACTGCCACGTCCTGCCTATGGCATCCTTTATGTGGAAGTCTATCTTCGGCCCGTAGAACGCGCCATCTCCCGGATTTATCCTGTATTTTATTTTTCTCTTGTCGAGAATGCTCTTCAGTATTGATTCTCCTTTTTTCCACATCTCATCGCTGCCTATGGAATTTTCCGGCTTCGTCGAAAGTTCCATGTGGTATTCGAACCCGAACGTTTTGTAGAAAAACTCTATCATTTCTATGACTTTCGAGACTTCATCTTCTATCTGCTCCGGCGTCACGAAGATGTGGGCGTCGTCCTGGCTGAAGCTGCGCACCCTGAAAAGCCCTGAAAGGACGCCGGAAAGCTCGTGCCTGTGGACGAGCCCTATCTCCGCCAGCCTCAGGGGCAAATCTTTGTAGCTCCTGTTTGTAGATTTGTATGTGAGTATTGCGCCGGGACAGTTCATGGGCTTCACCGCGAACTCCTGGTTGTCGATGTCGGTGAAATACATGTTCCCCTTGTATTGCTCCCAGTGGCCGCTCTTTTCCCACAAAGTCCTGTTCATTATTATGGGTGTGCTTATTTCATGGTAGCCGCGCTTCTGGTGCTCTTTTCTCCAGAAGTCAAGGAGAAGGTTCTTTATGAGCGTGCCTTTGGGATGCATGAACGCCATGCCGGGCGCCTCTTCATGGAAGCTGAACAAATCAAGGGCTTTGCCGAGCTTCCTGTGGTCTATCTCCTCGGCCTTCTTCCTCATTTCCAGATATTCCTGCATCTCCTTCTTCGTTGCGAAACATATCCCGTGTATCCTCTGCAGCATCGGGTTCCTCGAGTTGCCGAGCCAGAACGCGCCGCCTGTTTTCATGAGTTTCACGGCGCCTATTTTTCCCGTGCTCTCGAGAAAAGCGCCCTTTGAAATGTCGTGGAAATTCCCGAGACTGACTATGCCTATCTTCCCGCCTTCGGCCCTGCCTATGAGGTCGATCTTGTATTTTTCCCCGTCAAGCATCTCCATGGCCTTTTCCCTGCTGACGGACTTTCTCTCGAAAAATATTCCCTTCTTTGCGATATCGTTCATCTCCTTCTCTATCTTCTCGAAATCGTTCTCCGAGAAGTGCCTGCCGTCAAAGTCGTAGTAGAAGCCGTCGTCTGTCGGCATGCCGCCGCCCAGTTTCACATCCGGATAAAGGCTCTTCACTGCCGCCGCCAGCAGCATCGCGCCGGAATACCACAGGATTTCGTCCTGTTTCCTGGCCTCAAATGTCAGGACTGCAAGGTCTTCGCCGTGCTCTTCCTGCATCCCTGCCGTGAACGTCTTCGACTGCTCCGCAAGGGGATGGCCTTTTATGTCCAGCGCAAGCTTCTTGTTCCAGCCGAACGGCGCCCTGAATACCGTTATGCCGAGTTCTTTCGCTTCGGTTTCCATGGCCTTTATCGCATCGAGCGCATCACGCGGCTTCGCAAGGCTGGAGCTTATGTGGGCGAACGGGTATATCAGAACTGAATTGCACCCTATTCTCTGGAGAAAATCGTTGATTTCCTTCATGGCATGCCCCGCAACCGCCTTCGTGTCGCCTGTTTCAATGCTTGTGAGAAGCAGGAGAACGTCGGTATACCTTATTTTTTTCCTTTCAGAGTCCTCGGCTTCCTTTATCTCCTTTTCAAGCGGCTCGTATTCGACCCAGTTGCAGTGCAGCAGGAGCAGTCTCATGAGGATAATTAAATTAATGCAGATTTAAATCAAAATATATTTCAATTACAGAAACGCGGAAATCGCCCGGATTTCCTTTATAATTCTTGGGAACAAATCACAGAATACAGCCCCGTGGTGTAACGGCAAGCATAGAAGCCTTTGGTAAACTTTTCCGGATGGCTATGAAGGAGAGTTTATAGAAAGCTTCGGATCCAGGTTCGAAAGCATTGCGAGCCAAGCTCGCAGGCCGATTTTCCTGGCGGGGCTATTCTGATCTGCTCAGAAGTCTCCCGATTCTCTCGGACCATAACCTGTAAAGGTACGGCTCCACGCCAGCCTTTTCGTAACCAACGCCTCTTGGTATGCCATCAGACGCCGCTATGTATTTTATATGGCCATCCTCGTATCGGGGTCCTTCACCATTTCTCCTACTAGTTCCTTTGAGGATTTCCCTGATTTCTCTCGGACTTCCTTCTGGTTCTATGAGAGGGCTTCCATAATTATCCGAAAAAACGGCAATATGATAATCCCCGCCGCTTTCGAGCACGACTCCATGGTATCCGGAAATATTATCCCCATCTCCCGTTCTCTCGGTGGCCTGCAGTTCCACGGTTGTTCCTTTCGGGAGGAAATTTGTGTGCGAGACAAACTGGAATAGGATGCCTGGGTCAACGACATCCGGGTCGCTGCCAAGCCTGTCTAGAAGTTTTTCCGTATCACGTTCTGTCAGCAGCCTGTCCACAAAGGCGACGACCGACGAAGAAACGCCTATAGGATTTATTTTAACACCGTATGCAGTGTAGTCCTTCCTGAATCTGTCCCCGCCTATGTACCTCGGGCCGGCGACGATGAATTTTCCGTTGAACGGGTATATAAACGGGTCTTTCGCGTTCTTTTCCACCCTCCCATCATATCTCAGCTGCGATGCAAAAGTATCGAGGGCTGTGTCTTGATCCAGGCCCTGAAGTATCTTGTAGGTCAGGACAAACGGCAGTTTTTTCAGTGTTTCCCTTCTCACAGCATCGCTTACATTGGAGGCTGCAACCCTACCTGCTACCTTGGAGGCTGCAACCCTGCCTATTTCATGCAGCACCCCGGCAACGGCAGCCCTTTCCAGCTCGTCGTCCTTCATGCCGATCTTGGTACCGAAAGCCACAGAACCGGTGGCGACCTCCCCGAGATGCTTATACCTCTCTCCGGAACCGACAAAAGTTTCTAGAATAGGCCAGAGGGGCAGATGTCCCCTTTCAACGCGCTTCATTATTTCCAGGACGCGTGCGGAAGCCTTTTTGAGGTCTCCATCAACGAAATCAGCGAATGCCCTGTAGGCTCCTGTTGTCTCCATTTCAAGCTGCTGCCGGGCCCCGTTTGTGGCGATGCCGAAAATCCGCTCCTTAGACTCCCTGAATAGCCTGTCTGCATAGTCCCTGTATAATTTCGCGGCGGTTTCAGACATATTATTCTGCGCCGCCTGGACCTGATAAGCAAATTCGTCTGGGGTTATAATTCTTGGCGTC
>JACPJX010000075.1 GCA_016187365.1 Candidatus Aenigmatarchaeota archaeon | reverse complement strand
CAAAGAGATATACCAGCTTGCCAAGAAGCACTCATACCTTCTCAGTGCGAGCAAAGGATCCAGCAGGTAACTTTGATCTCACACCTGCCAGTTTTAGCTGGACAATTAGCTAAGCTAAGTAGCATAAACTGAGTTATATTTGTATAGAATTTTTGTTGCACCTTTCAGTGTACTGTGATCTGGTCCAAATCCACAACAACAAACTTGTTAAGGTATAGACATCAGCATAACTTTCTGCAGTTGGTTAATAGCGGAACACGAATGAAATGTTCTAGAAAGTTATGATGCAAACTATAAGTTAAGCAGTAAAGCAAACTCCTTTCAATGGGCTACAAGATCGTAGAACTTGAAATGTCGGAATTCAGGAAGATGGACGGCGGCCTTACCTGCCTGTCCCTCTTGTTTTGAAATAATCACAATACCTGTTGACGGGACAAATATCACATTTTGGATTCTTTGGCAGGCATACGCTCTGGCCGAACCTGACGAAGATGTCGTTTATGTCCCTCCAGTAGCGCTTCGGCACGATGCGCTTAAGCTCCTCTTCAGTTTGTTCGGGATTCTTCGTATGTATCCAGCCGAGCCTGTTGGGGATGCGATGAACATGAGTGTCAACGGCTATATGCTGCCGGGAATTGTGGCCGTATGTCATCACTATATTCGCGGTCTTCCTTCCGACACCCCTGAATTTCATCAATTCTTCGAAGTCAGAAGGCACCTTTCCCCCTTTTTTTGCGATCTCCCCGGCAATCTTCTTTATGCGCCTTGCCTTCGTCCTGTAGAAGTTCACCGGCCTTATGATGCTCTCAAGCCGGCGGAGGGGCATCTCTGATATCTGCCTGGGCGTCGAAGCGACGGCAAACAGTTTTTTTGCCGTCGGATACGTGACGGTATCGCGCGTGCGCAGGCTCATTATGCACGACACAAGAACCTGAAACGGGTCATGGCTCTCATGGCCTATCTCCGTCAGCGCGGCGTTCCTGAAGTTTCTGGACTCTTTCTTCAGGATTTTTATTGTCTTTTCTACCCTGTCCATAAACAGAATTGGCGATGCATATTAAAAAGACAGCGCCAAATCTAGAATCATGAAAATCAAGACGTATCAGGCGCCCCTTTTGCTGAAACGCAAAGAGACTCACGACACCATGACGTTCCGTTTCGGCATCAACATGGACTTCAGACCGGGCCAGTTCGTGATGCTCAATGCCGGCGGGCGGAGCGAGGCATTCAGCGTGTGCTCGCCACCCACGGACAATGGCTATATAGAGATTTCAATGAAGATGACCGGAAGCGCCTACAAGAAGGCGCTTGATGACGCAAAAACAGGCGACAAGTTCGAGATAAAGGGGCCTTACGGGCATTTCCTTCTTGACGGATCAAAGGGCGCGATAATGATTGCCGGCGGCATAGGCATAACGCCTTTCATGTCCATGATAAGTTACGCAACGGCAAAAAAACTCCCGACAAAAATCACGCTCCTGTACTCAAACAAAACGCCTGAAGACATCGCATTCCGCAAAGAATTTGACGAACTCCAGAAACAAAACAAAAATCTTGGTGTCATCCATACGATAACAAGGCCGGAAGGGCATGAATGGAGCGGCAGGACGGGGCGCGTCGACGAGGAGATGATAAAATCAGTCCCGTACTGGAAAGGCGCTCTGTTCTACGTCTGCGGGCCGGGCGAGATGGTGGATTCCATGACGGCACTCCTGCAGGGCATGGGCATCACCAAAGAAAGAATAAAGGCAGAAAGGTTCGGCGGATACTGACTCATCTTAAATATTTTTCAGGGAAGAAAAATGAGGAGATGATTCCATGAAACGATATCTGTTTACATCAGAATCGGTTACAGAAGGTCACCCGGACAAAATCTTCGAATGATTTTCAAAGATGTCCATATTGTGTGACCAGGTTTCCGATGCCTTGCTTGATGAGTTCATATCGAAAGACCCCAACTCAAGGGTTGCCGTGGAGACGCTGACGACGACAGGGCTCATCGTCGTGGCCGGCGAAGTCACCACGAAGGCTTATGCCGATGTCCAGAAAGTGGTCAGGGACGTCGTGAAGAATATAGGATATGACAACCCGAAATATGGCTTCGACTGCGACAACTGCTCCGTGCTTGTGTCGCTGCACGAGCAGAGCCCTGACATATCGCAGGGCGTGACAGCTACCGAGAACAAAGAGCAGGGCGCAGGGGACCAGGGACTGGTCTTCGGCTACGCTACCAACGAAACTCCGGAGCTGATGCCCCTTCCGATAAGCCTCGCGCACAAGCTCACCATGAGGCTGTCCGAAGCGAGAAAGAAAAACGAGATATGGTGGCTGAGGCCCGACGGAAAATCGCAGGTCACGGTGGAATACGAGGACGACACGCCGAAACGCGTTCACACAGTTGTGATATCGACGCAGCATGATCCTGACGTGTCCTATGAACAGATAGTGAACGACGTGAAGGAAAAAATCGTAAAGCCTGTCTGCGGCAAATGGCTTGACGACAAAACAATATACCACATAAACCCGACCGGAAGGTTCGTCATAGGCGGGCCGCCCGGCGACTCGGGACTCACAGGAAGGAAGATAATAGTGGACACATACGGAGGCAAAGGTTATCACGGAGGCGGCGCATTCTCCGGAAAGGACCCGTCAAAAGTCGACAGGTCGGCCGCCTACATGGGCAGGTACATCGCAAAGAATGTCGTGGCGGCGGGCCTCGCTGACAGGTGCGAAGTCCAGGTGGCGTATGCGATAGGCGTCGCGGAGCCCGTATCGGTGCTTGTGAACACGTTCGGCACAGGCAGGATTCCGGAAGAGAAGATAGAGGATATCATAAAAAAGAATTTCGACCTGAGGCCGGCGAGGATAATCTCCCGCCTCGACCTCAGAAGGCCTATATATAGGAAGACGGCCGCCTACGGCCACTTTGGCAGGAATGACCCCGACTTCACATGGGAGAGGACCGACATGGCCGAGAACCTCAGGAGAGAGGCCGGGCTTTGATTGACTTTTCTAAAAGGCGGATTTCTGAAAAATGCAAAGATGTACGCAAGGGCTCTGGGATATTAATCCCTTTCTGAAAATTTATTATAATGAGCTTCAT
>JACPJX010000061.1 GCA_016187365.1 Candidatus Aenigmatarchaeota archaeon | reverse complement strand
GCTATCCGTATCATTTCCGACAGCCTGATAAGGGTTTCTTTCACGAATCTTCTGCCGGCGGGCGTAAGCCTGTAGACCGTCTTTTCCCTCGGGCCCTCCTTGCCGCCCGCGATCATTCCTCCGCTTTTGAGTTTTTTCAGGAACGGGTATATCTGGCCGGAGCTGACGTTTTTTTCCATTTTCTCCCCTATGCTCTTTATCAGCTCGTATCCGTGATGGTTCCTTTCGTACAGCAGCATAAGAGCATAGAATTTCACCATGTTATCGGCATTAATTCTTTTCATGAGAATTATTCTGCCGATGACTTTAAATATATTACTTATTAAGATATATCATAATTTGATATATGGAGGTTTTAGCATGAAAAAGAAAAAGGAGCAAAAGAAAGGCAGCTGCTGCGGAAACTGCTAAGATTTTGAGCCCTTCGGGGCTTCTATTATTTTTATAGTGGTATGAATGGAGAAAGAAAAAACATCTGTAGGAATAAGCGGGATGCACTGCGCATCGTGCGCGAACACCATAGAGAAGAAACTGAGGGCGAAACAGGGTATAATATCGGCGTCGGTGAATTTCGCCTCGGAGAAGGCCACTGTAGAATATGATACGTCAAAAATAACAGAGAAGGACGTTATTTCCTTCATAAACGAGACGGGCTACAGGGCGGTTGCCGGAGGAAGCAGAGTCATTATAAAAGCCGTCGGCATGGATTCTCCGCATTGCTCCATGATAGTGAAAAAGGCGCTGAAGAACTCAAAAGGCGTCCTGTCAGTGGAAACAGACACGGCGAACCAGAGAGTTGCGGTAGAATACAATCCTTCCGAAACATCGATAATTGAGATAAAGAAGATAATCAAGGGCGCGGGATACGAGCCGCTTGACGAGGAAAGTATCGACAGGGAAAAGGATGTCAGGCAGAAGGAGATGAAAATCCTGCGGCGCAAGCTCATAATCGGCGCCATTCTCAGCGTGCCTATATTTCTCGGAAGTTTTCCGGAATGGTTCCCCGTGCCTGAAATAATGGCAAGCCATTACGTTCTTCTGGCGCTTACAATCCCTGTGCAGTTCTGGGTAGGCTCGCAGTTCTACAGGGGGGCGTGGATTGCATTAAAAAACAGGACTGCCGACATGAACACGCTGATTGCAGTAGGCACCTCGGCCGCCTTCCTGTACAGCGCTTTCGCGACATTTTTCCCTTCAATTGCCGCATCGCAAAGGGGCATGACAGTGGTCTACTATGATACGGCTGCAATAATAATCACGCTGATAATTCTCGGAAGGTACCTGGAGGCGATAGCAAAAGGCAGGACTTCGGAGGCGATAAAGAAACTGATGAAGTTGCAGGCGAAAACCGCTGTCGTGATAAGAAAGGGGAAGGAAACTGAAGTGCCTGTGGAGGAAGTTGTTGCCGGCGACATCATACTCGTGAAACCGGGCGGCAAGATACCGGTTGACGGCATTGTCGTCGAAGGCTACTCGGCAGTGGACGAGTCGATGATAACCGGCGAGAGCATGCCGTCAGGCAAGAAGAAAGGCGACACGGTGATAGGCGCCACCATAAACAAAAGCGGCATGCTGAAAGTGCGCGCAACGAAGGTCGGGAAGGACACGATGCTCGCCAGCATAATAAAAATAGTCGAGGAAGCGCAGGGCTCGAAGGCGCCTATACAGCGGCTTGCCGACAAGGTTTCAGCGTATTTTGTGCCTGCCGTAATCGCAATTGCCGTTTTGTCGTTTTCAGCATGGCTTGCTCTCGGCATGCCTTTCATATTTGCATTCACGATACTGATAGCCGTGCTTATAATAGCATGCCCGTGCGCGCTGGGCCTGGCGACGCCGACGGCAATAATGATAGGCACGGGGAAGGGCGCGGAGCACGGCATCCTCATAAAGAGCGGCGAATCGCTTGCGACGGCGCACAAAATCACTACAATCATCTTTGACAAGACGGGAACGCTCACAAAAGGAAAGCCTGAAGTTACCGATGTAACGGGCGGGGACGCGCTGAAATATGCGGCTGCCGCAGAAAAGGGCTCCGAACATCCGCTGGGCGAGGCTATAGTGAAGGCGGCGCAGGCAAGAAAGATAAAAATCCCAAAGGCGACACATTTCCATACGATAGAAGGGAAGGGAATAACAGCAAAGGCCGGGACAAAGACAATAACCGTCGGAAGCAGAAGTTTGATGAAAGAAAAAGGGATAAAGCACGGTTTCGAGGATGAGATGCAAAGACTGGAGAACGGGGGCAAGACCGCCGTGATCGTCGCAATAAACAGAAAGGCAGTAGGAATAATAGCCATTGCGGACACGCTGAAAGAAAATTCAGAGGAGGCTGTTCAGGAACTGAAGAAAATGGGCAAGGAGGTCGTGATGATAACCGGCGATAACTCAAGAACCGCAAGCGCCATAGCAGGCCAGCTCGGCATAACCCGCGTGCTTGCCGAGGTGCTGCCTGGGGAGAAGGCGAACGAGGTGAAAAAACTGCAGAAAGAAGGCCATGTGGTCGCATTCGTCGGCGACGGCATAAACGACGCGCCTGCTCTTGCTCAGGCTGACGTCGGCATAGCCATAGGCGCAGGGACGGACATAGCGATAGAAACAGGCGGCATCGTGCTGATAAAAAATGACTTGCGCGACGTCGTTTCGGCAATAAATCTCAGCAAATACACCATAAGGAAAATAAAGCAGAACCTCTTCTGGGCGTTCATCTACAACACGGCAGGAATACCGATAGCTGCCGGCATCCTATACTCCTTTAATGGTTTCCTGCTCAATCCTATAATAGCAGCGGCGGCGATGGCCTTCAGCAGCGTCAGCGTTGTCGGCAACTCGCTGCTCATGAAGAGGTTCAGGCTATGAAGAATATGACGCAGAGGAAGCAGTACGGAATCATCCTTATCGCCATATCAGTTTTTCTTTTCTTTGTGATAACCGCATTCACGCTCCACATAGTCCAGCTCAACCAGTACCTTCACCAGGACTGCAACCTTCCTGAAAACATATGCCCGTTCACAAACTCAATGCCCGCCGAATCAATAATAGGCTACGTCATAGATGTGAGCCTTGGAATTTTCGGCATCTATCTGTTTCTTGCAGGCGCAAAGCCCGAACCAAAAAAACAGCCTGAAACCAGAAGCCTCGAGCCTGACGAGAAAAAACTTTTTGAGATGGTTTCCTCACAGGGCGCCATATTCCAGAGCGAGCTCGTCGAGAAAAGCGGCATGAACAAGGTGAAGGTAACCCGCATACTTGACAGGCTTGAGGCAAAGGGTATTGTGGAAAGGAAGCGGCGCGGCATGACCAACGTCGTGATGATGAAGAACAGGAATTAAAAATCCAGTTTATTGACCCATGCGGGTATTTTTTCTTTGTCCACCTTATCGTATTGCGGCCAGTAAGGCTTTATGTCAATCACCGGCGTGCCATCCAGCACATCCAAGCCCTTTACCGTTATTCTGTTTCCTTTGCGCCCCATCAGTTTCACTGTCGTAATTGCAACGGGATTCGGCCTTCTGGGGCATCTGCATGCGAATATCCCGACTACAGGCACATCCGGATTGCCCTGCGGCTGGTGCTTTACCACGTAATCCTTTACCTTGTCCATCCAGTATACAATTATCACATGAGAATAATCCTCTATGCCGTCAAGCGCATCGGAAAATTTTTCATCAACCACGATTTCAGAAACTTCGCCTGCAAAATGTCCGAACCTGTGCTCTTTGACATTATTTCTTACAAAGCCTATGGGCTTTATTCTTATTTCTTCTGTTTCAGCCACATATCTATTATCTGTAATAATTATAAAAAATAAAGAATCTTCAAATCCCCTTACTTCTTCAGCGCCCAGTTGTAGACCAAAGCCCACAGGTAGCCTGATATGTACCCTATGATTGTGAATCCTATCAGCGTTCCCAGCGCTATGGAAGGGCTTGAAAGCGTGAACCATGGGTACAGAATCTGCGCAACCGTAGGCTGGCCAAATCCTGCATGCCATATGATTCCTAATATGCCCAGAATAAACCCGAATATTCCGCAGCACCTGCCCATTGCCTTGGGGCTCCATTCCGAATATTTTTTCGCCATTTTGTCACCTCCATTCATTCACACATTCAGCAAAACTCACACACATTTTTCCCGGATTTCTTCTTTTGCTTTTTTTCCATGCATGTCACCTCTTTCTTCTTTTCCTCGGCTTTTCACCTGAAACTTCATTCGTCATAATGATCACGACAACCACGATGAAAGCCAGCCATATGAACCCCATGCCCAGATGGTGCATGGGGCTCCACATGAATATCGTGCTTGCTATGCTTCCCAAGAACAGCACTATCATGGCCACCATTATCCTGTCCAGCGTATTCATGATGAAACTATGAATGAAACAGCCCTTAACCGTCATGGTGAAACTGGTTTCACCTTATGGGTTATAGGCTGTTTCACCCAACTTATTGGCATGACAGAAAAAGACAAATCAAAGGTCGTATACACCCTCCTGATAGCGGCGTTTCTGGTTGTGGCCTACAACCAGTTTGCGCTGGCAGGCATATCAGGCGGGATGGTTGCACAAACAAAGGCTGCGGAAGTTCGGACAGGGCAGCCGGAAATAAAATACAACAGTTTCGCGCTGCAGCAGGCAATTGACAGCGTGATACCCAGAGGCGTGCCGGAAGGGTACGGGAAAGAATTGGGCGTAGATTATGAGAAGCCCGAAGAAGCCCTGAATATCATGGCGGCACTTGACGGAGACCTGTATGAAGACGGCAAGCTGAAGTTCTCCGACATGTCATCTGCGGCCCAGAAACGGTACGTAAATATGGGCATGTCAGTTGCGTGCGAGTTTTGCTGCGGAGCCACAACCCTCATACAAAGGAACGGCCAGCCGGCATGCGGATGCGCCCACAGCGCCGCGATGAGGGGCCTCATGAAATACCTGCTCATAAACACGAACATGACAGACGAGCAGATAATGGACGAGGTCCTGAAGGTCAAATCCATCTCGTTCCCGCAGCAGATGGTCCAGCGCTACATGGAGCAGTCGGGCAATGTGCAATCGTCAGGAATAACAGGCCAGACAATAGGCAGCCTGCCGCAGCAGATAGGAGGGTGCTAGAATGGAGAAACAAAGCGTCGTGATAGCTGCGCTTGTATTGCTCATATTGATAAGCGCAATGCAGGGCCTCCAGCTGTCAAACATCCAGAACAGGCTCTCCGGCTACGCAGTTGCCGGCACGAACGAGGTACAGCAGCCGCAGGCATCGCAGCAGCTGCCCTCGAATCTCCAGCAACTCCCGCAGCAGATAGGAGGGTGTTAGATGAGATTTTTTTCTTTTTTTATCCTCTTTATATTGCTCTTTTCTTTCGCATCACTGGCCCAGCCAAATGTGATTGTGTACAAGAACGAGGCATGCGGCCACTGCAACATGTACCTGTCGAACTTAAGGGTGTTTCTCGATGGGAGAGGCCTTGAACCTTACGAAGAGAAACAGCTGATAAACAACCCGTTGACGAGGGAGGAGCT
>JACPJX010000060.1 GCA_016187365.1 Candidatus Aenigmatarchaeota archaeon | reverse complement strand
TTCAGCACCGCAGCCGTCACAATCCCAGTAATCTATGCCGTATCCGGTTTCTTCTCCGGTCTCTTCATTGAAAAGCCTGTCATGCACAGTTACAGGCTTTTTGAAACCGCAAAAGGGGCATTCAAACTCTTTTATTTCCATTTCTCTCTTCATTTCTCCTGTCATAACTCTTTCACCATTATTATCTCGTCGATGAATTTCCCGTAATGGTTTATGCCATTCGGTATTCTACCAACTTCGCGGAATTTGTGCTTCCTGTAGAGGCTTATCGCCACTTTATTCGGCTCGTATACGGAAAGCCTTGTTATCCTGCATTTCATCTTGTTTTTTGACATGTCAATAAGCATTTCCATCAGCTTGTTCCCGATGCCAAGGCCCCTGTACTCCTTTACGATGCCGAGCGCTATGCTGCACACGTGGCTGTCCTTCTTCCCGCTTTCGCTTTTCTCGGTGCCGATGACGGATATTATTTTGCCGCCGCATTCCAGAATAATATCGATTCTGTTGCCCTTCTTCATGCCATCAAGGAGTTTTTTCAGGTATTCCTTCTCTTCCTTGGGCGTCTTCTTCTTCGATTCGAGAATGTAGACCTTCTCCCCTATGAGGGAGTTTATGTATTCCAGAAGTTTTTTTTCGTCTCCTTTCCTCGGCAGCCTAGCGATAACTTCCCTTCCGTCCTTCAGTCTGAATTTCCCTACAGCCTTCCCCTCTGAAAATTTCATGCTCATCTAACCCTCTCGTATGCGGCACCTGCCGAAATGATTTTTCCTTCCTGGAGGTGGTCGCCGATCAGGTGCAGGCCTGTCATCTTCCCGCACGGCACCGAGAGCGTCGGTATTCCAGCCAGATTTGCAGGCACGGTCAGGACGTCCATCTGGTAGTTCTGCAGCGGCGTCATCTTCCGGATGTCGGAAAACTTCGGCGGCATTATCGGCATCGACGGCGCCGCAATCACGTCAACCCCCTTGAACGCCTTCCTGAAGTCCTCTATCACGAGCGTTCGCACGCGCATCGCCTTCATGTAGTACTGGTCCCTGTATCCGGACATCCTCGCGAATGTGCCCAGTATGATGCGCCGCTTCGCTTCGGCACCGAAGCCTTCTGTCCTCACGCCGGAGAAGTATTCGTTGAAGTTTCCCTCCAGCTTCCCGTGCATGCCGTACCTCATGCCGCAGTATCGCGCCAGGTTTGTCGACGCCTCGGACGTTGCGATGATGTAGTATGCGGCAAGGCTGTATTTCGTGTGCGGAAGCGACACTTCCTTGTAGGAAGCGCCCTCGCCTTCAAGTTTCTTTATCGCGTCCCACACGCTCTTTTCCACTTCCTCGTCCGCGCCCGAGAAATATTCCTTCGGCACGCCTATTCTCATCTTCGCCCCGTTGTCGGTATGCTGCAGATAGTTCTGTTTCTGCGCCGGCAGCGACGTCATGTCCATCGGCTCATGGCCTGCGATGACCGAAAGCATGAGCACGGCGTCGCGGACATTCTTTCCGATGACGCCTATCTTGTCAAGGGAATTCGCATAATCTATCAGGCCATACCTTGACACAAGGCCGTACGTTGGCGTGAGCCCGACGACGCCGCAGAACGCCGCGGGAGCCGTTATGCTGCCTCCTGTGCTTTCGGCGAGGCTTATGTGCGGCATGTCAAGAGCAGCGGTGAGACCGCCTGAACCTCCGGAAGAGCCGCCGCATGTCCTCTCGGCGTCATGGGGATTTTTCGGGATTCCGTATCCGGAATTCGTGGAAAAAGTTCCGAAGCCGAACTCATCCTGGTTCGTCTTTCCTATAATATTGCCCCCTTCTCCGGTTGCACGCTGCACCGCTGTGGCGCTGAAAGGCGGCACGTACCCCTGGAGTATTCTGGAGCCGGCGCAGCTTTCCACTCCCTGGACGCATATGCAGTCCTTCACCGATACCGGCAGCCCGTACAGGATTTTTTTCGGCGCGCACTTCATCTCCGTTTGCAGCCGCAGGAAATTAAACTTCTTCCATTTCGCCAGTTCCTCGCGGAACGCGGCGATAAAATCCACGTAGTCGATGCCGCCGCCCTCGCTGCGCTCGAGAAATTCCGAGACAGAAATATTGTATTTGCTCATACCCCATCACATAATATCAATATTCCAAAAACGGATCCTTCGTTTTTCATACTGCTTTGGGCCCCCTGAAGAATCCCTTCTCCTTGTGTTTGGTGTTGGAAAGAGCCTGTTCCTGCGTGAGCGGAGGCTCTTTTTCGTCCTCGCGAAGCACGGCTTCCAGTTTCATGGGCTGGAAAGAAGGCTCCGACTCCGTCGGCAGCGAGTTCAGGACGTCGAACGCCTTCAGTATTTCCTCCATGTCTGCCTGGAATCTTTTTGATTCACCTGCAGTGAGGTTCAGCCTTGCAAGGGAGGCGATGTGCCTTATCGTTTCAGGAGTTATTTTGGTCATTATAACTAATAAGAAAAGCAATGTTAAAAAAGAAGCGGAGGAGAAAAATGAGTCTCGCAGCCGGCCGGACGCCGAAAAGTCCCTCAGGGACCGCAGGGCATCTGTGCCGGCTGCATGACTAATGCAAGCACCAGCGCTGAAAGCGCTTAACGCCTGCATTGGCCGACTCTTGGGGTGTGGTCAGAATTCATGGTGATTGCTTTATTTTAGCATGTCAACTCCGAGCTCGGATTTCGGCGCATGCCTTGCGCCCGGCCCGAGTATGTAAGGCGACTTCACTCCTGTGATTATCGTTATGACCTGAAGTTTGTGCCTGAATTCCGGAAGTATCCTCGCGCCCCACATGACCTGCGCCGAAGGGTCCAGGTATGACGAAACGATTTCGCCGACCTTGTTTATTTCCTC
>JACPJX010000059.1 GCA_016187365.1 Candidatus Aenigmatarchaeota archaeon | reverse complement strand
TATAACAGTGAATCTGCCGCTCAACATAACTTACAACATCACCTCAAATGTCACCGTGAACGCCACATTCAGCGAGCCCGTGGATGTCTGCAAAGCGGAGATGAACGGCGCAAATTCCACTTTTGCCTGCAACACCAACACCAGTGTGGACTTGGTGGAAGGCAACAATACAATAAGGATATGGTCCAACGACACTTCAGGCAACATCAATTCGGCTTTTGTCACGCTGTCATTCAACCCTCATTCACTGCCGTCGGTAACGACGCTGAGCCTGCCTGCATTTGTTAACGTCACAACACAGATAACGGTCTCGACGGTCATCAACTTCACTACCGCCTATGTAGGCAACTTGTCATTCATATGGTACAAGAATGGCGCATTTTCTACAAATAATACGCTCCTTGGCGTCCAGAACAACACACTGATCACGAACACGTACAACGACACCTTCACTCACTTTGACATGATAACTGTCGAAGTCCGGCCTTACAAGACATCAAAGGGATTCGGCGACTTTGTCAACGCAAGCGTGACGGCTGCGAATACGCCGCCAACGACCGGCATTCCTGCAATCACGCCGACGGAAGCCTACACTAACACAACAATATCATGCACGCCACAAAATTCTGCAGACGCTGACAACGATACTGTAACCACCACATATGCGTGGATAAAGAACGGCGTTGTCATAGGAGGCCAGACTTCCAGTACCCTTGACGGGGCGGCGCAGTTCCAGCGCGGCGACGTCATAACCTGCCAAGTCACCCCTAACGACGGCTTCGCGAGCGGCAATGCGACAAACTCGAGCGCTGCAACGGTTCTTGATTCACCGCCGACAATGCCTACATTTGTCACATCAGATATCACCAAAGCCAACTCATCATACTCGGCCTTCACATTCACAGCCGGCGGAAGCGTGGACAATGATACCGATACAATAACTTATCAGTATGAAGCAAACCATACAGGCTCATTCGTCAACATAGGCAACTCAACCGGCAGCATAACATGGAATATAACGAACCTTACATCAGGATTCTTCAGCATAAGGGCAAGGGCAAACACTACAATAAACAATTCAGCATACCTTACCAACCAGACCATTTTTGAGATAGATACAACCAAAGTGGCTTTCACGAACCCGACTCCCCTGAATAACACATACATCAACACATCAGTGCTGACCATAAACGCGACCGTCATCATGCCAGACCTGACAAGAGTCTATGCAAACGTATCAGGAACCATAATCAACATGACAAACAGCACGCCAAGCGTGTTCAGCACTTCAATAACGCTTGAGGACGGCATGTATTCATACTTCGTCACCGCAGAAAGCCTGTCAGGCGCGAACACGACAGAAGTACGCGTTGTCCACGTAGATACCCTGACGCCCGCAATATCGTCCGTAGAGATTGTCTCAGACAAGCCAAATAATTTAGTCCGCTCAGGCAGTGCTACGTATATCATAAGCAGTTTGCCGGGTATCGGAGGCGGACAGAACCTTACGTTCACAATAAACGCAAGCGACGCCTCAACACTTACAGTCAAACTCGTGAACGGGACGCAGACGTTCTCGGATTCGACGGCGCCCTATACGTTCATTCTTCACATTAACATGAGCAGCATCTCTGAGACAAGAAACCTGAGCATAAACGTCACGGACGCCGCAGGCAACTCTAACAGGACCGATATAGAGCTCGTATTCGACAACACGCCGCCTGCAACCACTCATTCGCTGAACGATTCAAGCGACCTTCTACATCTTTCATCTCCTGTAATTTATTTCGGCGGTGTGGTGTCTGAACAGCTTGTGGTCAACGGTACATCATCAGACGCGTCAAGCCTCGGGACATTCTTTTCTGCATCGCCTTATACCAATGTATCGACATTCAGTGCATTAACGGGATTGTGGTCTGTGACGTATATCCTGAATAACACTTCGTCAAACGGGACAGTGTCCATAAACATAACGGATTTATTGGGCAATCCAGCAAGCATTCAGCTCAATATTGCAAAAGACGCTGCTTCACCTTCCGCCCCGGCAATACTCCAGATGCCTTCGCTGACAACCATAATACCAAATCTCATCTGGACTCCGGCGACTGACACCGGAAGCGGGATACGCGGCTACATGGTCATGAGGTCGAATGACAATGCGACTTACACTAACGTCAGTTCCATGCTGACAGCCACATCTTTCAATGATACATCATCGCCTGAAGGGCTTGTGTATTACAAGATAATGGCATTTGACAACGTAAACAACACAAATGTTTCAGGCACCACAAACACGTCTGTAGACCTGTTCGCTCCGCTTGTAGCTTCGGTCAATGCGACAAAAATCAATGCCGCAGGGACCGTCGTCAACATAACGGCCAACATAACTGACGTTGCCGGCGTGAACGACGCGACAGTGAGTGCAACGCTCATGAACCAGTCGGGCGGCGTGGTATACGTGACGAACATGACCAAGGTCTCGGAACTCTACAACTTCACGTGGAATACCACAGGCCTTGCCGAAGGTCTTTATTATGTTCAGATAAATGCATCTGACGTTTTGTCAAGAACAAGGAGCATCAACAAAGCGCTGGTGATAGTCCTTACAGGATCCTCCACTACAACGCCGCAATCCGTATTTACAAATTCATCGGTGACAACTGCAGCCAACACCACGAACAGCGTCAATACGAGCGTCGGACTCGCACTCGACCTTGTAACAAATTCGTCGGCTACCGGAAGTATCAACGTCCTGTCATACAACACGAACCCTGTAGGAAGCGCGTCGGGCGTCACGTCACTTCTGGCACTTAACAAATACTTTGACATAATCCTGAGCGACAACCTCAATTCAACGCTGTCGAATGCTACGATAAAAATCTCATATACCGACGCTGAAGTATCCGGCATAGACGAGTCATCGCTCAAGATATACCTGTGGACAGGTTCCACATGGCAGGCGCAGCCAAGCACGGTCGACACCGCGGCGAACATAGTCTCGGCAACGGTGCCGCACTTCAGCATCTACTCGACGTTCGGCTCCGCTCCTGCACCGGCGCCCCCGGCACCTTCTGTCTCAGGCGGCGGGGGTGGCGGAGGCGGTTTCAGCGCATGCACAGAGAACTGGGCATGCACTTCATATTCCGCATGCTCCGCCGGCGGCCTGCAGAAAAGAACGTGTGTTGACAAGAACAGGTGCGGGAGCGTAAGGTCAAAGCCCGCGGAAACCCAGTTGTGTGTCTACACGCCGACACCCGCCTGCGGAAACGGGATAGTCGAGACCGGGGAAGAATGCGACTCTGTCCCGCAGGCATGCACGACAGATGACGGCTACGTAGGAAAACAGGCGTGCTCAACAACATGCAGGGCCGGCATATGCATACCTTTCGAGAAATGCGGGGACGGCGTCTGCAACGGGCCTGAGACATCTTCAACATGCTCTGCGGACTGCAAGGCAGGCGAGACCGGCGGCATCGAGACGCCGACAGGCATGGCGATATCAGAAGCGGCGGATCCGCTGCTCTCGGCAATCCTGATAATCGGCGCCATAATCATAGTTTTCACTGCATGGAGGATAATGAGGAACAGGCGGGCCGCCGAAAGGCCTATCAGGAAGAAAAGATAGTTTCAAAAAATTTCGATTGGAATGATTAACATGAAAAAATACATTTTTCTGGCGGTTTTGTTCGCTGTCCATGCAACTTTCGCGGCAGAAGTCGTATCAACGCTCGATTCCGTCGTAATTCCGGAAGGCGACCTGAAAATGCTGCAGGAAGAGAGGATAACAACGAACAACGGCCTGCTCATATCCCTCGGAAAGGTCTCCAATCCGCTTGATTTTGCCGTCCTCGTGAAAAACATGACATTCGGCGGCAACACGACCGAACTGGACGTCATAGTCCACCCAAACTCAACATGGACGTATGCGCGGCTTGACGGCATCCTTATAGTGCCAAAGACGCCTGCCATAATAGACACGGAAAGAACTTCTTTCTACCCGACAGGCAGGCAGCTTCATGTATCTGTCGACGGCACGGATGAAATGGATATATACTTCAAAAGCAGCGATGTGCCCCGGATAGTCATAGCGGACACAAACGTGAACTGGAAGTTTGACAACGGCAGACTCAATGTCATATCGCCGGAGATAATGAAGGACATAGACGTCTACTGGACAGACAGCCAGGAAGACACGATATTCATCCCTGACAGGAGAAAGGCCGAGTCCATCGGGTACAGGATATCAAAGCTTGTCCAGGACCTCCCGAAGATGAATGAAATACTCGTTAGTTTAAGGTCGAAGAACGAGGAACTGAGAAACAATGTTATGTCGCTTGACGCCAGAATAAAATCGGCGTCCTCCGAGAGGGACAGGCTGAGGGACGCGCTTGCCCAGAGCAACAGGACAGCCGGCCAGATGGAAAGCAGGCTGTCAGCCAACGTCACGGTCAGCCAGAGCGTCTTCGCCCTTGCCGTAATCATCTCCATAGTGTCGCTCATGGTGCTTATTGATGTGGTCATTCCAAGAAAAAAAGGTGAAACCCAGTGAAAAAAACTGCCATAAGTTTCGCAATAATTTTGGTTCTTCTGGGTCCAGCCGCGCTTGCCGGAGAGAATGTCATTGTAGAAAATGAGACAGTTTACAGCGTACTGAACGAAATCACGTCGAGTTACGCCTCGAGGGGCAGCGTTTTCACCGTCAAATACGTCATAACAGAGAACCGAACCGAGATAGACGAGCTTGAATCAAGGGAATACGACCTGAATTTCAGCATCGCAAGGGCCGGGTTCGAGAGCGTAAAACTCGAGAAAGACAACACGGAAAAGGAGGGTGAAATAGGGGAAAAGACTGCCGCCCTTTCGTCGGTAGAGACGGAAAGGAACCGGACAGGAACCCTCCTCTCCCAGATTGAGTCAAAGAAACAGAAACTCGAAGGCGTGATAAACTCGTCCGTTCTCCTGCCAAGCAGTTCCTACAATACAGGGATAGCGATTTTCATAGTCCTTATCCTTCTCGCGATAACGATGAAGTCAAGAAGCATCCTCCTAAGGAACCATCTCGACATGAAGAGGAAGGGCGCCGAGAAGGACAGGAAAAAAGAGTGAAATATCACATCTTCTCAGTTCAATTTTTTGCAAACATGCCTTTTTCCTTCGCCATCCTGAAGAATTCTTCCCATATTGCGTCAGTGGAGCCCCCTTTCCCATAACCGTAACTTCTGGATTTTTTCACCAGCATCTCAAGCGTCACGCCCTGCTCCTTCCATGACCTGCC
>JACPJX010000030.1 GCA_016187365.1 Candidatus Aenigmatarchaeota archaeon | reverse complement strand
TGCCGGCATTTCTTATCTCGCGGACGGCTTCCTGAAGGCCTTCCGTATAAGGAACCATGTCGGCCGCTTTCTTCACTTCCCCCAATGTCATGCCTTTCAGGAGATATTGTTTTCCTTTCACAGTCCTTTGTCCGGCCTCCTGAACAGACAATCCCTTATAAACACTGTCCCTCATATCAGTATAACGGAAATCATTCATCATGTCTGAAACGTCGCCCACGCTTTCCAGTCTTCTTCCTGTCCTTTCTTCCCATATGCCGACATATTTGCTGTCGAAAAGTCGCATTCTTTCTGTGATGTCAGCCAGCAAAGGCCTGTAGTCATTTGTACTGGCCTTCGCTGCATGAGAAGTGGAATATCCGGGATACCAGACGCCGTCTATGTCCCATATGACAAGCCTTGTTCTGGTCATTGAAAAGCTATCGTAAAAATCTATAAAAAGGCTCTGAAAATAGCCTTGTTATGACACACTTCAGCGCCCCCGGAAAGCAGTTCATTTCAGGCGAGTGGGCAATTCTTGAGGTCGGCAATAAGGGCTTGGTCGCCGCTGTCAACAAGAGGGTGCATGCGGAAGTGGAGGAAAGCGATTCAATAAGCATTTCCATAGATGATTTCGGAATCAAAGACCTCAGAGCAGATTTCAACAACTCAAAGCTCGTTTTTCGTGATGACATTTCTTCGGTTCGCGACAAGCTGCAGTTCATCAAGGAGGCCATAGAGATATCGCTCATGTTCCTGGACGAGCAGAAAATCCCCCTCAGGGCGTTCTCCATAAGGACATGGGGGGAGGACGTATCCGTTGGAGGGAAGAAACTGGGCTTCGGCAGCTCAGCCGCCTCCACTGTCGCTGTCATTTCTGCTGTATTGAATTTTCACGCTTACAACGCCAGCAAGGACGAGATATACAAACTCGCGGCAATCGCCCATTATTATGCGCAGGGCAAGGTGGGCTCGGCTTTTGACGTCGCGGCATCGACATACGGCGGCATCTTTGCCTATTCGCGCTTCGACCCGCAGTGGCTCACGCATAAAATAGAGAAAAGGACGCCCCTGTCTGTGATAGTCGGGGATGAATGGCCGTCGCTTGTCGTGGAAAATCTGGATATATCCGGCGATTTTGAATTTCTTATAGGATGGACAGGCGAGTCTTTTTCGACGTCAAACGCCATAAAGCAGATGAACGAGAAGAAGAAAAGCGACGAAGTAACTTACAGGGCGCTTATGGATAACGTTGCCAATTGTGCGTCAAGGGCGATAGAGGCGTGGAAGAACGACGACAGAAAGATGCTTATGAGATGCCTCAACGAGAATGAACTCTGCCTGCGCAACCTCGGGGACTGGGCCGACATCCCCATAGAAACGCCGGAGCTCCGCCTCCTTCATGAGATAGCCATGCGCCACGGCGCTGCAGGCAAATTGTCAGGAAGCGGGGGCGGCGACTGCGGCATTGCCGTATGCTACGACAGGAAGACGGCCGAGAAGATAAGAAATGACTGGGAGAAGTCGGGCCTGCATCCGGTAGATGTCGGTCTCGATATGGAAGGCGTGAGGGAAGAAGCTTAAGACGGTTTCGTTCTAAATTGTTTTATGTCCGACACCATGGTGCTTGTCGACGAAAACGACAGGGAAATCGGCTTCATGGAGAAGATGGAAGCCCACGAGAAAGCGAAGCTGCACAGGGCCTTTTCTGTTTTTGTGTTCAATTCAAAGGGAGAAATGCTGATACAGCAGAGGGCGAAGAACAAGTATCACTGCGGCGGGTTGTGGACGAACGCGTGCTGCAGCCATCCGAGGAAAGGGGAGAAGACAGAGGATGCAGCGCACAGAAGGCTGAAGGATGAGATGGGTTTTGACTGCGGACTGAAGGAGATATTTTCCTTTGTTTACAAAGCGCCTTTTGACAACGGCCTGACGGAGCACGAATTCGACCACGTCTTCGTCGGCGAATACGGCGGCGAGGTCGCCCCGGATAAAAACGAGGTTGAGGACTGCAAGTGGATTAGTGTTGATGAGATCAGGAAAGACATGAAGGAGCATCCTGAGCGCTATACGCCATGGTTCAGGATATGCCTTGAAAGGGTGCTGAAGGAGAAATGATTTTCAATCAGAATTCTTGATACTAACCCCTCGAAGAAAACCTTCTCTTCATGGGCGGCCGCTCTTCATCCCTTTTGGCAGGCTCCCTGTAAGGCCTGCTCTTCATGGTGGCGCGCATCGCGTCTATCCTTGTCTGCCTCACGATGTATCCGGCAATCTTGTTCTTGGCGCGCTTCTCCTGCACTAACTTGAGTTCGTTCAGGGATTCCTTGTTCTTCTCGAAGTCGGCGCTGAACTTGTCGGGATAAATTTTTCTTATCTGCTCCGCCGCCCTTTTTATGTCCTTTGTCTTTATGCTGCCCATGGTTACCGATTTCTATAATTCGGGCAATGCTTTAATAGGTTTTAAACTGGTTAGAAATCATGCAAAAGGCCCTCATAGCAAGGTGCCCCATGGGCGTTTTCGCCTTTTCCGAGGCCGGCGAACTGATATTTTACAGGCTCTTTTCAAGGAATCCGGCGCAGGCCCTTGCGGATTTCATGTCAAAAGCCCCCCTGAATGAAATGAAGGATTACGATGTCCGCGAGGACGACTTGTTTATAAGGAAAAACATGCGGCAGTACGCCGTCAACCTCGGCTTTTGCGCGGATGAGGGCGAGTTCAACGCTTTTATTTCAAGGTTCTGCGCCCTGCTTTCAAGCGAGAATCTAAAGGGATCGGTTGGAAGGGACAGGCTCATAATTCAGGCAAGCAACGCGCTCGAGGACCTGAATAAGGTTTCTTCGCTGCTTCTCGAGAGGCTCTATGAATGGTACACCCTGCATTATCCCGAGATCAGGCTGGACAGGAAGCAGCTCATGGAGAGCGTGATTAAATACGGCAGGCGCGAGAATTTTCCGTCGTTCAGGTCAAGCAGCGGCGCCCCGCTCTCGGATAGCGACGAGTCCGTTGTCGTGGAATACTCGAGGATGATAAAGGAAATCTCCGGCCGGGAGAAAATCCTCGAGAAATACCTGAAGGCGTCCGTGAAGGAGATGATGCCGAACTTCTCTTCGCTGGTGGAGCCGATGCTCGCCTCCAGATTTCTTGCGCATGCAGGCTCGCTCGAAAAGCTGGCGAGGCTGCCCTCGTCAGCGATACAGCTCATGGGCGCCGAGAAGGCCCTGTTCAGGCACCTGAAGAACAAGAAGAAGGACAAGTCGCCGAAGTTCGGGATAATATTTATGTCCTCATGGGTCCAGAACTCCAAGGAGAAAGGGAAGGCAGCAAGGCTTCTCTCATCCAAGCTCATGATAGCCGCCAAGATAGACTTCTATTCGGGAAGGGACGAGTCGGAGCGCCTGAAGAAGGAGCTGGTTGAGGAGACGAAGAATTTATGAGTATAATATGGCGATACGATTCATCGGAGATGAAGGGTATATGAAGCAGGTATCGGACGGCATATGGAAGGACGGCAGCAGGCTTTATACGAAGAACCTGAAGCCGGGAAAAAGGGTTTATGACGAAAGGCTTGTGAACCATGAAAATATGGAACTGCGGGAATGGAACCCTTCCAGGAGCAAGCTTGGCGCCGCGATAGCGAACGGCATGAAAAGCGTGCCTCTTGCTGAAAACTCCAGAGTGCTTTATCTTGGCGCCTCCACCGGCACGACGGTCAGCCATGTCAGCGACATATGCGAAAACGGATTTGTATATGCATTGGAGTTCGCGGAGCGCGTGTTCCGCTCGCTTATGGAGCTTGCAGAGCAGAGGAAAAACATCGCGCCGCTGATGGCGGACGCCCGCAAGCCAGAAAATTACTCATGGATAGAAGAGTGTGATATAGTATTCATCGACGCGGCTCAGCCTGATGAGACCGAGATTGCGATACGCAATGCCGAAACGTTCCTCAAGAGCGGCGGGTTCCTGCTGATAGCCGTGAAGTCGCAGAGCATCGACGTCACCAAGAGGCCCGAGGAAGTCTACGAGCAGGAGGCCGGGAAGCTCGTGCGCGCAGGCTACGAAGTCCTGGAAATAATAAACCTTGAGCCCCACGAGGAGAAGCATTGCCTTATTGTCGCAAGGAAGTAGGTGGTTCAAATTTGGCCGAACCCACACATATGAGGGGTTATAGTTATGTCTTGGTTTTTGAACACTTTTGAAGATGCCTTCTATAATTAACGGTATGGTGGATGAAAAGGAGTTCCATAGATGCTGTGGAGAAATTCTTAGAAAAAGGGCTGCTGTGGAAGACTGGCTTGAATTTTTCTTAAGCCATTATTTTTGTCGTCTTCATACATATAGAACTTTTATGTTCACAGAACTTATAGCGACACGTATGAATTTTAACCAAAAGAAAGTAGTTTTTCATAAAATATGCAAAAGAGAAAATGTAGATAAGGAAAAACTAGAATCTATTAAAAAATCAATAGAAAAAGTTCAAGAAATCGGTAATGATGTTGCACATAATGAAGCTTTCATAGATAGTCCTACGCAGGAAAATATAGCACTTCGTCATAAAAGAGCTATTTGGAAAAAAGAAGATAGATTAGAGGTTAATGATATTCTTGTTCAAGAAGTCAAGAAGAATTATACGACTGCTATTAAAGGATTGTTAGACCTTCATGAAGAATTAGACAAAAAAGACAAGCTACTTCATCCTTTTAATTCAAATGCCTTTGTCAAAATAGTTAAAAAAGAAGATAAATTTAGTGATAATTAGTTTCCTTTATTTCCAATAATTTCGCTCATAATATTTTCAGGAGATTCGCCATCTAAATACCTCTCAATATATCCTTTTTTATTATTCATATCATGAAATCTGGTTATTAAGTAAATTGCTAATCCAATAATAATCAATAAAATTGCATTATTATATTCTGTATTCTGATACATAACATAGATAAATGTAAAAATTATTAAGATAAGACTAGAATATAGAATACTTTTTTCAAATAGCCTTTTTCCATCATTTATCATGTGTCTAAATTCTATTAAATCAAGTAATCTGAAACCAAATATGTCTTGACCTTCTTCCTTTTTTATAGACTTATAACTTTTTACTAATTTATCTACATGTTTTTCAGAAAGCTTTTTGACTTCATTTTCTTTTTTAATAAAAAAATTATAAAAAACTGAATGACTCCAATAAACCACAAATCCTACTAAAACTCCAACAGCTGCAACAGCTTCAAAGCCTATAGCCATACTTAATTAGTAGTTAAGAACCTCTTAAATTCAGTCTACCTATCAGAGAATCTTCATCCAACCCAACATCTCCCATCGGAATCATTTGTTATTAGGATTTAATCCTTCATTTTATTTTGAGAAACATCTATCTTGACCATTATAGACCACTGTTGTTTTTAGCCCAGTTTCGGATGAATATATTTCGCCTATATATGTTTCTTCTTGGGTATTTATTCCACCAGATTGTGCTACACAACTATATGTTTTTGGGTCACAGACCATTCCAGAAGGACAACCTGTAGCTGGAAGTGTGCATGGAATAGCAGGGCATTTTGATGGGTCTTTTACCATAGTTTGACCATCTGGACATGCTGTAAATTCAGACATGGGGGCATTTTGTGAATTTACTTGACCTGTGCAACCAGCAACCAAAATAACAGAAACAACAAGTCCTATTAACAAAAAGTCTTTCTTTGCCGTATTCCACACCTTAAGTAAAATTATAATTTACATGATATTTAAGGACATTTCAGTTAGCAATTAACTCTATCCTGATTCGCTGGAGCAACCACGCTGAGGCTCTGACATGAGCCTGAGTTGCATGTGCCTGTGCATCATTTCCCCATCTCAACCAGCCTTGCCTTGAACTCATCCCAGTCCTTCGCGGCGACGGCGGCTCCAGCAGCCGCTTCATGGCCGCCGGCCATCGCGTCAAGGCCTTCCGCGGCCTTCTTGAGAAGGGATGCCACGTCGGCGCCTGACTGGTTTCTCGCCGAAATCTTCATCCTGCCGCCGATTTTCTCGTATATGACGATAGTCTTTCCGTGGAATTTACCGCTGAGTTTTGTGGATATCTCAGAGCGGAGGCTGAACTTTGACTTGAAGCTGTAGAATATTATGTGGCCGTGCTTTTCGGCATTGATGTCAGCATCCTCCTCAAGCCTTGCCATCTCGTCTTCGACCTTCCTGTAGGCGTCCAGCAGTTTCTCGTTCTTCTGCATTTCTTCCAGGGATGATTTTTCCATTATTCTTACGATCTGCTCGCACGAAAGCGCTTTTGTTGCCTGGGATGCCGATATCATTTCCGTGACGCGGCCGAGAAAACTCTTGTAAAGGTCTTTCCCGGTCCCGTATTTCTTCATTATCTCATTCACAAGCTCCTCTGAGTCGCCGAGATTGTAGTCCCCTATCATCCCGGCCGCCGCTATCCACAGGTGCTCTGACATGTCTACTGTTTTGCTGCATATTTTGTACGCGAGATTTTTGCTGCATATTTTGTACGCGAGATAACTTGTCGACTGGTAGACCTTCTTCCCGAAACGCGGGTTATAGTGCACAATCCTGCGTGAATTCATGTTCTTGTGGACTTGGTGGTGGTCGATTATGAGGACTTCCGCCAGTCCGGCTATCTTCTTTACCATTTGCTCCTGCTGGTCGGCCGCCAGATCAAGAAATATTATCTTGTCCGGTATCGTTGTCCGTATCCTGCTTATGAGGTTCTTGTCCATAGGCATCGGCTGCGAAATGAGGAGTGTCTCTTTTTTCAGCTTCTTCCTGAGCAGGATGTCGACAAGCGCGCAGGAGCACATGCCGTCGGCGTCGTTGTTGAAAACGATGATGACGTTGTCCGTTTCCTTCACGGATTTCAGAAACTTCACAACTTTTTCCATTTCACGCACTCTCGACAAGGAACTTCAGTTTCATGTCCTCCAGCTCCACGCTCTCCCCTTCGCGGAGTTTTTTGAAGACAATCTTCTCGGCAGAGACTTTCTCCATGATTTCTTTCTCGAATTTCTTCATGTCGCCGTCTATGTAAAGGATTATCCTGTCCGTCACCTTCATGCCTTCTTTCTTCCTCTTGTCCTGCACCGCCCTGAGAAGCTCCCTGAAAAGGGCCTCATCCTTCATTATTTCCCTGCTCATGTGCACCACACCCAGGGGGAACTCCTTTTTGTGGCCAGATGTCTTTTTTATTTCGCCGGCGTTTGCCATGTCAAGAAGGACCTTCCCGAACACTTCAACGGCTTTTTTCACACCTTTTGATTCGGTTTCAACGGATATGCTCCTGACGGGCCACTTTATTTTTATACCGTTCTCCTTCCTTATGGAATTGCACGCCTCCACTATGTCCTTTATTGTTTTCATCCCGTCTTCGAGTTCTTTGTCCTGAGCCCCGCCTTCCGGCAGAATCCTGAGGTGAATGCTTTCCCCGCCGCCAAGTTCAAGGTTTATCTTCTCCGAAAGGAACGGGCAGAACGGGGCCAGCATTGCAAGAACTTTTTCCGAGACCTCGCGGAGCGCAAACAGCGCGCCTCCCTTGTCCCTGCCGGAATAGGACGGCCATACCCTGTTCCTGACTATCTTGATGTACCATCTCGAGAAATCGTCCACTATGAAGTTATGCAGCTCCTGGGCGGCCTTGTGTATGTCGTATGACTTCATGTTCTCAATGTAGGACTCTGCCATGGAATTTAGCCTTGACATTATCCACCTGTCTTCCGGCAGCATTTCCTTCCCAGAGCCCTCTCCGCCGTACATTTTGACGAAGTTGAATGTGTTTTCTATGACGGTGAACGACTTTGCAACGGCCTCGACGTCCACCCATTTGAAGTAGAAATCCTCCCACGGGGGCGACGACAGAAGGTAAAAGCGGAGCACGTCTGTTCCGTATTTCTTCGCGACCTCTTCCGGCCCCACCACGTTGCCCTTTGACTTGCTCATCTTGATGCCGTGCGCGTCAAGCACGAAGCCGTGGAAAAGTATGCTGGTGAACGGG
>JACPJX010000065.1 GCA_016187365.1 Candidatus Aenigmatarchaeota archaeon | reverse complement strand
CGAACTGGCGAAGAACAACCTTGCGGCAAATCCGGACGAGGTTGATTCCATAGTATTCTGCCTGGAGGCGAGGAGATGAAAGGACAGTCGTCGCTCACAGAAGAAATCGGGGGAACAATTATCGTGCTAGTCTTTGTTCTGGCGATAGCGCTCATATCCGTCTCGTATTCCGGCATTTCACCGATAAAGGGCGCCTCGCCTGCCGCGTACTCGCTCGAGTTCGTGAACTTCGCCACGAAGCCTTTCCTGTTGAGCCATACGCTTTCCTTCTATAACATAGACGACAGGCAGTTCTTCGAACAGGCGCTCCAAAGCGCGGTAACCGGCTCGGTGGAAAATGCATCCGCATCAAAAATGCCTGAAGGGCTGAGATCGCTCGTGGATATGTACAATTTCAACATGTATTTCATCGAGATAAAGAACGGCAGGTCAAGCGCGCTGGCGCTCGACAACCAGTTGAGGGGGTGCGGCACAGATGACGACGGAAACAAACTGCCTGATGGCGTGTGCGTGAGCAAGGGTCACCAGGATTACGGCAAATGCAGCCTCGGGAGGGATGAAATACCTGATGCAGACAATTCATGCGGCTTCTGGCAGACATGCTGCAAGGAAGTTAGTCGCCCTACAGAAGAGCATGACGGCAGGACGATAGAGATAACAAGGTGCGGGCCAAGCGATGCCGGGGTGTGCTCGGCAGGCATCGCTTCATCTACAATGTCAAGGCTCCCGTTATGCCCTGACGGGCGCGTTTATTACCCGGACAATTCGTGCAGAGATTCCAATCCTAATCCCGATTACATCAACCTGATCGTTACGGATGTCGGGCAGAAAAGCCTTACCCCCATCTGCTGCGTGCCTGTCAGGCCGGGAAGCCTCAGCGCCTCCGGCTTCTCGTCGACGGCGCAGACGCCCCTGCTGTTCAACAGGACGAGGCATTACGGAGGCGGCGGCGCCCTGGAGGTGACCATAGGATGATGCTGCGCAGGAGAAAGAACAGGAGAAAGAAAGGGGCGGCGACCGAAATCGAGGTGCTGATTTACATAATACTGATGCTGTTCTTCCTCGGCATATTCCTGAGCCTGGTGTCGAAGAGCACCGAGAAGAACATCATGATGAACGCCGGCGCCCTGGAGTTGTCGAAGCTCTCGAACACATTCAACCTCCTCAACAGATCCCTCTACACGACCTGGTACGTGTCAACGGTGCAGACGCTGTTCGCGGCAGGCTTCGGCGGCCTCGGATGCGGCTCCGACTCGGACAGGATGCGGCAGGGCTACTGGTATCAGGGAACCAATTCCATTGCAGACGCGTCAAAATTTATAATATTTCCCGTGATATTCCCTTCAAGAGCGAAAGTTGGCGAGGCTTTCAGCATAGAAACCTACGGCATCAATAGCGGCAGCGAGTCCGTATATGCCACGCTTTCATGCAGTATGTCGAAGCCTGACCTGACAACGACACAAATCGGGCCGTCAGGCTGCACAGAAATCCGGCCGGTCGGCGTACAGAAGCTTGTCTTATCGCATACAATAAACGAAAAGGAAACCTACTCATTGTCGTGCAGGATAGACAAATATTCCGACGCAGCGTGCCAGACGCTGCTGCAGGAAGGCGAGGATACAGCAGTCCCGGGCTCCGTTGAAATAGCGGACGACACAGAATACGCCCCTGAAAGGAAATATTCATCAGGGAGTGTCCAGACGTTGTGCGTCCCGGACAGGATACTGGCGGCGCATTTCTTCAACAGGACATTCGCGTCGTACAAATACATAGAGAGGGACTTGGAAGCCAACAGCGCGAGGATACGCATAGGAGACGACCCGCAGCCGGAGGAAAACACGGATATCATCTCAGATTTCCTCGTGAGCGATTCAGAAGTTGAAAACAGGGTTTCGCACGATATCTCGCTTTCCTCTTCAACAAGCAGCCTGCAGACAAGGCTTGAGCATGGTGTGCGCCTTGAGACAAAATTCAGCGACATGCTCCAGAGCGCGGCAGATGCCGTGGGCTTCCTCGCTATAATGCGGCAAAAAACCGCAGGCATGGAGGAAGGCTATGCATACATTCCTTTTATTTTGGGAAAAGATCCTGCCACATCCGAAATAAGTATAGTATCCACAGGCGATACCGCTGAAGGCTACATGCAGAGGATTTACGACATGATAATTCTCATCCAGCCAAAAGACAGCGTTGAAATCGGGACGGCGAAGAACGAAATGAAGCTTGTCGCAATGCCGAATATGCAGGGCATATCGCTCTACTATGATGTTGACATGATATTTTCGGACAAGGGGAGGGTGCAAGGGCGGCCAATAGAAAGCGGCCTTGAGCGGAGCGGCGGCATTTTCGGCTGGTCGTGGCCCACCGACAGCACAAGGGTAACGAGTTGTTTCAACGAGGCCAGAAGCTCTGAAAAAGGCAGAAGGCTGCACAAAGGCCTTGACATCGGGAGCAAAGAACCGGGCAATGCTGGCTTCACGAATGAAGTCAGGGCAAGCGGAGACCCGGATGATACAGATTTCAAAATAATTGTCGAAGAAACAAACACCAACTGCCCTCTGGACGATACGGCGTGCGGCGGGCGATACGGAAATTTCGTCAAACTAAAACATGAGAAAGGCGATGTCGTCTATTATTCATTGTATGCCCATCTTGATGCCATAGATGTTTCTCAGGGGCAGGAAATATCTCCGGGCCGGAGGATAGGCACGATGGGCGACACCGGCAGCTCAACTGCAAAGCACCTGCACTTCGAGATAGCGGATAAGGACGGCAACAATCTTGAGCCGTGCGAATTCATAAAGTGCGCCGACAGCACGCTCAATGCGTGTGAATTGGGGGGCAGGTCCGACGACGATTCTTCAATAACTACCGAAGTGACAGAAAACGGCTATTATTTCTACGACGAGGAAGTAAACACATTCGAAAAGATGCCTCTGCAGCTGCATATAAAGGCCGAGGACTACCTGCCGGCGATAGACTGCCAGAAATGGAGCGGGGCGCAGTTGTTCAGGCTGGACGACGCTTATAATATCGGCTGCTTCCCCGAGCCTTCCGTCCAGATTTCGTATCCAAAGTTATATACATGCGGCGAGGCAAATAAGATAGAAGGGCTTGCCCCGGAAAGCGGGAAAAACGAAGGCGACAGGATTGAAATAGGAGAATTTACGCATGCGATATGCACATCCGGCAGCTGGAATATCCAGATAGAAACAGGCCAGATATAAGGTGATATGAAAAATGAAGGGCATCTCGATAGCGATAGAAACCGTGATATACATAATACTTGCGGTGCTCGTCCTGACCATACTGCTGTTTTTCTTCACTAGCCAGTCCGGGCCGGCGCAGCAAGAGATAAGCCTGCAGAGGGAGCGCAACGAACTGTGCGGAAGGATAGCGACAGCAGAGCCGAAGTGCGAGGATTTGACGGGCGTCAATGGCAATGAACTCAGTAGACTGAAGACTGACATATGCACAACGGCGCTGAAGCTGTGCACAGTCGGCGAAGACGATAAAGTCTGCATAAAGAAGTGCTGCATATTCTGCCCCAAGCCGGTGATATGATGGACATATTCACGACGAAGGACGACAGGGTGAAAAACCTCGACAAAAGGATGCGGGCAATGGAGCGGAAGCTTGACTCAAGGCTGGAGCGCGGCGAGGAGAACTTCAGGCTGTTCAGGGACATCGTCCTTCGGATGCAGAAAGAGAACATGCAGCTGAAGAAAGACCGGGATTACCTCCTGGGTTCCTACAAGAAACTTCTTGACAGGCTCTATGACTCCGCGCTGTCGGACGACTTGCGCGGCTTCGTCGAGCCCGCGAGGAAAGAACTGAAGGAGAACTTCAACCTGATACGCGAGGCGGCGAAGGAAGGTCTCGCGGAAAAGAAGCGCTGATTGCCGTCATTCACATCCAGAAATCTATGACCTGCCTGCAAATTTGTTAAAATCATCTCTTTAATATTCGGTATCCCCGAAAAATCACATTTCGGCTCTGTAGAAAACCTAGTAAAAGCATCGACGTGAGAGGCATTGTGTATCCACAATGCCTCTAGCTGCGGTATACGCATCAATGCGTATACCGCTACGTCGATGCTTTCTGTCGAGCATTTCTACAGAGCCCACATTTCATAAGATGATGAAAACAGCCGAATACCAGACTTCAGAAGTTCGTTGCAGTCATTCAAATAGATAAAATGCCTCCGGGCAACAGAATGTCATGCATTGGCAATTCCGCATTCCCTGCAGAATCTTATTCCCATCTCCAGCACAAAACTGGAGGAGCCACACTCCATGCATTTCATAAGGATATGATATTTTTCCCACTTAATAGGATTTTATATTTTGCAGAATATAAATAACATCTTATAAAGCTTTCTGAAAATGTTATTGTTGACTCTTACTTCTCAGAAACCTCAGAGAGGTTTTTACAGACCAAAAAGAAAAATGAATAACCGCACCATGAATGGTGCGGTATCCTTTTCACGTTCAGTATGGCATTCATCTCTATGATGAATCATAGAGTATTCTGAACATGAAAATAAAAAATCACGGTGATTGAAATGAATAAAATGAACAAGATAGTGCCGGATACGAGTGTATTGATATCCGGGATAATAAGCGGGATGATAGAAAAGAAGGAGATGCGCGAGGCGGAAATAATAATTCCGGAGTTCGTCATAGAGGCACTCCGGGCGCAGGCGTCAAAGGGCAGGGAAATAGGATTCCGCGGGCTCGAGGAAATAAAGCGCCTGAGATCCATGGAAAACGACGCGATAAAACTTGTCAGGACGGGCAGAAGGCAGACGATGGAGGAGATACAGCTCGCAAAATACGGCAGGATAGACGCCCTCATACTTGACATCGCAAAAGAGGAGAACGCGACGCTCTTCACTTCCGATTATGTGCAGGCAACGGTAGCGGAGGCCGAGAAGGTCAGCGCGAAATATTTCCCTTCCGTGCAGAGTTCGACGGCGGCGAAGCTTTCGGAACTGCTCACGCCCGACACCATGAGCCTCCACATAAAGGAGGGGACGCCGCCCATGGCGAAGAAAGGGAAGCCGGGGAATTTCTCCCTCGTGAAAATAACCGACGAGATATTCACGACAGAAAGGATAGAAATGATGATAAAGGAGGTTATGGACGCCGCGAGATATGACAGTGAATCGTTTGTGGAAGTGGGTGGGCATGCCGCAAGCGTAGTCCAGCTGGGGGACATGAGGATAGTCATAGCGAGGCCGCCGTTCTCGGACGGGGTGGAGATGACTGTTGTCCGGCCGATAACCAGACTTTCCCTGAAGGATTATGATATTCCCGGCAATTTGATGGAGCGGCTCGAGATGAAGGCGGAAGGAATACTGATAGCAGGCCCGCCGGGCTCCGGCAAATCAACCTTTGCAGCCGCGCTTGCTGAATTCTTCGAGATGAAAGGCAAGATAGTAAAGACGATGGAATCCCCGAGGGACCTGCAGGTCGGCAAAGGCGTGACGCAGTACTCGAAACTCAGGGGAAGTTTCGAGAATACGGCAGACATACTCCTTCTCGTAAGGCCAGATTACACTATATTCGACGAGGTCAGAAAAACGGAAGAATTCATCACGTTTTCCGACATGAGGCTGTCCGGAATAGGGATGGTCGGCGTTGTCCACGCCACCGACCCCGTTGATGCGGTGCAGAGATTCATAAGCAGGGTGGAGCTCGGGATAGTGCCGCATATAGTAGACACAATAATTTACATAAAGGACGGGCGGATCGGCAAGACCTACCTGCTTGACCTGGTGGTGAGGACGCCGACTGGAATGACGGAATCTGACCTTGCGAGGCCTGTCGTGGAAATACGGGACTTCAGCACTGGCGGCCTAGAATATGAAATCTACACATATGGCGAGGAGAACGTCATAATACCGGTCAAATCCGGAAAGAAAGAATCCGCCATGGCAAAACTTGCGAAGAAGCAGATAATGTCGGAAATATCCAAGTTCGACAGGCTCGCCGAGGTGGAGATGACAGGGGACGACAAAATTGCCGTGAGGGTGGATAATGACGCGATGCCGAGGATTATAGGAAGGTCGGGCTCGACCATAAAGCATCTTGAGGAGCGCCTCGGGGTAAGAATAGAAGTCCTGCCTAAGGTGTCGACGTTCGGGAAGGAAACCGGATTTGAAGTCGAAGAAACAGGCGCCTACGTGTGCATAAGGTTCGACGAAAGGCAGGTGAACAGGGTGGTGAACTTCTATTCGGGAAACGAATACATCTTCTCGGCCACGGTGGGAAAGAAGGGCCTGATAAAGGTGAACAAGGACAGCGACGCGGGCAGAAGCGTGATGAAGGCTGTCCTGAGGAACGAGCTGAAGGCTTTCGCGTGAATGAAGGTTTTAAATGCCGCATGCCTATAGATTCTCAAAACAGGTCCCTGTAGCTCAGCTTGGATAGAGCTTCCCGAAAAGAGCACTTATTGCCGTCTTTTATGAGAGGGCAAGTGCAGGCCTCCTATCGGCATGGAGGTGAACAGAGTGCTGCTTTGCAGCATGATGATGACATGCCGGCTGGTAGCAAGGGGTCGCGCGTTCGAATCGCGCCGGGGACGCTAAAAATCTTTATATCAGGCTTTTCCTATTATTAGATTAGTGGACGAAGATGAGATTTTTGCTAGGGTTCATAATATTCGCTCTCATGGCCTCGCCCGTCCTTGCGATAGGCAACGTGACGGTCAACGGCACGAATATGGCGCCTGTTTATGTCAATACAAGGGTCGTCTATAATTTCCTGAATATTTCCTTGAATGCAACAGCCGGCACCATAAATGTCACATCTTTCAATGTGACAGTAAAAGGCGTTGGCGTTGGAAATATCACTCTTGTCCGCCTTATAAACGAGTCGGGCTCTGTCATAGCAAGCAACACGACATGGAATACGACAACAAACTATACTGTTCTAAGCCCTTCAGGCGGCGTTGATGTGAGTATCAACAGGTCGCTCCTGATTGCAATAAATATCAGTTACAGCGCCGCAAGGACATCGAATATCACGGTTAACCTGAGTTCTGGCTTGACTACAAACAATACGGCAGACAACATATCCATTTTCGCGCAATCCATAGGAGCCCAGGTTCAGGATTTGCATGTCAATGCGACTATAACGCCGCGCAATGTGGATACAAACGTGGCAAACCAGAGCTTTGTTTATTCATTTGTTTATGACGGGCAGGACAGGATTTATGGAATGAATGTTACGCTGCCGTTCGGATTTAGCACGCCTTACGTGTCAAATGTGGAGGATTCGAGCAACCTCAGCCTTGCTTCCAGCGATTACAGCGTCACGACATCTTTAAGGACCTTCAACATCTCGTTCGGGAGCGGCGGAGTCACGCTGAGGTCCGGGCCGAGGATAAAAGTTTTCTTCAACACAAGCACCAACTCATCCACGACTATCAGCGCTGCTATTAATTCCACTGTATCGGGCTCGAATTTCACTTCTCTGCCGTCGGAAGTGAACGATGCAACAAACAATGTAACTATGAAGCAGCTTGTCAACGTATCTTCCGTTTCCATCACAAAAAGCACCGCTATTGTCAACGGCACGGATTACTGGGAATTCAATTTCACGCTCAATTTCACTGCCAATATCACAGGGAACCTCCAGATGAACCTTACAAACTGGACAAGCGCACTGGGCAATATACCGCTTACAAATTTGACGGGAGACGGATTTTACACTTCATTAAGGGACAACGGGAACTGGAGCAATATAATGAACGTCACAAATGTTTACAATAAAACAGTCGCGGTACAAGGATGCTGCACAGAAGGAACTGTATATTATGTCTTATTGCGGATGATTATACCGACCGGCACTGCTGTGACGAATTCATGGTCGACGACGTACAACTTCCTTTTCCGCTCAACCTGATAGTGATATTGATGAAATATGAAGTCATGTTATTGATATTTATAGTTTTTTCTGCCACAGCATTTGCAGAAACCGGCGGGCAGATTAACACGACTACATTTAACGTTTCCGTCATCACGGGACTTTTCGGGCATACGGTCGACTTCTGCAACGCAAATTACGAGTGCTTTGGATATTCATGCTTTCTTGACTGGGACAACACAGGCGGGGGCGGCAGGGCGGGCTGGTGCAACCTCTCTTCCATAACTTCATGCTATCATAACGGCACTGTGACAGCGACAGGCGCCTCGGCCTGCGACACATCTACAAGCTACAGGACGTGCTCCAGCGGAGCATGGGGAAGCTCGACGTCATGCGCCTCAAACAATACATGCTCCAATGGCGCATGTTCGTCTTCATCGTCGTCAAGTTCTTCTTCCGGCGGCAGCTCTTCAACATCAAACACGACAAACCTGAACCAGGCGATGAAAGTCCTGTCCACCGTGACGGATTTCAGCATAGTCCAGGGGAACAGGACCCTCAAAACGATAGTCGTGAAGAACAGCGGCAACAGGACGCTGTTCAACGTGAGCGTGAATATAACCGGCATAGAGACGGGATGGCTCAGCATAGGGCCGAACAAGGTCAACATAACCGTGGGCGCGAACGCGACTTTCGGCATCGAGTTTATTATACCGCCAAACGGGAGCGCAAAGATATATGACGTCACTATAGACATAATGACGAGCAACTCATCTGTCAAGGATTCCAGCACCTTCAAGCTCACCGTGGTGCCGACCGAAGAGACCGTCCAGAGGGAAATACTGCCCAGCTACAACGAGGCCTCGGCCAGGCTTGCCGAACTTGAGAAGAAGGTAGAGGGCCTGAAAGAAACATGCACCGAAGTCAAGGTTCTCGAGAGCAACAGGGATGAAATAAGGGCCAAGATAACCGCGATAGAAAGCGCCATACAGGAGAAAGACTACTCAAAGGCGAACACCATAATAGGGGAGGCGAAGGCGGCGCTCGACGAGCTGAACCAGAAGATACTGAACACAACTCCATCGTCATGCAGTGGCGCCGAACTTCCTGTCCTGTACGTAGCAGGCGCCGGCGCTGTTGTCGGCGCGATCGCAATACTTGCCTATCTTTTCTGGCCGCAGAAACCAGAGACCGGATACCATCCGGAAAAGGGGTGGACCCCGCCAAAACATAAGGCCGTGAAGAAAAAGAAGAAGGACGATGAATTCCTTTACGACTTCAAGCGGCGGAAAAAATGATTTTTCCCACCCAGTGACACCGTTTATATAATTTTCTCGGTTCGAAGAAATATCTTGTTTTCCCCAAATCGTCTTATTAAGCGGAATCCAACTAAAAGATGGGTGTGGAACATGCATTGCCCGGAGTGCGGCTCCGCGAGGATAATTACGGACAGGCATTTTGATATTTTTTGCCAGAATTGCGGGACAATTGTGGAAGAAACAGTGATGTTATAGTGGATTGATATGCAGTGCCCTGTGTGCGGCTCTACTGGAACCAAGGTAAGATTACAAAAACATGACATAATATGCAGCCAGTGCGGGACGCCTTTTCATGTGGACGGCGGGTATTTCGGATACGGAATGGACGATTACAATTTCTGAACTATGTGTTATTCCCAGACAAAGCCGCATACATACTCTCCATTCTCAGAGCGTCGCATCTGAATGACACCCCGCGCTTGCAGACGATACGAGCTTGCAAGAATATCAGAAGGCTGCATGCGAGTAAGTTCTTCCAAGACTCTCAATGAAGGGCTGCCGTCATGGGTAACCTCATATGAATGCACTGTAACGGCTACCTTTCCATCCTGAAATGCTCTCTGGCGGTGGTTCAAATACTGCATTGATAGTTTCCCTCTGTAATATATTTAGTTGTTGTTTCTTATTTACTTTTCGGTGAATTGTTTTATTGCTGACAAATCTCCGATATTCCTGAACTCGGTCTCCTCTCCGGTCTTCATGTTGCGCAGTCTGTAGACGCCTGAAGACAACTCTTTCTCCCCTATGACGACGACGAAACCGAATTTTCTTGCGCTTGCGTAATCGAGCTGCTTGCTCAGGGAGCGCGACATGACATCATACTCCGAAACGATGCCTGAAGAGCGCAGATTCTCCGCCATCTTTGAAGCGCCGGGAACGAATTTCTCGCTTACCGGGGCCAGGTAGACCGAGGGCCGGCGCCTTGCCTGAATGAGATTTTTCTTCTCAAGGACCTGCATCAGCCTCTCGATGCCTATGCTGAACCCCGTGGCAGGGGTTGTCTGGCCGCCGTATTTCTCTATGAGACTGTCGTACCTGCCGCCGCCCACGACGGAGCCGAGTTCCTCGAAGCCTGCAATGACGCACTCGAAAACAAATCCCGTGTAGTATTCAAGGCCGCGGGCGATGCTCATGTCGGGCCTGACATACCTCCTGTATTTCTCGTCAAGCGCGCCCATTATGGCGTCTATATCCGACGTATCAGCCATGCTCCTCGCAGAATCGACGGGCGACAGGATGAAGTCCATAACCTGCTTCGCTTTCTCCTCCCTGAGCTTCTTCTTCAGCTCCGCGAAAACCTCCTGCCGGCCTTTTTTGTCCAGCTTGTCAATTATCCTGAAAATTTCCTCGCTGTTCCTTATCTTCAGTTTGTCTGCCAGCGAGTCCAGAATCCTGCGACTGTTTATGCGCACGGTGAAGTCCTTCAAGCCCAATGCCAGCAAAGAGTCTATGAAGACGCGGAGTATCTCCGCGTCAGCCTGGGGAGACGCAGAGCCCAGAAGCTCTATGCCGGCCTGCCAGAACTCGCGCCACCTGTCCTTCGAAACGTCCTCGTACCGCCACATGTTTGTTATGTAGTAAAGCTTCATGGGCTTCGGCAGGCTCCTCATGCCGACGACTATCCTCGCCACGGGCGTCGTCATGTCGAAGCGCAAACCCAATTCCCTTCCAGACTT
>JACPJX010000070.1 GCA_016187365.1 Candidatus Aenigmatarchaeota archaeon | reverse complement strand
GCACCAGAAGCGCTTGGGTAATAACGCAAGGAGACTGGGGAAGCTCATGCTCAGAAGATTGAACGAGTTGAAAGATGAGATAGAAATCATAGGCGATGTCCGCGGCCTCGGACTTATGATAGGGGTCGAGATTGTGGAGAACAAGCGCAGCAAGAAGCCGGCCCCTAATATACGCTCCGCTATATTGTGCAAGGCTGCCGAGAAAGGTCTCATCCTCCTGCCCGCCGGAAAGAGCGTCATAAGGATATGCCCGCCCCTGACCTTGACGCGCAGCCAGGCGGAGCATGGCCTTGACATCCTTGAGGATGCGTGCCAATACTGGCACAGATAAATTATCTGATTATTCTTTCATTAGGCTGCCAAGTATGTAGGTGCCGTCTTCACCGAGGCCCCGGTACTTTTCAAAGATTCTGAACATGGATGTTCTTCTCGCCTCATCCAGCGTGGCATACCTTATGATTCTGGGCTCTTCCCACCCGTTTTCTCTGTAGAATCTCCTGACAGATGCTGCATCCACGGCTGCGAAATAGCGCCATCTGTCAACACAAGATACGGCAAAGTATATTGGTTTCGCCGCAGCCCTGCCCATACTCTTATTATAACGCAAATTTATTTCAAATCACGGAGCCGTGTTAATTTAGTCCCACTATTTTCACACTTTTTTGGTTTAAAAGTTTTGAGAGATATTACTATCATGCCTACGCTTCGGCAAAATTCTAAAAGGATGATCAGTGTATCAGAAGCATCTAAAATTTTTAGCGTGTCGACACAAGCCGTTTATTTTTGGATTAGGGACGGAAAAATTCCAACGACTACTGATGGACAGGGGCATTATCTGATACGTAGAGATGATTTAATGAGGTTAAATGAACAAAGAGCTCCGGCCGCTTCTAAAGGCAGAAAAACCACACCCATGTCAGGCAACGGCAAACATCATGCCAACGGCGGCAAAAAATCCGTCTCGCCGGGACCGGGTGGAAACGATCCGGGAAAAGATGTATGGACCATGCGCGAAGCGATGGATGCGACCGGTTTATCTAGATCTAGACTGATGAAATACAATGAATCCGGAGTTATAAATCTTTTCAGAAACCCAAGCCCCGGACACAGGGGAAATCCGGGATATGCGGTAAGCGATTCGGATGTGCAGAGGCTTATGAGCGGCGAATTTGGTGAAGAGACCCATCTCCCAAGTCATGCGGAGCCAAGACCCGTTGTTGCTGAGAAAGAACTGCCTGCAGACAGGAAGAAAGTATACGACAGGCCCAGAATACCGGCATATACGACTAGAAGCAGCGGAAACGGCCGGGAGATAACTATAAATAAAAAACACGGTGCCGAAAAACTGCGCCAACTTGTCGGCCTGCTTTCGAAATACAGCGGATATTCCGGCCTGTCGGAATATGCGATAAGGTTCTTCAACAATGTCGGCGACGTGGATTTCATCGGCGTCGTGTTGGGCGACAGGCCGTCCGGAAGGGAATTGAGGAATATGGAGTATATAGCAGGAGCTTCCGAGATTGCCACGCCAGACCAGATGGCGCATTTCATGAAAATTTACGAGGGACTTGACCCCAATGCAAGGGACCACATTGCGCACGAATTTTACAGGTCGGGCGACAAGGAAGCGGCGCTCGGAGGGGAGATAACAGTAGGCAGGCGCGAAGATTCTGAAGTGGTTAAGCTCGGCGGAAGTACTTACATCAGGCATACTTTTCTTGACAGGGTAGGACATGGCATATATTGGACAGGGGTAGATGGCAGTAGTCTTCCTATAGATGATATGATTCATTTGGAAAGGGAATATTCTTCCGGACTCCCGTCAGATATGGTTGCAAAGAAGGTTGCTAGGGTAAGATCTTACGGCGGCGAATGAGATGCAAAGCCCGGAATATTGTTCTGCAAGAAAATAATAAAGATATTATACTCTTGCGAACTATCTGCAAAAGACAAGGTCTTTTGAGATGTCAAAGAGTAAACTCTTTGCACATATGTGAGACAAGTCATAATATGTCAGGATTATTTACTTGTTTCACTATAAATGTGACCTCAAATATCTCTTCCGGGACTTTTTTGAGGTCTGAATAGCGTATCCATCTGGGCCTCACAAGGAAAAGCCTCTCATCGGGGTGGTCGAGATATCGGGCGGAATCCGGTATTTTGGCGAGATGCATCTTCTTGAACCTGCCGGAATCGCCGGCTGGAATTTCAATGGCTTCGCCTTCATACTGGACCGTTATCATGTCGTCCCTGTTCCAGCCTATGACAATGGCGACGCAGGGATTTCTTTTAATGTTGGTGTTCTTTCTTGATGTACAGAAGCTGCCGAAGATTATCTCCATCTTATCGGTCTCGGAGTATGCAACCACCGCAGATTCCGGAAGACCATCCGCATTGACTGTGGAAACGACAGCAAGATCATTTTTCCGGATGAAATCCATGATGATTTTCTTCTTGTTCATAGTATCATTATTCCCACACAATCCTCGCGTCAGCGACCTTCGCTTCCCTGTCGTTCGCTATCAGCGGGTTGATGTCAAGTTCCTTCATTTTCGGATATTTTCCCGGAATCTTCGACACCCTGACGAGGATCTTTTTTATCTCATGGATGTTTACGGCTTTTTCGCCGCGCACGCCGTAGAGCAGTTTCTTGTACTTCATGTCCTCTATCATGCTGTCCGCGTCGTTCTCTGTGATGGGGCATACCCTGAAGACCACGTCATGTATCGTCTCTATGTATTTCCCGCCGAGGCCGAACATTATCACGTGGCCGAACACGGGGTCCCTGCTGATGCCTATGGCCAGTTCCCTTCCGGAAACGAATTCCTGCACCAGTATGCCGTCAGTCTTTATTTTTTTCCTTTTTGCAATGCCTTCCAGTTCTTTGAACGCGCTCTCCATCTCTTCCTTGCCATGCACCATCTTCACGCCGCCTATGTCCGACTTGTGCACGGCCTGCTGCGATATTATCTTGAGCACGCACGGGAATCTGAACTTCAGCGCCTGCGAAGTGCCGGGCACTTTAAGTAGAACGCTTTTTGCCACCGGAACCTCCTTCGAGAGGAAGTCTTCGGCCTTTTTTTCCGTCCATACCTTCATGAAAACTAATTATTGCCGGCCTTCTATAAATAATAAAAACGGCATATTATTATACATGGTGCTGGATTATCTCGTGTCGCTGGGGCCGGTGAATCTTGTCGTCATGGCCGCATCGCTTGTCGTTTTCATCTACTGGTTCAAGAGCCTCGTCTCCCTGATAAAAGGCGCCTTCTTTGTTGGCGTTGCGTCCGCAATATTTCCGATAGCAGCCAGCAAGCTTTTTGGGCTGAACGTCCCTCTGACGCTGGATACCCTCATCAGTTTTGTGTCCCTCGGGCTGGGCCTTTACTTCATCCTCATGTTCGGCAAGACCGTGCACAGGGTGCTTTCAATAACCAACAAGTCGCTGTCGTTCCTCGCAAAACCGTTTTCCGGCAGGCAGGCCCGGAAGGAAAAAGACCCCTACCATGTGGAAGATAAAAAGAAGCCCGTCATGAAGAAGTTCAGGGAGGAGGAAGAGTGAAGAGGGCGTTTCTCGTGCACGGATGGCAGGGAAGCCCCGAAAGCGGGTGGAAACCGTGGCTGAGGAAAGAACTGAAAAAAAATGGTTTCTCTGTAAGCGTCCCGGAAATGCCGGATACAGCGCATCCAAGAATGAATGCATGGGTTCCCCATCTCGCAAAAACAGTGGGCACCCCTGATAAAAATTGCTACTTTGTCGGTCATAGTTTGGGATGTATAGCAATCCT
>JACPJX010000069.1 GCA_016187365.1 Candidatus Aenigmatarchaeota archaeon | reverse complement strand
GCATCATACCTATCCTTCGGCTGATTGCCGTTGACGAACATCCGTAGAATCCCGGGCGTTCCATCGCACAGGTCGCCGTTTCTTACCTCTTTTACAGAGCCGTTGATGAGGTTTATTCTCATCATCTCGTTGTCAATATGCCCTCCAATAGCCTCAAAGAACTTTCCGAGCGCTATGTCCTCCAATTCGTATACGACGCCCTCCACATGTATCCTGTCGTCGTTGTGGTGGTGGAAGACAGGCGTCCCGACCTTGTTCTCCAGGCCCTCCGATTCCTCAAGATGCATTCTTTCCCCGCATACCCATATCTCGTAGTCGGCGTGCCAGTGCACGGGCCCGCCTGACGCGGAGAAGTAATTGGAGTATATAGTGGTGAAAACGATGAATCCCGTCACGGCGATGATTACCGAACACATTGCAGCGAAAATGCACTTTTTTTGGCGCACCTTGAGGTTTTTCCTGAAGGCGATGGACAGCAGCGAGATGACTACGAGAACTCCAAGGCCGGTTTCAGCGGCAAGGATGTTGTACGACAGCGAATTCTCGATGAAGCACGACTCCGCCGGGCAGTCCTCTGCAGGCATCTCATCGGCGGTGTCATGCTCCTCAACCTCCTCGCCGACATGGGCAAAGGAGACCGACGCAAGAAGAACCATAAAGAATACCAGAACATTTCGCATAAAAATAATGGTCTGAAGTTAGATATATAGTCAGCAGAACTCGCAGACGTTCTTCTTTTTCGCTCTCTTTTTCGGAGTTTTTTTTACCATAAGTAATACAGTGCGCGGCAGTATAAATAATTACACGCCCTCCCATGCCTCGGCGAACCTGTCGACTATCTCGTCGAGGAAGCTGGCTTTGTGCAGGATTATGTACTTGACTATTTTTTCCGGCTCCTTCACCCTGTAGATGCGGTACCTGCCCCTCTTCGTCTGGGTTATCACGCCCTTTTCCTCCAGGTTCTTCAGGTACCATGAAAGCGTGGAGTTCGAGATGTTCAGGTGCCCGGCTATCCTGGTCGGCAGGGCTTTCTTGTTATCTATGAGGTATATGAGTATGTGGCGTATCTTCTCGTTCCTGAGGAGCGAAAGCACGTGCCTCTCCTCCTCGCCCCATTCCCTCGCGACCGTGTAATACCTGAGGTACTTTCCCTGCCTTTCCGTTCGAAGCAGGCCGTTCTTGTGGAGGAAATGAAGGTGGTAGTCGAGCGAGCCTGTCGCGAGGCCGACCCTGCGCTGTATTTCGCGGAAATGGAGGCCGGGGGACTGGCTTATGCAGTTGTACAGCCTTCTCCTCACCTCGAGGTTCAGATACCTGTCTTGGGCTTCCATTTCAAGCCACTCACTTCTTGGGTTCGCTGAAAAGGAGCACCGACGAGAATATCAGGAGGACAAGGAGCTCCATCCCCTGTATCAGCACTCCCATCAAATAGTAGTCGCCTATGAAGTGGTTGAATATCACGCTGAAGGCGCTCTTGAGCGTGAATATGAAGAACGCCATCGAGATCAGGAAGAGCTTCCTCGTCCTCTTCCTGCCGTGCGCGAGGGTGGACAGGATTGTCAGTATGCCTGAAAAGGCGGTCACGCCAATTATCGATAAATCATAGAAGCTCAGCTTCGCATCCCTGCCGCCCCCGTTGAAGGCGAACCTGTCCCCGTTTATGTCCTCCACCGCGAAAAGATAGGCCAGCGAGGCGAGTACAAGCACGGCATATATCGGGACAAGATTCTTCATCATATCACCTGATATGAATACAAGCGTGGAGGATTTAAGCCTGATTTAAGCCTTTTCCATGTGCAAACTGCAGAAAGAGGCGCAGATGCCGTTGAGGCATTCCTTCGTGCCTGACGCCGCATTGCAGACGATGCACGGCATGTTTGAATGTTGAATTGCGCCATAAATACGGTTTCTGGTACAAGAATCAAATTTAATTTTATTTATTTTCAGAAATATACCTGCACAAATTACTGGGCGCTTGCTTTCTCTGCCGGGTCATTGAAGGCATTTTCATAAATATCCTGCCCGATTTGCCTCAAAGTTTCCGGATCTTCGGCGCTTTCTCTTACAAAAGGTTCTTTAAACTTCCAAACATATCTACCAACAGTCATGTCGGGCATGTCATAAGGGTCTGGAGAATACACAAATCCCTGTCTAAAAACATCATCTGCCGGATATCTTCTCAGAGCAGAATGTACGTTATTTCCCACGATATTTGCCGTAGTATAACCATACCTTGGATTAAGTTTTCCGCAGTTTTCATTTTCTCCCCAATAAACTTCTAGCCTGTTCAAAGTAATTGCTTCTCTCCCCGAATACCTTTGCACTTTACTTATTTTAACGGGTTCTCCACAGCCGCCTAAAACTGCTGCAGTTATAGCGCCTGCTAGAATGAAATTTCTGGGATTCAGGTAATCGCCAAATATTGGCATATATTTCTCATATAAAGTCAATTATTTTAATGTATGTACATTGCCATACACCCGGCAGCGAACTTTGGTATACACGCCAGAAGGTCTCCTGACAAGAAAAACTATTACTGTACACAATTATCCGGCTCCTCCGAAAACAAAAGAATATACATACGATCCGCCAGGAAGATTGCGAGGCAAATTAGTCAAGTAATTATTTCATACTCATCAACGAAAACATCAAAATCTATAAATCCGAATTTCACAATATAACATTGAGAATTATACAGAGTTTCTTATTTCCTCTTTTCCAGAAGGACTGCGTTCACAACGCCGTGCTGGCCGGGCCTTGACGTGACCTTCGCGTCGCCCAGTTCGGTCTGAATCACGGCCCCTTTCGTTATAATATTGCGCCTGACGAACTGGTCGTCGGCCCGGTTCTCCCTGACGCCGAGTATTTTCGCCTTTTTCGACTTTCCGCCGTGGATTATGTTGGCGGTGTTTGCCGCGATGAGCGAAATCTTCGCGTTGCCGCCTGCCGTCCTTAACAGGCGCTTTTTCGTCTCGGCGACGTGGACGGGCACAAAATCCGAGCCGGCCTGGTAGCGCTTGTAGGAGTTCACGGTCGGCGCGTAGAAGTAGGCGAGCTC
>JACPJX010000068.1 GCA_016187365.1 Candidatus Aenigmatarchaeota archaeon | reverse complement strand
ATAGGTTCTTAAGACAACATTATTAACCTACAAAATATATACCCAAAAAAATAATTTTCATGATTTACTTCAGCAGTCCTTTCATGTTCTCCACAATCCCTTCGAATCCTGTCCTCATTGAATCGTCTCTCAGAACAATTGGTATATGATTCTCCGAAGCGATTTCTTTTTTCATGTCAACGCTTCCAAGGAAAGGCACTTTCATCTCATCCGCGAGTTTTTTTCCGCCGCCGCTCCCGAAAATCTCGCCTGCCATGTTTTCCACTATGCCGACTGGCTTGTTGAAGTGCATTGCCGCAAGCGCGGCTTTCTTCGCGTCAAGCAGCGAGAGTGATTGGGGCGTCGTCACCACGACGGCCGCTGAAATGTCAAGGAACTGGAAGACCGTGAGGGTGCTGTCATGCGTGCCCGGCGCCATGTCGATTATCAGGTAGTCCAGGTCGCCAATGTCGGATTTTTCCACCAGTTGCATTATCGCCGAGTGGATGAGCGGCCCGCGCCATATCGTCGGCTTGTCCTCTCCCTGAAAGAATGCCATTGAAAGTATTTTCATTCCGTAGCGCTCCACAGGCATGAGCTTCTCTTTTTCCATCTTGAAGGTTTCCTCTATGCCCAGCATCTTTCCTACGTTCGGGCAGTCTATGTCGGCGTCTAAAAGCCCGACTTTGTAGCCTTTCTTTGCAAGCAAAACAGCCACATTTACTGCAACAGTCGTCTTGCCGACGCCGCCCTTGCCCGACAGCACCGCTATCTTGTGCTTTATTCCGTCAAGATTCCTCTTCATCCTGTTGAGCTGGTCGTGTTTCTCCATCATTTCCTGCATTGTATTCATCACGAAACCAAACTATTAAATCTGCAGACTTCCAGTCTGCCATGTGCTCAATGAGTGGTTGTATTCGAACAAGTCACCGCCTAAAGGCGGCGGTGACGGAAGCAGAAAAAATAACTGGCTACCTGCCGAGGTTCTTTCCCAGACCGTAGAACAGGACTCCGCCGAACGATATGTATGACATAAGGCCGAAAAGATAGTCAACATTGCCGGGCGACCTCTTGACCAGGGGGAGCATCTTCTTGCTGATGTATTTTTTCGGCCCCCAGTAATTCTGCATTATGTATTTCATCGTGTAGTCGTATGACATCGAAAGGCGCCTTATGGCAAGCGCCTTCATCACGTTGAGCGGCGTGTGTCTCGCCTCTATTTCAGTCCTGCCTTTTCGTATTGCCTTCAGCGCGCCTTCCTCGCTGTCTGCCTTCACTATCGTCATTCCGTTGCCCAGCATTTCCCTGCAGTGGGCGTCGCTTCCGGCGACCATGTTGAGGTTCATCCTCTCCGCGAACTTTCGCGCGCGGCGGTTGGCAAGCCTGTCTATGCTGAGGGAGTTGAAGACCTCAACCGCGTCGCATACGGAGGACTTCTCGCCGAGTCCTATCTCCTTTATCGCAAACGGGTGCACAGCGACGGCGATGCCTCCCTGCTGGTGTATCCTGTCTATGGTCTCTTCTGCGTTGAGTTTCGGCCTTATGACCTCCTGTATGCCGAGCGCCGTTATGTCGCCGCCCGCGCTGCTTATCTCCTCCCCCTTTATAACAAGAACGCTGTATTTTTTCGCGTACTTCACCGCCTCATTGGCGCCGAACATGGTGTTGTGGTCTGTAATCACTATTGCATCAAGCCCTTTCGCCTTCGCTCCCTTCACGATCTCTTCCGGCGTATTGACGCCGTCATAGTAGACCTTCGTCCCGTGCGAATGCGTCGTGTGGCAGTGGAGTTCCATTCTCATAAGTAATTATCTTGGAGCCTAGAATTTAAATGGAGACTATCTATTGCGGAAAATCGTTGCGTAGGCCTGTTCCAGCCTGAACCTCATAGCTTTTGGTGTATTCTGGCAAAGCACTTTTCTCTGGTATACTGTCTGGTCGAAAAGGTCCAGTATCCTGCCGAAGTATGCCATGACCTTCCCTGGCATGGCAGATACTTTGGCGTCTGTATCTTCATCAGGTTTTAGATATAGCCGCGGCTCTGCAGATCCATGCAGGTAAGGCGGCATGCGTTTCCCTTCCAGTGTCCTTCCCGGCTCAGTGTATAGGAAGGTCGTCGCCTTTCCGAATCTCGATACATAATGCTCATCGAAATGCCTCTCGTCGAAGTCCAACGCACGGCTCTCCCACCCGACTTTTACTGACTTTCTGCAGCCCCTCATATATTCCATGTCAGCCAGCTGGAGCATTTCGTAAGGCTTCATACAATCGAGACCGGAAACTATGTCCGCGTAAAGGGGATGGCCGGCCAATTCAGAACTGAGTGAAATATCCCACCCGTCAAATTCCATGTTCTCGAGTGCCATATAAAGAATATCCTTTCTAGATATGGCTATCCTGTCAATCTCTTGGTCGGCGAAGCCGTTTGTCTTTGCTTCGGAGTCTGCGACAATAATGGTGCCTCCATTTAGTTTGAGCCTCCTCTTGACGAGTTCGCCGGCCAGTATCATTGACAAGGCATCGAATGGCATGTGCTCTGAGAGGCCGTCCCTCCTGGCCAGCCCTATCCCGAGATATAATCCTGTAGAGGACTCCAGTTCTTCCCCCGTTTCCATGCCGGTGAGCATGGGCTCCCTGCCTGCTATTTCTGCCAGGAAATCCTTTCTCATAGAGGCTCCCTCCCCATGACAAGCCTTGACACGGATTCCGCCAGCACTTCCATCGTGTCTATCAGCCTTAACGGAGAGTCTTCCTGCTTTACCAGCAGCTGGAAGTCCGTGCATCCAAGTATCACATTTTCCGCACCTCTGTTCTTCATTTCCCCGATTATTTTGACGACCTCGGATTTCAGCTCATTGCTTTTCGAACCCTTCAGTATGAGATGTATTATCTCCGAAAGCCGTTTCTGCTGGCGGGACTCAGGCTTTATCATTTCTATGCCATTTTCGGCCAGCTTTGCATCGAATAGGCATGACTTGAATGTCTTCAGGGATGCTAGGAGGCCGACTTTTTTGGCGCCGGAAGATTTCACGGCTTTTGCCGTCTCCTCGATGATGCTGAGCACGGGTTTTCCGGACGCATCCCTCAGCTCGTCTATGAAAACGTGCAGCGTGTTGCACGGCAGCACGATGAAATCCGACTTGTCCTCTATGAGCTTTACGCCCTCGATGAGAAGCGGGAGGAACCCTTCCAGGCCTGCAGCGTTTTTCACCGCCTCCTCCTCGAGACTGAAAGGCACTGCTATGTTGTTTATCAGTATCTTCGGGTACCTGTCGCCGAGCCTGCGGCTCTTTCCGATTAATGACATGTAGAACTCTGCTGTGGTCTCGGGCCCGAAGCCGCCCAGCACCCCGACCGTCTTCTGGGAACGAACGTTCTCAGAGACCTTGAAGAATTTTGGTTCTTCGGAGGTTTTCATGGCTTCTCACCCACCATGCCGAGAACTAGGTCGCCTGCCTTGGTCAGGCGCGCCGGCGCGAAGTCCGAGTATTCTATCAGTTCAAGGTGCCTGAGGATGAAAGCATTCCGCTTCAGCGTTGAAAGCGGCATTTTAGACTCGTTCGATAATCTGTTTAGGAGAGCCGTAATTGTGTTCCCGTCGTTCAGCTTTATTTCGTTAAGAAGCAGGAGCTGCTTTTTTGTGATGGCCTTCAGCAAGGTTTTCTTCAAACCGCTAGGTCTGCCTGATATTGGCAGACCTTCACCCATTGGCGGTCGATCACCTTTTTGTCCCTCATTTCCATCAACACTCGTATTTGTGGGAAAACGCTTATAAACGGCGCAGTCAGGAAAAGCTGGCTATATTTCCCTTTAGGACTTCCCCGCTGTGCCCCTCGGGCTTTACCTTCTCGTGTATGCGCTTTATCACGCCGTCTTTGCCGATGATGAAAGTGGTCCTTGCGATGCCCATGTACTTCCTTCCATACATGTTCTTCTCGACCCAGACGCCGTACTTCTCGCATACCTTGTGGCCCTCGTCCGACAGGAGCGTGAATCTCAGCCCGTATTTCTCGACGAACTTCCTGTGGCTCTCGGGCGGGTCCGGGCTTATGCCGATGATTTTCACGCCTTTCGTCTGGAATTTTCTTTCATCTTTCTGGAACTCGCATGCCTCTGTCGTGCATCCGGGCGTGTCGTCCTTCGGGTAGAAATAGAGCACCACAAACTGGCCGCGGAAATCGGAAAGCCTTACGATATTACCGTCCGCATCCGGCAGCTTGAAATCCGGGGCCTTGTCTCCGGGTTTCAGTTTCATCATTACACACCGACGGCGGACTTTATCTTGCTTGCCGCGCGCTTAGCCTGGAATTTCGTGTATAGAGTTGCAAGCTTGACGACGTTCTTGCCGCGCGCGAGGTCTGCAAGATCTTCTCCTGACAGGACTTCGGCAAGTATGTTCATTTCCTCGTCGCTGAGCTTCTCGAACATCTCCCTGACGCGCTCTATCTCCCTGAGTTTCTGCCCGCGCTCCGCTTCCCATCTCTGGTTGTAAACATTAAGGCTCTCCTTCGATACGTCGTCTTTCTTTACCGCCCAGCCTATTATATCCCCCGCAATCCGGCCGCCGAATATGCTTTCCGCTATGCCGCCGCCGTGTATCGGGTTGACCATGTTCACCGCGTCGCCCACACCCAATATGCCGTTCCCTGTCATGTCTTTCCACAGGCCGCCTACAGGCACGAGGCCGCAGACGGTCTCTATGACAGTGCCGTCTTTCAGCCAGTCCTGCGTATGCGCCCATTCGTCAAGAAACTCCTTCGCGGTCTTTCCGTACCATATGCCGCCGACGCCTATCCCGACATTACCCGACTCTTGGCCCTTCGGGAAGTTCCATATGTAGCCCCGCGGCGTTATCTTCTCGCCGAGCCATATCTCTATCATTTCGGGGTCGCGGTTCTTTATGTTGGTCATCAGGTACTGGAACGCGGAGTCCACCAGGTGCAGCTTCTTCTGGCTCCTTATCCCGGCCATCCGAAGAATCATTGATTCGACGCCGTCCGCAGCGACGACAACCTTGCTCCTTATCTCGAAGTTGTCGCCTCCTATGTTCGCCTTCACGCCTTTCACCGTCACAATTTCCTTTCCTCCGGCATCCGTCACCTTGTCAAGGATAAGGTCGTTTACCGTGGCCTTCGTCATGACCATCGCGCCCTTCTTCGCCGCGTTCTCGGCGAGCCATTTGTCGAACGCCTTTCTCTCGAGAATATAGCCGTCTGTATTTTCGCCGCGTATCTTTATCTCCTTGCCGTTGGGCGCGTACACGTATGCCCCGAGAATGCGCTGCCTCCACACGTGGTTCGGCAGCTTCATGCCGAGCTCGTCCATGTTCTTCTGCGAGACGCCCTCGCCGCACCTTACAGGCGCGCCTATCTCCTGCCTTTTCTCCAGAAGCAGCGTGCTGAGGCCGTATTCGGCGCACCTCTCCGCGGTCGTGCTGCCCGCCGGGCCCGCGCCCACCACAACGACATCATACTCGCTTTTTATGAATTTATGAAGCGCCATATTTATTCCCCTGTCCGCTGAAGCCTGTATTCGTCAACAACTCTCTGGATGTCTCCGGGGGCATTCATCGGAACATCTCTGACCGGTCTCCCGTTGTCATAAATACGGAGCATGCTGACTCCTTTCATTTGGTATATTCCGACCTCGATGCCGTCCTGCCTGTCATGTTCTTTCATCAGAACCCCTTCGATGGAAGCTTCATCAGCGTCAGCGGCTTTTCCTTGCCGTCTTTTTCGAACACTTTCAGGGCTCCGACAGGGCAGAATCTCACGCATATCTGGCAGTCGATGCACTTGTTGTTGTCGACGATTATGTCCCTGCCTTCCGCCAGTTCAAGCGCGTCCACGGGGCATACGCCCACGCATCCGCCGCATGCTATGCACCTTGAATCATTCACTTCCAGCATCGTATCACTTTATTAGTAAAATGGAAATGGATTTATAGCCTTATTTGAATCTGTTCAGAAACGCCGAGATGTCGACATCTTCTATGTCCTGCTCTGCAAGCGGCTTTTCCTGTATCTGCGGAAGCCCTTCCTCGTATGTCGGCCTGTTTTCTCTGTAGAAGAGGCCTACGGGTATCCTGTCGCCCCACATCTGCGCCATTTCGAAGGCCTTCACCTTGTCTGAAGGGTCGTGCCCAACTTCCTCCAATTTGAACAGCCTTGCCTTGTACCATTCCGGCGTGTTCACCTTGTTGTAGGTTGAGCATGGCTGGAAGACGTCTATAACCGCAAGGCCGTTGTGCTGCATGCCTTCGGAAATGAGTTTCTTCAGGCCCGGAATGTCGAGCGCATAGCCCCTTGCGACAAAGGTCGCGCCCATCGTTATAGCGAGGGCAAGCGGGTTCACCGGCTCCTCGAGCGCGCCCTGCGGCGTTGAGTTTGACTTGAAGCCTTTCTCGCTCGTCGGGGAAGTCTGGCCCTTTGTCAGTCCGTAGACCTCGTTGTTCTGGATTACGTACGTCAGATTGAGATTTCGCCTTGCGGCATGGATGAAGTGGTTGCCGCCTATCCCGTATCCGTCGCCGTCCCCCGTGACGACTATCACATTTAATTTGTGGTTCGCTATCCTTATCCCGGTCGCGACAGGCAACGCCCTTCCGTGCAGCCCCTCGAAGCCGTACGTCTTTATGAAATGATTAGTTTTGCTACCACATCCTATGCCTGATACTATCACAGTATTTGCAGGGTCAAGTTTTGTCTCGACTATTGCAAGCTTGAGCACTGACAGTATGGAAAAGTCGCCACAGCCGACACACCACGTGGGCGCCTCCTTTGTCGTGAGCTCCGCAACCGTCGGGCCTTTTTCCTTTGTCCGTGTTATCATTGTTAGCACCTCTCCACAATCGTGTTTTTGCTGAACACAAGCTCCCTTGTATTGTTGTTTTCGACTATCTCCTTTATCCCATGGACTATCTCTTCCGAGAAGAACGGCCTCCCGTCGTATTTCAGTATTTTGTAATCCACGTCGAGGCCTGTGTGCTCTTTTATTATTCCCGAAAGCTGGGATGTCTTGTTCCCTTCTATCACAACGGTTCGCCTCGAGTTTCTGATTACCTTGGCGATGTCTTCCTTCGGAAACGGGCTTATGTAGACTATCTGGCAGAAATTGGTCTTCATCCCCTTTTGCGACAATTTTCGCATGGCCTGGAGTATTGGGCCCTTTGTCGAGCCCCAGGAAATTATTGTGGTTCCGGCATCTTTGTCCCCGAAGAACTGCGGCGGGGGCAGTTCATTCTTCAGGCTCTCGAATTTTCTGAACCTCTTGTTGTGCATTGCAACGCGCGTTTCTTCTTCCTCGCGCTCGTAACCCTCTTCATCATGCTCGTAACTGCTTGCGGTGTGTTCCCCGCCTTTCTGCGACGGTATGCTTCTTGGAGAGATACCGTCTTCTGTGATTGCATACCTCCTGAAGTCGCCGGCGCCGTCGAGATATTCCTGCGTTAGCAGCTTGCCCCTGTCTATCCTTGCTGATTCGTCAAAAACGGGAATCGACTTGTAGCTTTCTCCGAGGTATTTGTCCGTCAGGATGATCACAGGCATCTGGTACTTTTCGGCGATGTTGAACGCGTCTACAGTCCTGTAGAAGCATTCCTCCTGGTCGCCGGGCGCTATTATGGCACGCGGCGATTCATCCGTTGATGCATGCATCACAAAGCGCAGGTCGCCCTGTCCCGAGTGCGTCGCCATCCCGGTCGCCGGCCCCGGGCGCTGCGCCTCGACTATCACAAGGGGGATTTCCATCTGGGATGCAAGGCCCAATCCTTCTACCATGAGGCAGAAGCCGCCGCCTGACGTGCATGTCATCGCCCTCACACCGGCGTATGACGCGCCTATGGCCATGTTTATCGCGGCTATCTCGTCCTCCGTATGCTTCACCACGACATTATAGTTCTTTTCCTGCGCGGCCATATTGGTCATCACAGACGTGGCCGGCGTCATCGGGTAAGCGGCCAGGAACTTGCATCCGGCCTTCAGGGCGCCCGCGACTATCGCCTCGTTTCCCGACATGAATACAGCATTCTTCGGCTTCCTCTTTTGCAGTTTGTAATCGAACTTGAAATTCTGCTTCACATAGTCGTAGCCCGCTTTTGCGGCCCCTATGTTGGCATTTGCGATCGCCTCGCCTTTTTTCGCGCCGAAGTTGTCCCGTATCACCTGGTTGAACAATTCAATGTCATAGTCCACCAGTGCGACCGTTGCGCCCATCGCGACCACGTTGCGCATTATCTTCCCGCCGTTCTGTTCCGCAATTCTCAGGAGGGGCATCGGGAATAATCTTACGTCATCCCTTATCTCGTTCATGTCAATCTGCAGTTTGTCGCCGTCATAGATTATGCCGCCGTTCTGCGACACCCTGCCCGCGTGCTTCTCCAGGGATTCCCTGTTGAGCGCGACAAGGACATCTATATACTTCGTATGGGAAAAGAGCATATCCTCGTCCGCCATCACGTCAAGATGGTTATGGCCGCCCCTTATCAGGGACGGGTACTCGGCGCTCGCGAAGACATTGAGGCCGCCCTTCATGCACATCCTTGCGAACATGAGGCCGGCATTAAGTATGCCATCCCCAGCCTCGCCGGCAATCTTCCAGGAAAATTTGTTCCTCATTCAATCACAATGAATCGAAAATATAAAAGTCAGGTAGGAATAAACTTCCCGCGATAATTTATATGCTTTTCCGTAAACGCTTAAATACTTTTTTTATACATTAAAATGTATAGTTGATGTATACATGGCATATGTACGGTACAAGATTCCTGATGAGACGCACCAGATTCTGAAGAGCGTCTGCGGAAAGCTCGGCCTGAAGGAGAGCGAACTCTCCAGAATAGCGCTGTACGAGTACCTGAAGTCTGTGAAGGCGATAGAGCGCACTATGCACGGCGGCATCACGAAGAAACTGCGCATAAGGCATTAGGAGCGTAGGATAAACAGATTTTAAAAAGTTCATGTCCAATGAAATGGAATGAAAATCGGAGGAAAGGACTACAGAACCGTGTGGATGTCTGGTTCTTCGGTGAATTTTATAGAGCAGAACAAGCTGCCGTTTTCCTTTGAGATATATGAGGCGAGGACTCATATGGATACCTGCATGGCCATAAAAACAATGATAGTGAGAGGAGCCGGTGCGATAGGCGCCTCGGCCGGCTATGGCATGGCCCAGGCGTTTCTTGAGTCGGATGGAAGCCGTGAATATGTCGACGAAGCCAAGAGACGTATAGAGGCAGCGAGGCCGACAGCGCAGAATCTTTTCTATGCTGCAAATCGCGTCTATAATTTTGCCATCGGCTCGGAAAATTCGGCCGCGACCGCTGTGGAAGAGGCGCAAAGAATAGCGGATGAGGATGCCGAAAACTGCATGAGGATAGGCGAGCACGGGAACGGACTGATAAAAGACGGCTTCAGGATAGAGACGCATTGCAACGCAGGATGGCTTGCGTTTGTCGATTTCGGAAGTGCGCTGTCCCCGGTATACGTTGCTCATAGAAGCGGGAAGAAGGTTTTTGTTTATGTGGACGAGACGAGGCCAAGGAGCCAGGGCGCAAGGCTCACTGCATGGGAACTTAAGAACGAAGGCGTCCCGCACGCAATCATCCCGGACAATGCTGGAGCGCATTACATGTCCAAAGGCGACGTGGATATGGTCATCGTCGGTGCAGACAGGATAGCGGCAAACGGCGATACGGCAAACAAGATAGGAACGCATGAGAAAGCCATATGCGCAGCGAGGTTTGGGGTGCCTTTCTATGTTGCGGCCCCGACATCCACATTCGACCTTGGTTGTGAAACAGGAGATGCCATACCTATAGAGGAAAGAAGCGAGGACGAAGTGCTCTATCAGACTGGCCCCGACGGAGAAGGTGTCATGCGGAAGGTTTTGGTGTGTTCCCCGGGCTCCAGGGCCATGAATCCTGCATTTGACGTCACGCCAGTCGGACTGATTACAGGCATCATAACTGAAAAGGACATAATAAAGCCCAGCGAAGAAGCTGTCAGAAGCCTGTTTTCTTAATCTATGTCGACTATCTTCCCCGAGGAGCCGACGCACATCACCTTTGTGTTGCCCATCACTTCCACTGCCCCTTCCAGTTCGTGGATGTGGCCGCATATGTGCATGTCCGGCTTCAGCTCGTATATGGCCTTCGTCACGGCCTCGCTGCCGGGGAACGAGAACTTCTCTATGAGGCTGCCTTTCGGATGGATGTGGGTTACGAGGACTTTTGTCTTCGCCTTCTGGACGTATCTGAAGCCGTTCCTTATCGAGTTGAACATCTCCTTGTCGGGCACGTAGTTTATCCCTATGTTCCCGCCGCCCGCCCCGAAGAAGCCGATATCATCCGTCACGATGGCGTATTTCTGGAGGTTTGGTATCCTGTACTCCTTTTCTATTTCCTCTATAGTGGCGGGGCTGTCGTGGTTTCCCCCGACAAAAACCACCTTCTTGCCTTTCTCAAGGAAAGGCCCGACCATCCCCTTGTGGTCTATGTCAAAAACGCTGAAATCGCCCGTTATAACAACCAGGTCCACGTTGTATTTTTCGGCCTTCTCGACCAGCCTCTTCACCGTTTGCTTGTTCCCGTGGAGGTCGCCTGCCACGAGCATCCTGAACTTGGATTTCTTTTTCGGCATGATAATCACTTTAAATAATATTATATATAAATACTTTTATAACTTTTAAAATGTCTAAAATCTCATCGTTTTTATATTGTGAATCGATGGGATTTTTAAAAATCTCTGAATTGAGGTGATTTTGTGCATAATCTTCCGGATTTGCCGTATGCATATGATGCGCTGGAGCCTTACATCGACGAGCAGACGATGCGCATACACCACACGAAGCACCACCAGGCTTACATAGACAAGCTGAACGCGGCTCTCGACGGCCACGACAGTTTGAAAGGCAAGAGCGTCGAGGAACTCATCAGGGACTTGAACGGCATTCCCGAGAGCGTGCGCGCGGCAGTCCGCAACCACGGGGGCGGCCATGCCAACCACTCGTTCTTCTGGCCTGTCCTGAAGAAGGACGTGGAGCCCGAAGGCGACATACTTCATGCAATAGAATCGAGGTTCGGCAGTTTCGACAAGTTCAGGGAGGAGTTCACGAACGCCGCCATGTCCCGCTTCGGCAGCGGCTGGGCTTGGCTTGTCGTCAGCAGCGGCAATCTGGAGATAATGAGCACCGCAAACCAGGACAGCCCGCTGAGCGAAGGCAAAACACCCATTCTTGGAATAGACGTGTGGGAACACAGTTATTATCTGAAATATCAGAGCCGAAGGAACGAATACGTTGCTGCTTTCTTCAGTGTCATCAACTGGCAGAAGGTCAGCGAGCATTTCGCGGCAGCAAAGCGATGAACTTTTAGAGATTTCTGAAAGCATAAAAGCCTTTAAAATAGATTAAATGAAGTGAATAGTATGCCGGAATGGAAAATTGAGCATGACAGGCCGAACTGCATAGGATGCGGGGCCTGTGCGGCTGTCTGCCCTGCGTCTTGGACGATGAGCCCCGACGACGGCAAGTCGGACCTCGTTGGCGCCCGGGAGAAAAAGGAGGGCGGCGAGATAGTCCTTGAGGAACTCGAATTTGATGACATAAAGTGCAACAAGGAAGCCGCCGAGACGTGCCCGGTCAACGTCATACATATAATAGACCTGAAGACCGGGGAGAAGGTAATTTAGGTGGTAATGATGGTCAATGTGGGGGAGAAAGCGCCCGATGTCGAGTTGAAAGATACGGCCGGTAATCTTGTAAGGCTTGGGAGCTTCAGGGGTAAAAAAGTCCTCCTTTCATTTTTTCCGTTCGCGTTTTCGCCCGTCTGCACCAAGGAATTCGGGTGCTTCATGGATGACATGGAAAAGTTCAGGGACAAAGGCGTTGATGTTGTGGGAATTTCTGTCGACAGCCATTGGTCGAACAAGGCTTTTGCCGATAGCATAGGCTCTGACTTCCCGCTTCTGTCGGACTTCGACAAGAAAGCTTCAGGGGCCTTCGGTGTATTGCGCAATGACGGGTTCTCCGAGAGGGCTTATTTTCTCATAGATGAAAACGGCGTGGTCAGATACAAGCATGTTATGGAAAAGCCTTCTGAAAAGCTTGATGACCATGAATTGCTGAAGAACATATAGGTGAAATCGTGAAAAACTACAGCTCTTATGTGGCTGAGGCTATTGCGGCATTTTCTCTTGTATTCATAGGGGCCGGGTCAGTACTTGCCGGAAACGACATTACCGGCGTGGCTCTTGCCCACGGACTGGTGCTTATGTGCATGATATATGCGACGGCCCACATCTCAGGGGCGCATGTCAACCCGGCTGTCACGATAGGCATGCTTGTAACGAAAAAGATAGGTGCTTCCAGGGCCGCTTTGTACATAATTTCCCAGCTTGCCGGCGCGGCCGTGGCTGGATTCCTCCTGTCCGCGATATTCCCTCCTGCGACAGCCCTTAATCTCGGCACCCCGGCGCTTGCGTCCGGCTTGCCTGTTGCCAGCGGGGTTCTTGTCGAGGCCGTGCTCACATTCTTCCTAGTCTTCACCATATTCGGCGTCGCGGTCGACAAGAGGGCGCCTGCCGGCTTGTACGGGCTTGCTATAGGGCTTGTACTCACCTTTGACATCTTGGCAGGCGGCACTCTCACAGGCGCTGCCATGAATCCGGCGCGGGCTTTCGGCCCGGCCCTTGCATCAGGCTTCTGGGAAAATCATGCAGTGTACTGGATAGGCCCGATAATAGGGGCGATAGTTGCGGCCCTCATATACGACAGGCTCCTGTCATCCAAGGAATCCCGGTAGACAGTCGCCATACATTCTCCGGAATATATATAATTATATGCAGAATATTTACACCCTGGAACGAAACCCGTTCTCGACTTGATCGGCAAGATATAATACTGTCATCTGGAAGCCTTTTTGACTATCTTAGCTTCCTTGAGAACGTATTCAGGGACTACCCCGAGCCTGATATACCTGTTCTTCACGTCGTCTGGCAGGCGGCTGAAATCGCTTATTACCTTCCTGCAGTTCCTGCTGCCGCAGCGGCATGTCATCTTGTACCAGCTGCTCTCCTTGTTCATGCTCAGGGAGTAGTCCCATGTTATCTCCTCGCCTTTCCCCATGTCCCTCAATGCTATGAGCACGGCTTTCCTGCCGGTTATCCTGAGATAAGAGTTCGGCTCGCATGAATGGTTGAACAGGTCGTCAAGGCCGCCGGAGGGCCCCATAAGGAGGTTCGGGCCTATCTGGACGTAATGGTCATCGTCCATGTTGTAGGGCTTCGGGAGTTCGTCAAAGGTTATGAGGTTCCCGCGGAATTCCATTATCTCCTCGCCTTTCCTGAAATCCCTGCCGGCAAAAACCCCCTTTCCCTTCCCGGTCTCTCTTACTGTCAGGCCGTTCATGGTAACACCTTGCGCGCCGAACCTATAAAAAGAATGGTGCGGGATTTCACTACGAAGGCATAACCATTAGACATAGTTGTTTTCTTACCAATATGCTTAAATTCCATCGCAAATAAAATAATATCCAGAGGCGCTTTGAATGCCAAAGAAAAAGACGAAGAAAAGCAGGAAATCATCTTCATGCTCGTGCGGTTCCGGTATGGCTTCGAAGGACTGCTGCGGCTGATATCATGGTTTTGGAGGTGTGAAAAATGGCAAAGAGGAAGGCAAAGAGAGCTGCCAAGAAAGGCGCTGCCGCTGCTGCAGCCGACCTGTAAGGCATGGGATTTATGATTCTTTGAATTTTTTTTATTTTCATTTTCTCCATGGGATTTCAGTTTCGTCAGTTCTCCACCTGCTCCTGAAGTCCGGCTTTTTTGCAGGTTTCTGCCCGCTTCCGAATGCAAGCAGGCCTGTCCACGCTATATTTGCTCCGTTATCTCCTGAATATTCCCTCGGGCAGGCGAAGAATCTTGCGCCCCTTTCTTCGCACATAATCCGGAGCATTTCCTGGAGGCGCGGCGATGCGGCAACGCCTCCTGTCAGCAGGACTTCGTCCCTGCCTGAATGCGCCATGGCCCTTTCAGTGATTTCCGTGAGCATGGCGAAGGTGGTTTCGGCAAATGAGAATGCGATGTCCTCCCTGGAATATTTCGCAAGTTTTCTTTTTGCGTCCGTGAGTATGCCGGTGAAACTGACGTCCATCCCCTTGACCGAATACGGAAGCTCTATGTAGTTTCTTCCTTTCGATGCAAGTCTGTCTATTTCAGGGCCGCCCGGATAGTTCAGGCCCATTTCCCGCGCAAGCACGTCCCTTGCGTTGCCTATTGCCATGTCCTGCGTCTCGCCGAATACCCTGTACCTGCCAGAGGCATATCCTATGACCTGGGTGTTGCCGCCTGACGCATACAGCACTATTGGATCGCCGCATCTGCACAGGAGCCTTCCTATTTCTATGTGAGCGACAGGATGATTCACCTCGATGACAGGTTTCTTAAGCGACTTTGCAAGTCCGATGCCTACGCGGAGGCACGGCGGCAGCCCCGGGCCCGCCGCAACAGAAACTATGTCAATGTCATCAAGGCTCACTCCGGCTTCTTGGAGAGCTTTTTCTAGGACTTCATCCTTCGCCTTTTCATGATGCTTCCTTGCCTCGTCGGGCTTTATTCCCCAGCCTCTTTCTGGCGTGTACATGCTCTTTGCATTCGCAATTATTTTCCTGCCTTCGCAGATTCCTATCCCGAACGTGTGGGATGTGCTTTCTATGCCCAATGATATCATAACACACCCTCTAGCATTCTTCTTGAGACAGGACCCCTTCTTCTGATATTGATTCCTGAGAAGACGTCTGCTACAGTTGACGGTCGCCTCCGCGGGAGGTTGCCGCCGTCAAGAACCATGTCTATCTTGCCGGAATAAAGTTTGATGAGATTCTTTATGCTGAATACCGGCTCTTTTCCCGACAAATTGGCGGATGTCGCGGTTATCGGCCCGCCGAAAGTTTTAGCCAGATTGAATGCGATTTTGTTTGAAGGTATCCTGAAGGCGAACTCCCCGCCGTTCCTGCCTTTGCAGACGAGCGTGAGCCTGCCCGGCATGAGGTTTCTCGCGGCATTCTTTTCGCTTTTTTCAAGGATCGCGTATTTTTCCGCCACCCCTATGCTGTTCACTATGAACGTCATCTGCTTGCCGACCGGCCTTCTCTTCAGCCTGCATATCTTTCTTTTCGCCTCTTCGTTGGTGCCGTCGCATCCCAGCGCGTAACTGCTTTCGGTCGGGTATGCAATTATGCCGCCTTTCTTCAGCAGCTTCACGGCGAGCTTGATGTCCTTAGATATGATGGTCATAACATAAAATCTCAGATTTTAGTTCTTAAAACCTTACATATATACTGCCCTTTGTGCATATATATCAAGCAATATAACTTTATATAGGAATACTGATGAATATATAAAATGAAAAATTTATATGAAAAATTTTTAACAAAAGAATTTTTAGAAAATGAATATTTGAAAAAACAGAAATCGCTTTCGCAAATATCAAAGGAGACTGGAATATATAGAAGTACTATAAAGACATATACAATAAGACATAAAATAAAATTAAGAACACTCAAGGAACAGGGTGTAATATCTTCACCAGGAGGCAAATATAAATATCTAGAAATACTTACAAAAAAGTTCTTTGAAAAAAATTATATAGAACAGAAAAAGTCCATTAAAGATATATCAAAAGAAACCGGAATCAACTGGTATGTAATCCGAGATTATATGTGTAAACTTGGTATTCATGCTCGTAGTAATGTAGATCAACTTAGAATTT
>JACPJX010000053.1 GCA_016187365.1 Candidatus Aenigmatarchaeota archaeon | reverse complement strand
GTCCCTTGTTATCGCCATATAGCGGATGACATCGCCTTCTTCCACAGCAGCCACCATTTCCCTCATGATGCCATAGACATGCCCGTTTTTCATCCCCATACTCTCGTGCAAATGCTTAAAAAACAACATCCGGATTAGTATTTATGCCAGTCAACGCGCCGGCGGAATATTTCGCCGCCGAGGAGAAATTCCGCTCCGCGAAGTCGAGGGAGGAAAAAATAGCGGCAATGGAGGAAATGGTGCGGCTGATGCCGCGCCACCACGGGAGCGAAACGGCGCTGGCGCAGCTGAAGCAGAAGCTTGCAAAACTGAGGAAGGAGAGTTCCGGAAAGAAAGGCGGCAGCCGCACCGGCATACAGAAGGAGGGCGAGGCGCAGGTCTGCATCATCGGATTCACCAATTCCGGAAAATCCACGCTGCTGAAGGCATTGACAGGCGCTTCTCCGGAGATAAGCGGATACCCTTACACGACCACAAGGCCGGAAATCGGCATGATGGACTATTTCGGCGTCAAGATACAGCTCGTCGAGATACCGCCGACTTTCCACCCCGAGGACATGAGCGTCTGCAGGACAGCGGAACTCGTGCTGCTCCTCGCGAAGAGCGAAAGCGAACTGAAGGAGATTGAGGACATACTGAAAAAAAATTTCATACGGACAAAGGCGGTGTACGCCAACCCTTTCACCGAGCCCGTCTCCGACACAAAGGAAAAGATATGGAACGCGCTCGGGATGATAATAGCATTCACAAGAAAGACCGACGGAACGAAATCGCCGATGGCGCTGCCCCGCGGCTCCGATGTCGAGGATTTCGCGAGGCGCATACACAAGGACTTCGTCAGGAACTTCCGCTTTGCAAGGCTGTGGCGGCGCGGCATGGTGAAGCAGGTCGGGCTTTCCTACGTTCTGGAGCACGGCGACGTGGTGGAGATACACGCGAAATGAAAGTTTACCCCATAACGTATTTTATTTTTACGGATATTTTATATTTTCTGAATATTTTCATGAATGCAGGATAACTTTCAATCGGTATTTCAATGGCGCCTTTTGCAAGTTTCATGCCATTGTATTTTTCCAGAAGCCCGGAATATTTTTTCCTATAATGTTTATATCCAAAAATTTGTTTATTTATACTAACTCTTCTTGACTGAGGTTTGATATTTTCCCATAAGAGAACTATGCCTTTTGGCTTGTCCGGCACTTCTTTATATTTTCCATATAAGATAATCCCATTTGCAAATATACTTGATTTTAAATCCTTCCATTCATCAAGCTTTCCTATTACAGGTTTTATTTCATTCTCAATTCCTATAAGTTTCCAATATCTGGTAAATTTTACGGATTTGTAAAATTCTTCCCCGATTTTTTTTATCCCTTCTTCCATAGTCTTTTCTTTTCCAAAGACATCCACAAATATATCTATGTCGCTTTTTTTTGTGGCTTCGCCTCTGGATACACTTCCGAAAAGCATAACAGATTTTATTTTATCGGAATCTTTACCTAATTTTGATACAACAAAAGATACGAAATCCATTGCATATGCAAGCAATTCATAATTCATCAAGACCAGCCCCCTTTATCTTTGATTTGAGAAGATTGAAATCATCAATTACACTTTGAATGATATTTTCAGGCTGTTGTTTTCCATAACATAGAACATTTCTTTTATTTTTTATTCTGACCATTATTTCCAAAATTTCTTTTTTATTTGGAAAATCAAAGGGAAATTTTTCATCCGAAATCCTTGAAGATGAAAAATGTTCATGCTTTATGGATGCTCCGGGGTCTATAAGGCTTTTTTTATGAAGAAGCATTTCAAGCATATCACACATTGCGGCTGACGTATGAAACCCAAGACTTCTCTGCCTTTTTTCAAATCCCTTTTCTACACATTCCTTTATTACTTCAAAGCTTTCATCCAGATTCCTTTTGTGGGCTTCCATATTCATAGTTACACCTGTAGATATTATTAGTTACATATGTATCAATATCTTTAAATATACATAGTTACAAATGTATCTATTTTTAGTTACAGATGAAACTAAATATACGGATGAAACAAATCCAGTATATTTAATGCGGAGAAATAATGATTATCATGAACCTCGACAAATTCTTCAGCGCGAAGAGCATAGCCATAGTCGGCGTGTCGCTCGACCAGACGAAGGTGGGCCACATAATATTCAGGAATTTCATCGACTCCAAGTACGGCGGCAGGATTTACATCGTCAATCCCCATTGCGACAAGATACTCGGGCACAAATGCTACAAGTCCGTGCTTGACATAGAGGAAAGCGTCGAACTCGCCGTCATAGCGGTGCCCGCCGAGGCGTCACTCAGGGTTGTGGACGAATGCGGGAAGAAGGGGATAAGGGACATCGTGATGATAACAGCCGGCTTCCGCGAGGTAGGCAATTACGGTCTTGACGTGAAACTTGAACGGCTCCTTAAAAAACACAGGATAAGATGTGTCGGGCCGAACTGCCTGGGGTGCTTTGACGCTCACACGGGGCTTGACACGCTGTTCCTCCCGCGTTCTAGGCTGCAGAGGCCGGGGAAAGGCGGCATCTCGTTCATATGCCAGTCCGGCGCCGTGGGCTCCGCAACAATGGACCTCGCCGCGAAGGAAGGCTACGGATTTTCGAAGTTCGTCAGTTACGGGAACGCGATGAACGTCGACGAGGCGGACATCCTTGAATACATGGGAAACGACCAGTCGACACGCGTCATCTGCATGTACATCGAGGGCATACGGGACGGAAAGAAATTCATGAAAGCCGCCATACGCGTGGGCCAGAAAAAGCCCGTGATAGTGATAAAGGGCGGCGTCACGTCCGAGGGCGGCAGGGCCATACTTTCCCATACGGGCTCGCTCGCGGGCTCCGCCGAGGTTTACTTCGGCGCCTTCAGGCAGTGCGGCATCCTGACGGCCGAAAGTTTGCAGGAACTGTTTAATTACGCAAGAATATTTGACAAGTCCATCTGCGCATGCGGGCCGCGCATACAGGTCATAACAAACGGCGGCGGCTACGGCATACTGAGCACCGACGCGATAATGAAGTCCGGGCTCGAGATGGCGGAGCCCTCCGCGCAGACGATAAAGGAGCTGCGCAGGCGGTATCCGCGGCTCACGACATCGAATCCGATAGACCTTCTTGGCGACGCCTCGACTCAGATGTACAGGGACGCGATAGAATTGTGCCTGAACGACAGGAAAGTTGATGCGCTCATAATCATAGCGCTCTACCAGACGCCGCGCCTCGGCACCGACGTGGTCGACGCGATAGTGGAAATGAACAGGCAGAACAGGAAGCCCATCATCACCGTGTCCACGGGCGGCGAATTCACCCAGAACCTCAGGATGCAGATGGAGAAGAACGGCATACCTTCATACACGTATCCGCATGAGGCCGTCTCCGCCATGAAGGTGCTCGTGGAATACTGCAGGGGGAGAGGGATATGCAGGAGATGAACTGATCTCACGCAAAATTTATCTGGTATATCTCTAATTCTTTCGAAGGAACTTCTCCATCCTGTCGCAGGCTTTTTCGATGAGAGGCATCTTCGTCGCAAACGAGCACCTGATGTAGCCTTCGCCTGACGGCCCGAACTCCGTCCCGGGTATGACGGCGACTTTCTGCTCCCTGAGGAGGCGCTGGGCGAAGCGCCACGAATCCTTCGAATATTTTTGTATATTTGAGAACGCGTAGAAGGCGCCCTGAGGCATCCTTGTGCGCAGCCCCATTTCATTGAGGCGCTTCACGAGGTAATCGCGCCTTCTTTTGTATTCCTTCACCATAGAATCCACGTGCCTGCGCGGCAGGGACAGCGCCTTCACGCCGAGCATCTGCGATATAGTGGGGGCGCATATGCTCGTGTAGACGTGCATCTTCTTCACGGCGTCAGCGACATCCACAGGCGCCGCGCAGTATCCGAGGCGGTAGCCGCACATCGCGTACGTCTTGGAGAATGTGAAGAACGAGATGACGTAGTCGTGCATGCCGTTCAGACTTCCCGGCGAGACGTGCTTCCCCCCGTAGATTATCCTCTCGTACGCCTCGTCGCTGAATATGTAGATGTCGCGCTCAACCGCGATGTCCGCTATCTCTTCGAGGAGTTTCTTCGGCATGACGGCGCCTGTCGGGTTCGACGGCGTGTTTATCATCAGGGCTTGCGTCTTTTTCGTTATCAGTTTCTTCAGGCGGTCCGGATTCACCTGGAAGCCTTCGCTTTCACGGAGCGGCAGGCTCACGGGAACGGCGTCCATCATCTCGATTGTCGGGATATACGCGAGGAAGCCGGGCTCAGGCACGAGCATCTGCTCGGTCGCGTCGTGCGTCGCGGCTGTTGCGAGAAGGAGGGCTTCCTGGCTGCCTGCAGTGACCACGATATTCTCTTCACTGCACCTTATCCTGTTTTCCTTCTTCAACTTCTTTATTATCGCTTCCTTCAGGTCGCGCCTGCCGCCGGGCGGCGAGTAGTGGCTGCACCTGCCAGCTATTTTCTCCGTGTAGTCGACAAGCGGCCTGGGCGCGGGAAAATCCGGCTCGCCCGGGCCGAGGGAAATCACGTCTTTCCTTTCGCTGGCGTATTTGATCAGCTTCTCTATCATTGCCGGCGGCAGCTGCAGTTCCCTTTCGGAAATCTCGTGGGCCATAATTTTATTCTTTTCCGGCGGTATAAATCGTTTGCCTATCTGCAGAAGCCTCTATTCCAGATGCCGGAGGTATAAACATCTTTGATTATTTATACTTTCCAGTGCAACTATTATTTTTGATGCGCCATATCATAAGCACAGGCCAGTTTGACAGGAATTTTCTAGACAATCTTTTTGACGACGCGGATCTGATGGAATCATCCCTGCGGAGCAATGCACCCCTTTCTTCCGCCCGCGGAAGAATAATGGCGACCCTTTTCTACGAGCCGAGCACGAGGACGAGGCTTTCCTTCGAGTCCGCGATGCTGAGGCTGGGCGGCAAAGTCATATCCACGGAGAACGCAGCCCAGTTCTCGTCGGCTGCAAAAGGGGAAACGCTGGAGGACACGATAAAAATAGTCGGCGGCTACGCCGATGTCATAGTATTGAGGCACCACGAGCGGGGGGCGGCCGGAAGGGCGGCCTCCGTCTCTCCTGTCACTGTAATCAACGCCGGCGACGGCACAGGCGAGCATCCCACGCAGGCGCTTCTAGACCTCTACACGATAAAAAAAGAAAAGGGCCGCGTCGACGGCCTGGGTGTGGCGCTTGCCGGCGACCTGCTGAACGGCAGGACGGTGCATTCCCTCATCAGGCTGCTTTCAATATACAAAAACCCTATGGTCTTCCTGGTTTCCCCTGAAAAACTGCGCCTTCCTGAGGAATACAAAAGATGCATGACGGAAGCTGGCATGAGATTCGAGGAATTTGACGACATCGGCGAATCCCTTCCACGGGCTGATGTCATATACATGACGAGAGTCCAGAAGGAAAGGTTCGGAAGTCTGGAGGAATACGAGGAGTTGAAGAATCTCTACGTTCTTGACGCCGAATCCATGAGGGCGCCACCAGAAAATTACCACTTATCTTGAAGGCGTCCAAAACTGCCGCCTTTAGGCGGCATGTACTAGGGACGCCTTCGGGATCCCATCTTCTCACAAACCCACGGCTTTAACCGTGGGGTATACAAAGAAGATGTGATTACCACTTAATGAGAAAGATTAAGAGCACTTCGGGTAATATACATCAATGAAAAGATGGCCCCTGCTGGCGGCAGCAGGCGCTGCCCTGGCCATTGCATATTTTGCCGGCCGGCATGATTACGCGAGGACGGGATATGATGCATTAAGGAACTATTTCTCCCGCCAGAGCGCGGAAACTTTCAGGGAAGTGACGCAGGAAGACCTCGACAGGATATTCCCCCCGAACTCGAGGGCAAGGGCAAGGAACGTGTGGGTTGACAAGGGGATTGCCTGCGACATGGACGGCGACGGACAGGAAGACTACATCGTTGCCGAAACTTCCATGAGAGGCGACGAAAGAGGCTTCGTAGAGTTTTATGACAATGCTGCAGGGGAGCCAAAAAAAACAAAGGGAATGAGGTTCTTCACGCAGGGCGGATATGAAAGGGCGTGGGGCGACGACCCAGCAGACGAAGGCCAGATGGCAGTTTATTCGTATATCCGCGGCGCACTGAGAATGATGTACACTACAACCGATGACGAAGGCGTATGGAACTTTTCATGCGACACGCTTTTTGCCGATGATATCGACGGCGACGGGAGTCAGGAACTTTTCGCCGGCCATACGAGCGGGCTGAAGGTCCCCATCAAAACCCTCGGCATATACAGGTGGTCCCGCGGGCGCCTTTCTCTGGTGAGGAATTTTTCAGATGCCGACTACACGGACATAGACGAAGACGGCGAAATGGAAGTGGTAGAAAGAGAGGTTCTTTACGGCGATAACGGCACCCCTGATTACCAAAGACATCTTGTGAGAGTCTATGAAATTGAGGGCGGAAGATTTGTCCTTGCCGACATGAAGATAGCCGTTGACAGCCGGTGAGCCGGGATTGTATCCAAAATAAGTATGATGGCGGACGTAGCGGTATACGCGTCTCGCGTATACCGCAGCTAGGGGTATTGTGAGAACACAATACCCCTCACGTCCGCCATCGTCATACGAGAATTGGATACAATCGTGAGCCGGAAGCCTGCATATTTATTAATAATCCGCGGCAAAAATATTCTCATGCCAAAGATAAGCGTCTCGGAAGTGCAGGGCGAAGTGGACTACGGGAAGGCGGCGAAGGAGTTCGGCATAGACCCTATGGATGCCTACCTGAAGAAACTGCCGGAGGCGCCGGCGATGTACAGGAGGGGCCTTGTGTTCGGCCAGCGCGACTTCCAGCGCATATTTGACGCGATAAAAAACAGGCAGAAATTCGCGGTGCTGACAGGCGTCAACCCGTCCGGGCCGCTCCACCTCGGCAACAAGCTGTTCATAGACCAGGCACTGTATTTCCAGAAATGCGGGGCGCATGTCTTCATACCGATAAGCAATGACGAGACGTACGTCTTCCACAAGGCTGAAAGCGTCGAAAAAGCGACGGAGAACGCGGTGAACAGCGTCATACCTGATCTGGTAGCATTAGGCTTCGAGCCGAAACTCACGAAGATATTCATCTCGACGAAGACGCTCCGCATATACGACCTGGCCGTGAAGATTTCGACGAAGGCGACGTTCTCAACAGTGAAGTCCATATTCGGCTTCACGAACGACACGAATCCCGGCCAGATATTCTACAGCATCGTCCAGTCGGCGCACATACTTTTCCCGCAGCTCAACGGCTTCGCGGAGACGGTGGTGCCGATAGGCATAGATCAGGACCCCTACATGAGGCTTGTCAGGGACATAGCGGACAAACTCAGCATGGTTAAGCCGTCATCCACGTACCACAAGTTCATGCCCGGCCTGCAGGGCGGGAAGATGTCGGGCAGCAAGCCGGAGACGTGCATATACCTCACGGACACGCCGGAGGCGGCCAGGAAGAAACTCATGTCGGCGTTCTCCGGAGGCGGCGCATCCCTGGCTGAGCACAGGAAGAGCGGAGGCAACCCGGACGTCGACGTCGCGTTCCAGTACCTCCGCTTCATGTTCGAGCAGGATGACAGGAAGCTCGCCGAGATAGAACAGAAATTCAGGTCAGGCGAGATGACGTCGGGCGAACTGAAGAACTATGCTGCGGAGAAAATCACAGACTTCCTGCGCAGCCACCAGAAAGAGCGCGAGAAGGCTAAATCGAAGATGGAGAAGTTCATGATCGAGTAGCCTGCTGGCGCCTCATTTCTTCGAGTTCCCGATCGGCACTTCTGTACAAATTCACGAAAAACTCCGGCCCCGAGTAAACGCCGCTGATGGTATATTCCTTCATATGACGCAGCCACCTTTCCCTTTCCCTTTCCAGTTCTTCAATGCTTCTTTCCATAATAATAAGAAACCTCTATCCTTTAAAATGCAAATTATCTCTCTTTTTCCTTCTTGCCCAGTGCCAGAAGAAATTCCTTGTTTTTTCTTATAACTTCCTCAGTAGCCTTTTCCCACGAAAATTTACCCATCCAACCACCTTATCACTTCTTCCAAATCCCTTTTTCCTTCACGTATTTCTATCAAAAACTTTACGTCTTCCTTTCTTTTTAAAGGAATTTTTCCTTCATTCGCCAGAAGAAAATCAGCCGACACAAGAAAAGATGTCCTTTTATTTGCACTCGCAAACAAATGTTTCCTGTTTATTTCTACCAATAAAAATGCGGCTTTTTTCTTTATACTACCTTCACACCCTTTTGCTTTTTCTATAATCTCCTCTATTTTGTATTTTGGCGCAAGAATCTCATGTTTTTCTGCTTTCGTAGCCCTTAGCAGTTCAACAGCCTTTTTGTTTGCATTTATGATGTCATCGACAGACGGATATTCTATTTTCATTTATAATACTTGTTTCTTCGCAATTTATAATCTTTCTTTCCAAATACTATCAGGTGGTTCCCTTCGAAGAAAGAGACATAAGGCATGCGTTCGGGAAGCGCGTGACGGTAACGGCGGCACTCCCGTACGTGAACGGCGTGAAGCATCTGGGCAATCTGGCAGGCAGCATCCTGCCCGCCGACATATTCCACAGGTTCCTTGACCTTTTCGGCGTCGACAACATATTCATATGCGGCACCGACGACCACGGGACAGCCGCCGAGATATCGGCGCTCATGGAAGGCATGCCGGTGAAGGAATACACGTCAAAATATTATGCGATACAGAAGGAAATATACAGGAGATGGAACTTCGATTTTACCCACTTCGGGCAGACGTCGCACAGCACGAACCATGAAATAACGCAGGACCTTTTCCTATCGACATACGGGAACGGGTTCATCGGGAAAGGCGCGATAACAACGCCGTACTGCAACATATGCAGGCGCTTTTTGCCTGACAGGTACGTCCTCGGCACCTGCCCTTACTGCGGGTATGACGGCGCAAGGGGCGACCAGTGCGAGAAGTGCGGCAAGCTCCTTGACCCTGCGGAGCTCCGCTCAATCAGGTGCAGCGTATGCGGGAAGGACGACATAGAGTTCAGGGAGCAGGAGCATCTGTTCCTCAACCTTTCGATGCTGCAGGACAAGCTGGAGGAATGGCTCGGGACGAAGGACTGGCCCGCGGCGACGAAGAACTTCGCCCTTGGATGGATAAGCGAAGGGCTGAAGCCGAGGTGCATCACGCGCGACATCGAATGGGGCATAAAGGTGCCGCTCCCGGGATATGAGCATCTTGTTTTCTATGTGTGGTTCGACGCGCCCATCGGGTACATCGCGATAACGAAGCAGGCCTTCCTTGAAAGGAAGATAAAGGGCTGGAAGGAGTACTGGACCGATTCGAACATATACCATTTCGTCGGCAAGGACAACGTGCCGTTCCACACGATATTCTGGCCTGCAATCCTGATAGCGGCGAGGAACGACACGACGAAGGACGGGCACGGCAACTTCCTGCTGCCTCACAGGGTGCAGGGATACGAGTACCTGAACTGGGAGGGGCAGAAATTCTCCACGTCGAAGGGCATAGGGCTCTTCAGCGACGAGGCGCTCCGGCTCTACCCTTCGGACTACTGGAGGTTTTATTTGTCGGGCATACTTCCCGAGACGAAAGACAGCAACTTCGACTGGAAGGAGTTCGAGGAAAGGATCAACAACGAACTGATAGCGAACTACGGCAACCTTTTCCACAGGGTGACGCATTTCATAGAGAACAACTACGGAGGTGAATTGCCGTATGCGCCGCCCGGCGAAGCCGAGGAAAAACTGCAGTGGCATCTTGCGAGGACGGTTTCCGACATTGAGAGCTGCATAATAAAAGTGAACCTCCGCGAGGCGCTGAAAAGCACGCTTTCATTCTCCGCAGAGCTGAACAAATACTTCCAGGAGAAGAAGCCCTGGGAGGCATCGGACGAGGAGAGGAGGCGCACGCTGTATGCATCGGCGAACGCGCTGCGCTCCCTCACGATAATGCTGCGGCCTTTCATACCGCAGAGCGCGGAAAAGGCGCTCCGCCTGCTGAACGCCGGGGGCGGATGGGACGGCATACGGAATTTCCAGATGAAGGAAGGCCATGAGGTGAAGGCCGGCATCCTGTTCGGGAAAGTCGACCGCCTGAAAGGGATAAAAGAAAGCGGCGACATGATTAGCATGGTGGACGGCGTGATTTCGCACAAGGAATTCCAGAAAGTCGAGCTCTGCACAGGCACTATATTAAGTGTTAATGAGCACCCAAATGCCGACAAATTATACGTGATAGAGGTCGACCTCGGCAGCGAGAAGCGGCAACTGGTTGCCGGCATCCGAAACCTGTATAAAAAAGAAGAGCTTGCAGGCAGGCAGGTCATCGTTGTCAGGAATTTGGAGATGCGCGAGATACGCGGCGTGAAGAGCGAGGGCATGCTGCTCGCTTCGGAGGACGGGACGCTTCTCGCTCCCGACAGGCCGCTGAAGAACGGCACAAGGATAATGTAGCGGATTCTCAAAGAATATATACCATGCAAATCCATAAGTTTCCTTAATGAAAACGAGCGTGAATAGGGGTATCGTTGCCGTTCTAGCCGTAGTCCTTGTTCTGTCGCTTTCCTGGATGGCGGAGGCGCATGGCGGGCAACAACATGCATATACAAGCGGCAAGACGATACCGCAAAATATCAACAATATTCTCAACAAGATAGGCGATACATGCCCGCTCACAGGCGCCCCCATAACGGACGCAGAAAATAAAATAACGTATAAAGGCGAGGAGGTTCTGCTATGCTGCAGCGACTGCAAGACGCAGTTTGACGCCCTCCCTGAATTACAAAAGCCGCAGGCATTCAAGGACATAAAGAATCATCAGAACGGGGATCCATTGGTAGAACTGGGCGGCACCCACAATCCAGGCGACGCGCATTCCGAAGATGACCACCAGACAGCGGCGGAGCAGGGGCATACCGACGGAGACAGCCATACAGTAGGGCAGCATGTCACAGGACTGGTGGTTTCGACAGCGGCAGCAGAGCCGGCAGCAGCAGCCTCCGGAACATCATACAAATTGTGCCGCAACAATGATGCGAAAACCTTTACATGCAGCGAATCGTGTTTATCCAATGAGGTCATCGACACTTTAACCGAGGCTAGTTATAGTGACTGCACGGAATTGTGTTCAGAAGTGGTTAAAGGAACCGACTATGAATGCAACACGCCTTCCAGCACGCAGTCGTCGCCAGCCGCGCCGCAGGAAACGAAGTGCGCCAGCGCCGCGGTTCCGGAGGCAGAAGGCGTGTGCAAGTCGCCGCAAGAATGTGCCGGGAGTGATAAGAAAATATTCGGGAGCAGTCAATGCAGTGAAGACGAGATGTGCTGCTTCAGTACCTCTGATCTGCCGACAACTGTATATAAGTTATGCCTTAACGACGCCAGCGTGATGTCGTGCTATCAATCAGACTGCCCGCCGGAAGGATACACGGATGTGACGCCTTCAGGCACTAATTTCTATACGCAGGATATCTGCGAGGGCGTGTGCAGAGATACGGGCAATTTTATAGTTCAGGGCTCCACCTGCGCCTACAGCCGCACAAGCATAAACCTGTGCAGATACACGCCTTCAGGAAGCAGCGCATACACATACAGGTGTCTGGAATCTGAAGAAGGATGTGCTGATTATGGCTACGAACTCGCCGACCCCCAGACTTTTTACGCGCCGCAGGACTGCGAAGACAGAAAAAACGAGTTGCAGCCTGCTCCAGCCCAGCAGCCGGCAGCACCGGTTGCAGGGCAGCAGCCGGCGCAGTCAGGAGCAGCATGCGAGCGGGCGTGCGGCCGGGCAGACACATGGCAATGCGTTGATTCGGGGCAGAATCCGAACTACCAGGCTTATTCATCTTATCGCGGGAGCAATTATTACTATGACCCTTACAACGGCAGGTATAATTACAACTACGGCTCCGGCGGCTTCACAACAAGAGCTTACGGCCAGTTCGTAAGGAAAACCGGGACCAATCTTTGCACGGCGAACAAGGAATGCTGGTGTTATGATGTAGGTGTTCAGATAGGCGCTGGCCTCACCTTTGTCCCGGAGGCTTACACAGCCCTGACGTCGGAGAAGGTGAAAGAAAAGGCGTTTGACTCGATTGAAGACAGGACTGACATGAGGGTGATGAACCCGCCTGTCGTGATAAACACGGGAAAAATAGCCGCGGGATATGTGGACGACATAACATGCGACGTATCAGTGAAGTTCGGAGGCAGCACGATTTCCCGCATACAGAACTGCAATGCCAATGTGGACAGCAGGAGCCAGCCGCTCTTCATTTCCGAGGGCGACACCTCTTCCATTGAATTGTCGGGAATGATAGGCACAAGGTCGGCCCACTGCAACGGGCTGACATACACATGCCTTGCCGTGAGGGATGCCAGTTGCAGGTTCGACGAGGACTGGAAAAACGGGCTGCCGCGCTCCGGCTACAAGCCGAACGACTGCCGCGAGTCGCAGGGCGAAATCACGCTCGCAAAAAAATCATATATGAAGACCAATTACGGGAAAATCCTTGCCATCGGATGCTTTGCCGCCGATATTTCTGCCGTGATAGGTGCATGCGTTGCCAGCGGAGGCACGACATGCGGGGAAGCTGTCAAAACCGGCGCTCAATTTGCCGGACTATGCACTGGATTGTGGTCGGGCTCTTCCGGAGAGCCCAAGGCATGCTCGGTTAACTTACAGTTCAGGCCGGACGGCGTAGGCATTACAGGACAAACAGGAAGCCAGGGAAGTGCTGTTTCAGTCAGCACATTCATCCAATATCCCCAAGGCGGCGGAAGCAGTCCCCAGAATGCAGGCCAGCAGCCGGCTCCTACAGGAAAGGCAACAGCCGGCGGCACGCTGGGCGGAATATCCAGAGGGGTCGGAGGATTTGCACAAAACTATTTTGCAGGGAACTTCCTGGGGGCATGCCTAGGCCAGCCTGGATTCAGCAAAATATCGGACAAATGCTACAGCGTGTGCGCCACGAAGGCGAGGTCGCCGCAGCCTTCTGAAGCGCCCAGCTGCCCTGTCGTCAACCTGCCTCCGCTTATCGGAAGCTTCCCCATCTACGATGATTCCGAGGAATTCAGGTCGCCTCTCTACGGAACATACACAGGCCCCACATGCCCGCTCGCTGACGTTCCGGTGGAAGACAACCCGCTCCAGCAGGTCATGGTCGTCGTGACGACGCCCGGAGGGGAGAGGAAACTGGCTGTGCCTGCGCCGCATGGCGTCATCGGCACGTCCATTACACCGGCCGATCTCGGATTCTCCGGCAACTTCGCGTCTGGCGGATATGAAATATCCATAAGGATTCCGGAGAACGCGCTTGAGCCGATAGCGGATGTAGGAGGAAGCGGTGGTTGAAGCATGAAAATGTCGATTATAGTTGACCAACAAAAGAATCCGGGCATGTTTTGTTGGTCAGTATATTGCAAACCAATGTATAATATCCTGCTTATTTGGTTGGTTAGCAATAAATCTGCAGAACGGAGGAATACAGGCAGATGAAAAAAATAACGATTGCAGTGATGATTGCATTAACAGCTTATTCAGCTATTGCCTTCGCACAGACGCCTCTTGTGCCTTTCCCGAATCCCGTTGACAATGACAACGGATGCTATATTGCGATAATCCTGCCCGATAGAAGCACGCCTGAACTTTATAACATCAAAGGAGATAAATTAGGCGCATTTTCCAGAGGTGCGGCTTTCCGGGACAACAATTTCTATTATTATTTTGACACCGCAGGTCTGCCGAACGGCAAATACAAGATTGACATAAGTGCCGGCATAAAAGATTTTACGATACTTGACGGCTCAGGAAGATGCGCTGACATACCGCAGCCTCGCATCGATGAGACTGCCGGCGCCGGAAGCGGAGGCGGCGCAGCGGCCCCGCCCTCTGGCGGAATCAGCCGGCTTGTCCTTACAAAAGTCATGCGGGCGCTCCTCAACATCCAGACCGCGATGCCGCTGATAATTTCAATCTTACCGTCATCCGGCTACGTTTCCAGCGAGAACCCGAACAAGGAAATCACGTATACGCTCACGCTAAGGAACCCGAACACGTTAAGCAGGCTCACGGCCTTCGTTGAAAATGTTGAGAAAGGAACACTGTCAATAAGGAAACCTGACAACAGCGATCTTTCTGAAGGCGCGCTTGTCCAGCTTAATGCATTGCAAACAGGGCAAATAAACCTGAAAGCCTCGGCCGCTTCCGGCTGCGAAAGCGGCTGCATGTTCACCCTTCGGATCTCATCAAAAAAAACTGACGACCAGAAACTGCTTGGCGCAAGCGATGTGAATGCGACTTACACGATAACCGCAGCGCCGCCGCCCGGGATAAGGGTTGCCGGCGCCGCGGAAAAGGAGGGCGCGATAAATACGGCCACGAAGAGGGGCAGCCCCGTGGAATTCACGCTCGAAGTTTTCCACCCGCCCGGGGCGAATGAAGGCCTGCTGCCTTACGATGTCCGTCTGGACAAGGAGGTCCTTACAGAAAACAAGGGATGGGGGAGCGGCGTCAGGTTCTACAGGACTGCTGACGGCAGGAAAGCCGGCAGCTCCATAACAAGCATCAATCTGACAGTGGATACGAAAGTCATGCAAATAATCGCCGAGGTCACGCCGCCGTCTTCCAACGTAAACTCCGGTGACTTTGCGGAAATAAAGATAACGGTGAAGCGGCCGGGCGAGACGCAGGCCAACGATGTGACAATAAAGTACACCATTTCTCACCACGGCGACGGCGTATGCGACGAGGATGAAAGGGGCACATCACTTCCAGAGGAAAAGCGCGCGGACTGCAAGCCCGAAACGAACTTCGTGTGCAGCGGCGCCGGCGGGGCGTGCTCGTACCTGAATGACGAGAGGAACGGCGTGGCGTTCAGCGCACAGGTGAATGGTGTTGACAACATCGACCTTTACGACTTTATCGTGTGTGCCGGAGGCTCGTCAGCCGACGACTGCGTAAACAAGCTGGAGGAAGGAGGGAAGAGGGCGGAGAACTGCAAATTCGGCTCCAGCAAGAACGGTCCATGGACAGCGGACAGATGCATATCAGCCGACCTGACATATGACAGCGGATTTTTCTCTTCATCGCAGTGCGCGGACGCAAAAGGCACGTATTATTTCCTTGCAGACGAGAAATACGGGACGAGAAGGGTGCAAAGTGCAAACACCTATTCATATGAGTGCCCGTTCATAGGGATAAACGCCATAGCGGGAAAATACGCGCTTCTTGACCAGGCAGAACGCGGCTGGAGGCTGGACATGAGTTCAATGATAACGAAAAACGCCAACCCCGAAACGCCTCCTGAAACGAAGGCTGCAAACGCGATATGCATAGACACTTACATGAAGCAAATATCATTTGTTTCGCAAAAGAAGAACGAACTTGAAAGCCTCCGGACAAACCCGTCGCTTGGCGAGAAGGAAAGGATATTCGGCGGCAATAGCATAGACAGATGGTATGAGGATTTCTTCAATCCGGTTGCGAGGGAAATTGTCCGCGGGTGCAGCGGCGCGCAGTCGATACTCCAGATAACGGCCGCCGGATTCAGGCCGGTGCCTGTCCAGAAGGGCGAGGATGCATCGATTGTTGTGAATGCAGCAAGGAGAGGCGATGCTAATTATTACGGGAGCGTGAAATGCAGAATCAGCAGGGGCGGCGCAGCCGGCGAGACAATAATCCTGACGGACAGAAGCGGCACACAGTGCGTCAATGTGTTGACAGAACCGGAAACGGAATTTGTCGGCACTGTAAATGTCGGGCAGAATCCCGGCGCGCTTTCGGCCGTATGCGAATTAAACGGCTCATTGTCAAGCACCTGCGCCGGCACGTCCGTCCATGACACGCGCAATATCGGCACCACCGTCTACACGAACGACATCTCGATCTCAAGTTCGGCGCCGGCCGGAGGCACATGCAGAGCCGCAGCAGGAAGCGTGCAGTGCCTTGTGACACTGAGCGGCAACGAGGTGGCGAAGACAGGCTTTGCCGGGCACCCCCTCTATGCGGACAGCACAAAAACATGCGCCGCATGCGACATCGTCGTGAACGGCGCGAGGAACAAGTGCGTTTACACCGGAAGAAGCGGGACCAATCCGCTGGTTTCCGTTTTCAACTGCGCCGCGCCCGGGCCCGGAACTTACCAGCTCAGGGCGTATGTCAGCGGCGAGGGATGCAACCCTGCGGAACAAAGGTTCTCTGCCGAAAGGACAGCAGCGGACAGCGTCCTTGACAAAAATGCGCTGTGCGAGGGAGTCGGCGACGGCAGTATCAACGGAGGCGAGCAGTGCGACCTGTCATATACTTCCAGGAATCTTCAGCAGCAGTGCCCGCCGCGGCCTGTTGTCGACGGGAAGAAGGTTTCCACAGAGAGCGCGACATCGTGCAGCAGCGCAGGCCAGTGCGTATACGAGGCAGGGCCTTACGCATGCAGCAAGAGCGCCGGCGCTGAATGCGATGCATCAGACAGGACCCAGGCGCAAACGCCGATAACCCTTCCGGACGGGAGGATGTGCACCCCTGTCAGGGCATGCAACCCGAACACATGCATCTTCGCAACAACTGAATGCGTCCCTACAAACATAGCGCTTTCAATAACACCTGAATTGCCGACAAGGGCGCAGGACGTGACGATAACAGCAACAGTTGCATCAGGCATCACAAATCCCGTGCTGAGGGTTGACAGCATACAAAAAACGCTTGTCCAATTCGGAGCGCAGCAATTCATCCATACAGTTCCAAAAGGAACGCTTGCCCTCGGGCAGCACACTGCAGTGCTGACTGCCACCGATGCATCAGGCAACACTTACCAGACGACAAATACCTTCACCGTGCAGAACGCCGCGCCGGCGATAAGCACCGTTCTGATTCAGGGACAATGCGTTACCGGAAGGCAAATCACCATCGGATGCGCGGCGCAGGATGCTGACGGGACGCTTTCATCAGGAACTATATCAATAAACGGCGGCGCAGCGCAGGCGGCATCGCTTTCAGGCGGCGCGTATTCGGTGCCGTATACAATCCCTTCAGACGCAACAGGGCAGGCGATAACCGCAGCCTGCGTCGTGACGGATTCCAACTCTGCAACAGCCCGCCAGGATAGCACCGTCTGCTCAAGCGTTGACCTTTGCCCGACGACACCGGCGTTCGGAATATCCAGAATGAATCCATCACAGCCCCAAAGGGACAGATTGCTTGAAGTTTCGTTCACCTCGACGCAGGCGCTGGGCGCAAGCCCGCCGGTTTCCCTTGTCAAGCCTTCAGGCCAGTTATTGGCCGTGTTTACAAAAGACGCCGCCCGTTCCGCGGGGAACATTTATGTCTACAAGGCGCAACTTCCATCAACATATTCAGGGGACGCTACGCTTGTCATAACAGGCTCTTCAGGGGACTGTGCCGGCGAGACGAAATCGTCTGTTTTCATAAAATCAGGCGCCGCGGCTCTGCCTTCCGTGCTTGAAATCAGGGCGAACCCGACAGAAATAAAGACCGCAGACGGCAGGTCGGTCATCACCGCAACGCTCAAGGATAACGCCGGCAGGCCGGTGCCTTACGAGACGACGATATGGTTTGAAAAAACGAAAGGGACTTTGAGCAGCGCGTCGTGCACGACAAGGGCGGACGAATCCTCATGCTTCGTCCATCTGACGGCGACAAACGCCGTTGAGCAGTCGGTCGTTACGGCAAAATGGAACGGCATGAGCGCGCAGACGACGGTGAGATTCGAGCCTGCCAATGCGGACAATCCTCCGGGCATATTCAATCCCAAGCCGTCAGGCACGATTGCCCCGGGCCGGCGCGCACTTTCGGTGATGACCGATGAGAGTGCGACGTGCAGATATTCGAACAGGGATGTTGCGTTTGATTCGGTTTCGATGACACAAATGACGCAGACACAGGGCGGTATCGCATTTGTCCATTCGTCCCAGGATATTGATTTCGCGGCCGGCGCCTACACATATTACTTCAAATGCAGGGACGACTTCGGGAACGGGGCTTCGCTTGCGCATTCATTCAGCGTCGAGGCCGGAGGCGGAACGGCATGCACCGGCACGGCACCTTCTGATGCAGAAGGCGTCGTGAAGAGCACTGTGCCCGGAACAGGGACATGGAATTACAGGGGAACAGGGACGCTGGGCGTATGCGAGTGGACATGCGCATCAGGATTTACAAAATCAGGGGAATCGTGCACATCAGGCGGAGCATCGGCATGCGGCGGGACATCTCCGGCAGGAAGTCCGGGAACCATAATAATTGGCCACAGCAATTATGCAGCCGGTTATACTCCGGCATCATGGACATATGCCGAGGATGCATCTCTGACAACGCCATGCAAGTGGAAGTGCGATGCCGGTTACGGGCAGAGCGGCAGCACGTGCGTCCAGCAGACATTCTCATGCACCGGCACGGCTCCTTCAAACTCGGACTTGTGTTCCAATGACAACACAGGACTTACGATCAATACGCCTGTAACTTTAGTTGGTGCATGCGGCGCGCCAAAGTGCGAATATAGATGCGTTTCCGGCTATGCGAGACAGGGCAACACATGCATTTCCACAGGCGAAACGGCATGCGGTGCCGGGACATTGCCTGCGTCGCTCGCTGGAGTGGAGCAGGGCCCGGCTGTTTACACAGGTTCCGCCTTGTCGTGGTCTTACCAGCAGAGCGGCGACCTGACAGCATGCAGATGGAGATGCGGGTTCGGATTCAGGCATGAAGGAAACGCCTGCGCGCCGGCGTTCGCGGTCAGCCTCAGCACAACGCCTGAAACGCCGCTCGTCAACCAGCAGTTCACCATGGACATAACGTTCGCGGGAACGGCAAAACTGTTTGTAAGGGGCATAAGTTCCGGCGACAAGATATGCAACTCATCG
>JACPJX010000052.1 GCA_016187365.1 Candidatus Aenigmatarchaeota archaeon | reverse complement strand
TTATTTAAAGATTTCGATAAGACATTTCTTTATAATTATGCCATGCCATTGATTTGTCATGTGGCTCGAAGAGAAGAAATGGCAGGAAATCCGCCGCCTCGTCCCGATACCCTCGGTCGATGGCATCATCATAAAGGACGGGAAAGTGCTTCTGCTGAAGAGGTCCGTAAAGCCTGTCGGAAAATGGTGCCTGCCTGGCGGGAGGATAGAATTCCGCGAAAGCGCCGAAAGCGCGGCGGAGCGCGAAGTGTTTGAGGAGACCGGGCTGCGCCCGTATATAGACAAACTTGTCGGCGTTTATTCAGACCCGGATCGCGACAGGAGATTTCACAGCGTTTCCATAGCATACATCATGAAAGTCACGGGCGGCAAACTGCGCATCAACGGGGAATCGACGGATGCAAAATACTTCAGGAGACTGCCGAAAGACATGGCCTTCGACCACGCGAAGATGGTCCGCGATGCCTTTAAATGTCTAAAACCTCATCGAAGAATTAAATGATGAGATTTTGACATGTCTGCAAAAGAGCTTTGCTCTTTAGCCAGTCGATTTTTAAAATCGTTCAGAAGGGAAAATAATCATGAAAAACGAGAAGGAGCTGCAGAAGAAGTACGTTTACGGGCAGCTGCTGAAGCAGCAGGCCGGGGCGCTGATCGAGGAGAAGGGCGCGATAGAGGCGCGCATCGCCGAGATCAGCATGACGAAAGAGGCGATAAAGAGGATAGGCGGCATGAAGAAAGACGACATGATGTGGTCGCCGATAGGCAGCGGGGCGTTCATGATATCAAGGTCGGAAGACACTGACAACATCCTCGTATCGGTGGGGGCAGGCGTCCTCGTCAAGATGCCGAGAGGCAGGGCAACAGAGGTGCTCGCGAGCCGCCTGGAGGAAATCGAGGACGTCAACACAAAAGTCACGACAGAGCTTTCAAAATACGCCGAGCAGATAGGGGCGCTTGAAAGCGAGATGAAGGACATGATAGAATCCGAGCAGCACAAGAAGGAAATGAAAACCCCCCGCCAGCACAAGAGCGGCGAAAAGGTGCAGGGGACGGGCGGGTAAGTTTCCAATTATAACGAGGAATTATTTTTTCTTTCTTTTTGATTTAGCTACGCATGATATACATAAAAATTCCCCTTTATCAAAACACCCTGTTTCTTTCCATCCCATGACCCCTCTCTTTTCCCTACAAACATTTTTTTTACACTTCTCACACTTTATGGATTTTACCTTGTTTTCTTCATATAAAGTCCCACAAATGTCGCACTTAATTTTACCCTCTTCAGTAGGCTCCTCATTTCCAATACCTAGAGATTTTCTATGATTAAATGCCATTGTTTCAATAGAATTCGCCCACAAATCCCTATTTTCCACTATTATACTAAGCGTACTAGATTTTCCTGATTCCAGATTTATAGGTCCTATTTTTACGTTCTTTTGCCTTGAAACAGGTTTCATATGAACTATCATTTCCTGTTTCTTTCCTCCTCCTTCTCTCTTAAAAACACGTTCCGCCAGTACGCTGGAAAAAGTAAATTTAGGTGGTGTCTCGACTTTTATAATAGTTTCCAGTGGTATTTCCATCCAATTATTAATCAATGCTGACACGTCGCCTTTTCCGCTTTTCAGTTCATTCAGCTTTCCTGTAAACAAACTAAGGAATACAAGACGTTTATTGGTAAGAAAAATTCTGGCAAAGCTTACTTCAGGCTTTTCTCCTTTATACCATGACCAAAATCCCATACCTGTCTTGGAATAAAGCTCGCATATATCAGAAGACTCCTGAGATAACCTCTCGTCTTCGTCAAGTTCTCTATAAATCCCTATGGCTTTCATTCTGCTAATTATTTACAGTAAGTTTTCTTAAATTCATCTAATTATAATATATTCCTATGTTCGGCTCGCTCAAAAAAAGGCTGCAGGATGCCGTGAAGAAGGTATCGAAGGCCATTTCTGAGGAGAAACCTGTAGAAGAGCCTTCAAGAGAAGAAATCCCCCTCGCCACGGAAGAGCGCAGATTTGCAGAGGAAAAAATTGAAATAAAGAAGGAAATCAGCGAGCTGAAGAAAGAATCAGAGGACATCCTCCAGGACTTCGAGGCGCCCGTGAAAGACAATGATTACGCCAGGCAGGACGAGGAAAAATACCCCCTTGACGAACTGAGGGAGAAAGAAAAAGAGATAGTGGAGGAGAAGGAAAGACTTGACCGGGTTCTTGAACAGGAAAATATCCGCGTTGAAGTGCCGCCAAAAGAAAAGAAAAGGTTTCTCGGCGGGCTGATAAAGAAGGCTGTCGAGAAGAGCCTTGACGAGAAGGATGTCGGGAAGATATCCAAGGAGCTTCATCTCACGCTCCTCGAGAACGACGTGGCGCTCGAGACGGCCGACAGGATAACAGAAGAGCTGAAGAAAGAACTTGTGGGAAAGAGCGTGCCCCGCACCAAGATAGAGGAGACAATAAAGGACGCGCTGAAGGCGTCAATGCTCGGCGTCCTGTCGCAGGAAAGGATAGATATAGAAAGCCTGATAGAAGGCAGGGACGGGCCTTTCCTTGTCATGTTTCTGGGGTTCAACGGCACCGGAAAGACCACTTCCCTCGCGAAGCTTGCGAGCCGCCTGAAGGACTACAGGCCTGTTCTGGCGGCCGGCGACACATTCCGCGCCGCAAGCATAGAGCAGCTGGAGGAGCACGGCCGGCGCCTCGGCATGAAAGTCGTAAAGCATAATTACGGAAGCGATTCGGCCGCCGTCATATTCGACGCCATGAAGCACGCTTCGGCCGCAGGCAGCAAGCTTGTCATGGCCGACACCGCCGGGCGCAGCCATGCAAACGTCAACCTGATGGACGAGCTGAAGAAAATATGCCGCGTGAACAACCCTGATTTGAAAATACTTGTCTTGGACGCATTGACAGGCAATGACATCTACGACCAGGTGAAGCTGTTCAACGATGCCGTCGGCATAGACGCTATAATATTATCAAAGGCCGACGTCTACGACAAGGGCGGTGCCGCGCTGTCCGCCGCTCACACATCGAAGAAGCCGATACTCTTCCTGGGAACCGGCCAGAACTACGGAGACCTGAAGGAGTTCGACCCGGAAGAAATTGTGAATAATCTTCTGGAATAGAATATTTTACTCCATGCCGATGTCAACCAGCTTTCGGACGGCGTCGCGAACGGCCTCGCTCCTGTTCGGGTATACGCCTTTCTTCACCAAAACATCTATGTTCCTTATCTGCCTTTCTGTCAATCTTATCTGAACTGTTTCCATTACCACTGAAACACCCCTCGCATCGAAAAACATTACGAAATTATTATCTTACTCTAAAGTAACAGTCTATTTAAGCGTTTCACGACCGCTTCGGGGCGAATTTTTTGTAGTCACTGAAGAGAAATTAAGAAAAAATCATCCGCATTACAGATTAAGCACAAAAAGCATGCAAAAAAATCCGGACAGAAATTGAATTAATTTTATATACGTTCAAGTTTTCATTACTCAAAGGGTGTGGATTGTTGTTAGGCTTCATTGCATGCGCCGTTTCGTACGACATCATCTTTGAAAGAATTTCTTTACGTAAATTCTTTCAAGATCTCAGAGAACGATGTTCTCTGCAGAGATGTAACGACATGAAGGGGCTGAAGAATTTCGGCGCCTTTTTCATAGTTGCCGCCTTC
>JACPJX010000055.1 GCA_016187365.1 Candidatus Aenigmatarchaeota archaeon | reverse complement strand
ATAATAAGGTCTTTTCTTACAGACGGCAGGGTATCTTCTCTTGCGCTTGCCTTGTCAGTTATTTTCATGATTCTGGCGCTGCTGTTTTTCGTCAAAAGAATATGATATAAAGATTTCCGGCAACATTTTCGCATGAAAGCCACGGCAGAAGCGAATGCGAATATAGCGCTCATAAAATACTGGGGCAAGCGCAATTCCAGCCTTATCCTCCCCTGCAACGGCAGCATCTCAATGACTTGCGACGGGATGCACACGAAGACGACCGTTGAATTCTCGGAGAAATACGCCCATGACACGATAATAATAAACGACGAGGAACTAAAGAAGGACGAAAAGGACATTCTTGGCCACATGGAGAGGGTGCGGAAGCTTGCGGGCATAAAGGAGCACGCAAGAATCGTCTCGGAGAGCAACTTTCCTGTTGCCGCCGGACTTGCAAGCAGCGCCTCCGGCTTCGCCGCGCTGACGCTTGCCGCCGTGAAGGCAGCCGGCCTCTCTCTTGATGAAAGAGAGCTTACAATCCTCACCCGCCAGGGTTCCGGCAGCGCCTCAAGGAGTATTTGCGAGGGCTTCGCCGAGTGGCACCGCGGCCAGAAGGTCGACGGAACGGACAGCTTTGCCGAGTCCATAGCCCGAAAGGGCCACTGGCCTGAATTCCGCATGCTCGCAACGATAGTCCAGGAATCGAAAAAGAAAGTCTCCTCCCGCGCCGGCATGAAGCAGACTGTCGATACATGCCCCTTCTACAAGGGATGGCTTGACAGCGTTGACGCCGACCTGCAGGCGGTGCGCGAAGGCATACTTGAAAAGGACTTCTCAAAGGTCGGAAGCACCGCGGAGCAGAACGCGCTCAAGATGCACGCGACGATGATGACCACGAAGCCGGCAATCATATACTGGATTCCGGCGACGCTGGAGATAATGCATTCCGTGATGCAGTGGCGCGAGGAAGGCTTGGAAGCATATTTCACGATGGACGCAGGGCCGAACGTCAAGGTGCTTTGCCTCGAGAGGGACGAGAAGGAGCTTACAAAAAGGCTTTCGTCTCTGGACGGCGTCATAAAAACCATTTCATGCAGGCCGGGCGACGGCGCCTCGCTCTCCGACAAGCATCTGTTCTGATAGTTATGGAAGAATACTTTGACGTTGTTGATGAAAACGACAATGTAATAGGCAAGGCGTCTAGAAAGGAATGCCATTCGAACCCGAAGCTCATCCATCGCGGCGTATTCGTGCTGATACTCAACTCGAAAGGCCAGTTGCTTCTGCAAAAGCGCAGCATGAAGAAAGACCTAAGCCCGGGAAAATGGACTTGCTCTGCCTCCGGGCACAACGACATGGGCGAGAGCTACGAGGATGCGGCAATGCGGGAGACGCGTGAGGAGCTCGGGATAGAGACCGGCCTTGAATTCATGTTTTTGGTCAAGTTCAGGCATGAAACCGAGAGCGAGAACGACCGGATTTTCATCGGCGTGCACGACGGGCCATTTCATCCGAACAGGGACGAATTGGATGAAGTGAAATTTTTTGATATGGAAGAAGTCAGGAAGATGGTTGAAGAAAAAAAGAGCGTAACGCCGGGATCTGTTCTTGTTCTTGAAAATTACCTTAAATCCATTAAAGGAAAGGCAAAATAATGATAAAAGTTTCGGCGCCCGCAAAATGCCATATAATTGGAGAGCACGCGGTCGTCTACGGTCATCCGGCGATAATAGCAGCAGTCGGCATGCGCATCTATATTGAGGCAGAGAAATCCGGCGTCATAGAGCTGAAGGACGACAGATGGAAGACGAAGCGCGCCTGGGCGGTGCACGATGCTTACGAGGCGTCGCACAAGGCAGCGGAGATGTGGAACGAATGCATGAAGAAAAAAGATTTCACGGAACTTCTTTGCTGGTCGAAGACGGGCAACTCTTACGACAACTACTGGAAGGCAATGATAGGGACAGTCCTGCGCCTTGCGGATGCAAGCTCGGGCATCTCCCTTCATATAACTAAATGCGACATCCCGACAGGCTCCGGCCTTGGGTCGTCATCCGCCACGGCAGTTGCTGTCGTGAAGGCGATAAGCGAAGCTTACGGCAAGAGCCTCACGGACGAAAGGATAAACGAAATCGCCTACGAATGCGAGAAGCTGATACACGGCACGCCTTCGGGCGGCGACAATTCAGCCTCATGCTTCGGCGGGCTGATATGGTTCCGCAAGGTGCAGCCGAAGAACGAGATAGTTTCTCTCAGGAAAGAAATACCGCACAAGCTCGAAAAATTCATCCTGATCTACTCAGGCGAGCCGAAGAAGAACACCGGCGAGCTCATCCAGATGGTGCGCGACATACCTGAAAGCGAGCGCAACCCGAAGATGCAGGAACTTGACAGAATGGCGCACGAGATGAAGGAAGTCCTGAAGAAGAAAAATTACAAACGCATGAAGGAGATAATCAACAGGACGAATGAAATACTCGCATCCTTCGGGCTCTCGACGCCCGAAACCGAAGAAATAAGCAGGAAAATAATATCGCTCGGCGGCGCTGCCAAGATGTGCGGGGCCTGCGGAGGCGGCATGATGCTTGCGTGGCACGACAAGCCTAAAAAGATACTGGATGCGATGAAGGAGATGGGTTTCGACGCATATGCGGCGGATTTGGCTGTGGAGGGCGTCAGAAATGAAAGAGTATGATGCCGCTTTCTTCGGTCTGTATAAAAATCTGTTTCTAGTCATGACGTAGAACCTAGGAGAGGAGAAATCTATTAAGATATTCAGGCATCCAATCCCCACGTCTCGCAATAATCCCTTGTCTTGCTTCTGTCCTTGGCGATTTCAGCGAATGGCCTTAAGTCCCTTTCCATTAGCACCGGCACGCCAGCCTCCCTGAATTCAGGCATATCCGCCTCTGATGGGCAGAAGCCCACGGCGACGCCGCCGTCCATCCGCACCCCTCTCATGAGAGGGACGTTGGAAGCCGAGTCGTCTATCATAGCTACTTTTGGAGTAGTTGACATATTATTTCTTATCAGAACATCACAGATAGCATCCCTCTTGTTGAACGGGTAGTGGAACCCTTCAAGTACCGTATCGTCTTCATCCAGACAGTCAAGCATACCAATGGTTAGCGGGAACCTCCCGACGCCTTTCTGCACAAGCGCGGGAACTATCCCGCCTGCACAGACGCCCTGCTGCCTCATCTTGTACGCCACGAACGGTCCGAGCCCGTTGCTGAAGCCTACCTGATGTATGCCGGCATTTCTTATCTCGCGGACGGCTTCCTGAAGGCCTTCCGTATAAGGAACCATGTCGGCCGCTTTCTTCACTTCCCCCAATGTCATGCCTTTCAGGAGATATTGTTTTCCTTTCACAGTCCTTTGTCCGGCCT
>JACPJX010000009.1 GCA_016187365.1 Candidatus Aenigmatarchaeota archaeon | reverse complement strand
TTTCGTCCCTGCTCAAGGTTTGCAAGTGTTTCTCTGAGCTCCGGAAAATTGATTTCCACTTTGATGATTCCCATGTCCAACATATCTCTTTGCTCCGTTCGGTCTGTAAACCGCCGGACACGGAAATTTTGGCGCTACCGCCATAAATCCATCTTTGTCCGCGTCATTCACTTCAAATCCGCTAAAGACACGCGCGAAAGCTTCCGGCTTTTGAAGCCAGCCCGAATAATACACAATGACATTTCGACCGGTGAGAGAATGAAGCTTGCGGATGTATTTTCTGCGAACGACGTCGAACGTGCTACCAGCAGCGTTCAGCTCATTCAGTATCGTCTTCCAGTTTGGCATCGCGATTCCTCACGGGAACAAGCTCTTGTGTAGAATTGTAGAGGCGAATTGAGAAAAAACGGTCTTCGGCCTCGCTTTGTCCGCTCCGTGAAAGCAATCGTTCCCGCTCTTGGGAAGTGCCCAAACCAAGAAGATTAAAAACTCGTTCAATTTCAGCCGATGAAAGCTGGGTCGCCTGTTGGTTTTGCATTTTTTTTGAAATTTTACTTGCCTTCTTCGTCATACCCTTATCTTAAGTTTAATCATAAGTCCTCAACAAAACAGCAAATTTTGAACGCCCTATCTTTGGACCCACAGGCCACGGGGAATTTTTGTCCTGCATCCCGTCTAGCAGCGGGGATTCCCTACTCAAAAAAAGTCTAATTTCGAAATGATTTAGCGCCGATACGTTTTGCGATGACCTATTGGCTCGACTTATTTACAGGCAAAACTTGGCAGGAATTCCTGGACGCTGGCGCCGAGATATCCGGCTTCCGTGAAGGTCGTTGGAAAACGGTTCAAAAATTCCAGCTTGGTGACCGTCTACTTTGTTACCTGACCGGTATATCGCGCTTTGTAGGAGCGCTTGAGGTCACCTCGGAAACATTTCGCGACACGAAGAAAATATGGTCAGATGCCGAATTTCCATGTCGCGTAAAAGTAAAACCACTCGTGGCTTTGAAGCCCGAGACAGCGATACCGGTTCTGTCTCTCAAAGAGCACCTATCTATTTTTCAAAATCTCAAGAGCCCCGGTGCATGGAGTGGGCACTTCCGAGGATCACCGGCTAAATGGAAAAATGAGGATGGCGAGGTTATTTTCAAGGCGCTGCTTCAGGCGCAGGCAAGCCCAACCGTCCGCCCATTTGACGAAAGAAAGTTGAATTATCGTCCGAACATTCTTCGGGCTAAGATTGGTGCTGTCACCATTCCTGAGGCGGAGCCAGAAATTTCGATTCACACCCCGAAAGCAACGCAGAGTCCAACAAGCGAAAGCTCTCAGCACGACAGGATGCAGATGGCACTTACAAAGCTCGGCTGTGACCTCGGCCTAGAAGTTTGGGTGGCCAGGAATGATCGCGGTCGGAAAGTAGATGGAGTTAAAATCACCGATCTCCCCCAGCTTCTCAATGAGCTGCCGATACACTTTGATCCGGCAACCACGAAGACAATCGAACTCATAGACGTCCTGTGGTTACGTGGAAAGGCGATCGTGGCTGCCTTCGAAATCGAGAGCACGACGTCGATCTATTCCGGTCTTCTCCGCATGTCAGACCTGATCGCTATGCAGCCTAATCTCGATATCCCACTGTACATCGTGGCACCCGATGACCGCCGTGATAAGGTGATGAGCGAAATAGGCCGACCAACCTTTTCGCGTCTTGAACCGCCATTGCGAGAGATGTGTAAGTTCCTGCCATTCTCAGCTCTCGATGAACGGATTAAACAGGTTTCGCAATTTGTCGGCTACGTTAAGCCAGACTTTATCGATGAAATCGCTGAAGTTTATGATAGCGGCGACACTGAATCTGACGAAGCTGCATAATTAACAGCTAAAATGCTTCGGCTGATTATTCCATTCGCCGGACAATTGACGAGGGATCAACCCGAAGCACCTTAGCGAGCCTAAAAATCGTCTCAAGTGTCGGCTGCCTCGTCCCGCGCTCCAGCATCGAGATGAACGTTCTATCTAAGCTTGCTTCAAAGGCTAACGCTTCTTGGCTAAGCTTTCGCCCAAGGCGTAGTTGGCGAAGCACTACGCCAAATTTTCGCGCGAGCCGCTTGTCCATGCGGCAATATTTGCCGTAGCGAGACAACGAGTCTACGGACTATAGTCTACATGTAAGATTCATTCGTAGGTTAGAATCGGTAGCAATGATTGCCCTCAGACATAAATTCGCGGCGTTTGAGAAAATTAAATGATGCGCATGAGTCGAAAATTTAGTCATAACGTAGGTTCGAACCAGGATGCGCGGGAAGACACGGACACGTCCACGTCTGGCGAAGTACCCCAGAAGGACACGACGAATTCCTTGACCGACGAAGAATACAAGCAACTGGCAGCCTCAGCTTACAGAGGTGAGTTGCTTATTGGCATTGACCGCGCAGCCGCGCGAAAATTTTTTACGGATGTTCCTCTTTCACAAATTACAGCAGCAACCGGAGAGTCGCCTTATTTTGCCAAGATCATAGTTTGGCTGGCCTTCTTGACCGGTCCGATGGCGTTATTCGCAAGTTTTGTGCTCTCGATAATGGCTGTCCGGTGGTACTCAGTGCTCACTATTCCCGTTTCCGTGTTTGTTTGGTTTGGTTTCTATGGCGACTCCTCGCGGCGCGGTCAGCGAATGTTTGGAATTAGCGCTGTACTCGCCGCCTCTCTGTTAGCGTTGCCTCTCGGTTTAGTACAATCGACACTTCTGGCTTGGTATGTCGTGTCGATTATATTTTCTCTCTGGATGGCTCGCGCAGTTTATTGTTCGGCAACATTCTTCTTGCGAGCATTCGTTCTAAGAACGTAGCGGCGAGCCTTGAACTTCTTGCCTCGAACAGGCTCCGCCCATTTCCCGGTCGCACCATCCAAGACGAAAATCTTGAAGATGTCTGGATATTGGGTCGGCGCCTCTTTTCTGCTTTTTGCTCGCGCGTGTGAGCGCGCGAGTGTCGTTTGTGTCTTCATGTCATTTCCCTTTTCTCGATCCAACGATTGAGAGAGCTGACGCGGAACCGGACCGCGCGACTTCCGACGAGCACGCAGGCGATTTGCCCTTGGCCCTTCAGCCGTCGCAGGTACGATTCAGACACACTCAGATACCTTGCAGCTTGCTTGTAATTGAGCAGTTGATTTTCAAAGATCAGAGTTGTTGCAGACGTTTCGCCTGGAATATCAATATACCACCCTGCTTTGACTCTGATTTTGCGATCCACTCACCTATAACGGTTGCAAAAGCGTGCCACGCGAACGACCGGGAGAAACACTACACGTCGCGCTACTGCAACATAGAGATTTCGCGGATTTGTCGAAAGCACTAGGAGCTTAAATTGTGAAATTGTAGCGGAGGTGTAGCGACAAATAATTGTAGCCCGTCGCTGCAATTAACGAATCAGAGGTCTAAACACAAACGCCCAGCCTTGCAGCCGAGCGCTTGTCAGTTCTTAGCTTTTGCGCGCGCTATTCGCGTTCGAAGCTAGGGATTTGGGGTGCGCCCTTATTGGACCAGCTTCAAATACGGGTTGTCGCGCTCAAGATCGAGTCTCGCGTTTTTTCCACCGCCTGGATTATTAATCATTAAAAACCAGTTCCGAACAGAAGCGGATGGCGTCCCGATATTGCTCACGGTGATACCTAGACCATATTCTGCCCCGTCAGAAGGAGAAGTATAAAATTGTCCCAAGGCTGTGCTTTCTAGCCCGGGCCCGACGTAAGTTTGAGGCTTGCCCTCTTTGATTGCGGCAACTGCAGCATCGAAAATGGTCTTGGCCTTTTGCATGCACTTCCGCTGTTTTTTTGGGTGTTTCGCGTAAGAATACTCACAGTCGAATTGCCCCCACATTACGTATCTGGTGTGGGCGGCATCGAGCAGCGCCATCTTAAGATATTCCGAATCGACCCAACCCGAATCAACCTTGTAATTGATATAGGTTTTTGCTCCCTGGTCTTTTTTTCCCAAGAAGACGCCCTTGGCACCGATTTCAAAGAGGCTGGCAAATTGCTCAGCATTCTCAGTCCGTAATCCATTCCCGGATTCATCGGTCAAAAAAAAGTATGACAACCGATCCTTATACTTCAATGACAACGTAGATCCGTCATTGATCTGGAGTATGGACGGAATCTTATAAAAGCTCAGTGAATCCTTGTCTGCCAGGACAAGAGTTTCAGCATTTACCAAAAAGGGTACAGGCCAACCGTAGATTATTTTGTAGTCGCTAATTTTGAACCTCTTAGTCTCGCCGTCGTCAATTTTGGCCACGAACACGTCGTTGTACGGCGGAAGTTTTGCGATCTCGACCGAATGGCCATCGATCGTCTGCTTTGCACATCGCGGTTCAAATGCGCCAGGTTCTCCAGGAAAGCTGCAAGGTGCGAGTTCAATTGCATGGGCCGTCAAAGTGACCAAACAACCTAGAGCAAATAAGAGCCCGCTTTTCATAATCAACTCCTTGCACACAAAGCGCAATGTCATCCGAGCATCGCCCGGTCGGGAATCCTTCGCTTTAACGTCCGACGCCTTTGGATTCCACACGAGGCGAGACAATCCGCTGGTTCGCGAAGGATAAGAGCACAAGACGTGCCAGGTCTTAACTCTATTGAATTGGACTTCAGGAGAGGCCAGCTGCCTATGATTTAGACAGCTCTCTGGGGGGTTTACAGCGGCAACGACGGCTGCGCCGCAATCGAATCCGAATCCGAGCCGACCTTCTTCTTGGTACCGTGCGGCGGATTTTGCTCGGCAGCCACCGCCGCAGGCTCATAGACGTAGACGTCGAGATCAGTCAGATCACCGAGATGCTTTTCAATGAGTGGGCGAACGTCCTCCCAGCGGAGTCCTCCTTGGCCACACCCCAGCGCCGGCATCGCAAGGCTCTGAATTCCCATATTCTGGTAATGTGTTGCGAGGTATTTCAACGCAAGCGCAATGTCTTCAAGACGAGAATTCTCGCGCCAGTCACGCTTGGTTGGAAAATTCAATATCTGTACGCGGTCGTCTTCCCAAAGATACGGTTCGCCCGGCCGAACTTCTCCGCGCTCACAGCGTCGACGGTACTCTTCGAACATCGCCGGATATCGGTTCTTGAACTCCAGCGCGACACCCTTCCCCATTGCCCCGACGCAATTCACCGTGTTGGTAAGAACTTGGGCCGCGGAGTCGAAGAGATTGCCTGTGACGAACGTGATCATGGAACTCCTTGTCGCGGAGTCTGGAAGTACCAACTTCCCGGACTCACGCAGATGGAAAATTTCTTACCACACTGACCGAATATGGCCAATAGGCGCCGCCTTGCCGTCCGAAATTACAACGTCTCCCATCGCTAACATGTCGAGTGAGAAGCGGATAAAAACAAGACTCTCATTTTCGCGCTGGTTAACAGCAACCATTGGCGTGCGGCTTCCGAAATACAATGGCACGTAGTCATGCAAAGGGCGGCCAGTTACGGAAATGCTCTTGGCCGCACGTCCCGCCTGCACATCATCATTCGCGAGATTCCGATAGGAAGTCCCTCGCATAAGATTGTAGGCACGCAACTCTCCGGCCTGTACAATGGCCGCCACGTTATCAATGTGGGTCATGTGATTGGCCGGGCCGAGCTGATATTTCGCGTGAATTTGCTTGTAAAGCGGCTGGGCGTGCATTTGCTCACAACCTTATTAGCACTGTTGCCGCGATAAATCATTTGTAGAGGATGAAGATGAACTCCTTGCAATTGAAGTTCGTGGCCCATTTGGGGCCCATGAATGTGTATGAGTAGCCCGCAAGGTATCGGAGTGGGTCGGTCGCGCAGCAGTTAACTCAGTGTAATCCTAGAAATTCGTTTTTGAGTCGGGAGGTTGGCGCGTGGATCGAAATCACCCTCCTCCTGAGCCATCAGCAGTGATCGGAACTGAAGGTTTAAAAAAAACGCCGCATATGGCAGTTGATGCAATTGTCCATCTCCACCGCGAGAAATTGCTTCTGCGGCGGGGACGTCAGCGCGGCCATGTTCCCATGGCAAAGCGCGCAGTCGAGCTTCGCGATCCCGACGTGACGCTTATGAGAGAAGCAGGCATATCCCGGAATCTGATAAATCGAAAGCCAGGGGATCCGCTTGCCCGCGTTAACGAAAGCCACGACTTTTTTTCTTCCGCCGCCTCCGAGATCGAGGCCGAGTGGCACTCGCCGCAGACCTCGATGTTAGGGATGCTCGCCCGCGCGCCCGTCTTCACGTTCTTGTGGCAATCAACGCAAGCCATTCCATTTTTTTCCACATGGACATTGTGATTGCACTGAACGGGTTGAACGACCGCGGGGTAAGCGAAGGCCGCCATTCCGGCGAGAATCACAATAAAGATCGCCATGAACCACGACAGCTGTTTCATCTTCATCGTTTCTATCATAGTAGCAATATATTTTTTTTCGAACCTCTTGCAAAATTCTAACGGCAGGGGATTCTTTTGATTGCCAGTGGTATCGGTCGTTTTGCGCCTCATCTATGATTGTGGCGCGATATGGAAGAGACGAGGATTCAGAAATGATCTGGACTGCCGCAAAAGTCATCATCGCCGCCGCGGTCATTGCGTTCACTTCGTGGTTGGCGAACAAAAAAACAGCGCTCGCCGGGTTTATTTTGGCGCTTCCGATTT
>JACPJX010000051.1 GCA_016187365.1 Candidatus Aenigmatarchaeota archaeon | reverse complement strand
TCTCGGCCTTCTTCACCATGCCGATCCTGGAAGGCGTGTCCTCCACGATGCTGAGCGTATTCACCCTGTCAAGATTCAGCATCCTGAGCGTGTCCCTCATTTCCCTGCCCATCTTTATGGAGCCCCTCAGCCTTATCGCAGCTATCATTCCGCGCCCTCCTCATCCCCGAAATCCTCCCTCTTCGGCTGCGCCCTCTTCGATACGGCCTCGAGTTTCATGCTGTTTATTTTTCTGAACGCGTCGAATATCGAAAACGCGTAGTTGCCTCGCGTCCTCGTCTCGCCGAACGCCTTTGACCACACGTCGCGTATTCCGGCAAGGCGCAGTATTTTCTTGGCCTCGTCGTTTATGCAGAGCCCTATGCCCCTGGGCGCCGGTATCAGCATTATCCTGTCGGAGCCCTCGCTCCCTGTTATCCTGAGCGGTATCGAGTGGCTGCCGCCGCAGTTGCATTCCCATGAGCCGCAGCTGCGCTTCACCGGTATCACGTTGAGCTTGGCGCTCTGGGTCGCCTTCTCTATCGCGTCCCTGTTCTCCTTCGCGTGGGCCTTGCCTATTCCCACGTATCCGTTCCCGTCGCCTACGACCACGACCGCGGAAACCCTGTATCTCCTGCCCGACCTGTGCATCCTTGCCGTTCTTTTGGTGGGAGTCCTCTTTATGCCGCCGCCCTTTCCCGGGGAGCCTCCGATATAAATTATCTCGCTCTGCAGCCCCGGAAGGAGCTTGTCGATTATCTCCGGCTCCTTTATCTTCCTTCCGGTGCTGAATATCTCGTCAAGCGTTATGGCCCCTGCCGCGACCTCTTTTCCCAGTTCTGTCCTTGGTATCCAGTCACCCATTGATTACGACCTCTTTTTTCATTTCCAGATTATATTTCAGCGCTATCTCCCTCTTGGCGGCCTCGAACATCTCGGGAATTTTCTCGGGATCGATGCCCTTCTTCAGGTATCCGGAGAACTGCCTCTGGTACATGGGGGTGCCCTTTATCTTCGCGGCGAAAGCTGATATGTGTTTTCCGCTTACCCTGTCCTTCGGCGGCAGGACCTCCTTTCCGATGTCTATCACGACGCCGGCATCCTTCGCGCCGAGCGCTGCGGCGTAAATGGACGATGATTTGACGGAAGTCTGCAGGCCTGTGTCAACGATGGCCTCCCCGACACCCTTCGTCCTGGCATCAGCCCCCGCGATGTATCCCGTGAGGTAGGCGGCCGGGAGGCTTGCATTGTGGTAGTTCCACCCGTATTTCGAAAGGTTTTTTGAAAGAAACTCGGCAACTACGCTGTCGCATGTTCCGTCGGAACGGATGAACTGGACGCGTATGTTCCTGGCGGCGCGCCTCACGGCGATTCTCGTCTTCCCGGATTTTACGAGCGCCAGCCTCTGCTTGTAATCGGTCTTCTTTTCCCTTCGCCTCCTGAACATTATGTATTTCATGCTTTCTCGCCTTTCCTCAGGAGATTGTTTCTTTCGAGATATATCATGACGTGGGACTTGCTCCTGAAAAACCCGCTCTTCGACTTCCTGTAAACGTCCCGGTACGCGCTGTTGTCTATCCTGCCCTCTTCCTTCAGGTGGATTATGAGCTTCCTTATTGCGCGTATTCTTTTTGTCCATTCGCTCTTCTTGTTTGTGATGCAGCCTTTCCTGGATCCCCTTCCCTTCCTCCTGCCCTTTGCCTTCTGGGCGAGAAGTTTTTTCGTCCTGAAACTGCTTGTCCCGTTCTCCGGGAGCTTCGCCACGACGCCGTCGCGGACGAGTTTGCGCACGTCGGCAAGGGTTATGGCCTCGTAAACGTCGGCAAGTCTGGCCGGGTCTATCCATACCCTGCTTCTGCCGCATTTCATCACCTTTGCCGCCATTGTTTTTTGCTTCATGGACATCAGTTCCAGTACTTGGCTTCAGGCTGCTTCATGCCCGAATGCCTCGAAAGCCCGAAATTATTGAATGCCACCATGCATTTGTCGCAGTGGAATATCTCCCTTGATATTTCCGTCCCGAAATCGCCGCATAGCGGGCATTTTCCGCTTCCGAAATTTATGAACATCTCACGCACCTTTTTTCCCTTCGCCGGTTTTTTGCTCTTCTTTTTTGCTGTCTCCTTCCTTGCCGCCGGTTTCTTTTTTGCCGTCAACTTTCTTTTCCGCGCTCTTTTTCTGTTTTGCCTTGTTTACCTTGCCGGCCCTTTTCACCTTCTTCATGTTGAGTATCCTCACCCCGAGCTCTTTGGCTCTTGCCGCGATCTCGGCGGTTTTCTTCGCGCCGACTCCGGAAGATATCATGACAGCCTTCGCGTCCGCGGATGAAAGGTCGTTTTCGTTTGAAACCATGCAGTATTTCACGCCGTTTACCGTGTTTCTCTGCGACGCCTTCGTCCCGTAGCCTATGCTGACAAGCATTCCTGAGCCGCCTTTTTTCAGGCGGAGCTTGCTCTGCAGGCCCTTCGGCCTCCTCCACCTCTTCCCGAGTTTCGGGTACCTGAAGTAATCCTGCGTTTTAAACTTTTTGCTCATTT
>JACPJX010000050.1 GCA_016187365.1 Candidatus Aenigmatarchaeota archaeon | reverse complement strand
AATTGATATATTAGGAACTTCAAAAAACCAAAGAAAGAGAAGGAATATTTCTTTTACGGAAAAAGCAATTCTTTGGGAAAAAAATAAATCACACATATGTCATATCTGCAGACAAAGAATACATTCTCTAACTGAAGCAGAAGTCGACCATATAAGAGCGCATTTAAAAGGCGGTCAAGGTGTAAATTGGGCGCATCGTGCTTGTAATAGATTAAAGGGCAAAAAATCACTTTCTGAAATTCATAGAAGATTAGGAATTAAGACCAAGAAAAGAAAATATACCAGAAAGAAGTCAAAAGATAATTATTGGATTAATCCTATAACAGGCAGAAAAGAAAAAATCAAGCCCTTATTTGGATTGTAGTTTTAATCAGGCGAACTGCCTTTTCTGGTGCTTCTGCACGAAGATGTAGTATTTCTCGTCGTTCTCGAGCTCCTGCATTATCCGGCGGACTACGGTCTTGACCATGTCGGGGAACAGCTTGACGCGCTCACCTATCTCCGCGAAGCTTTCAAAGGGCTTTTTGCCCCTCTCCTCAAGGATGTCAAGGAGGTGCTTCTTGCCGACGCCCGGCAGGAGCTGGAACTGGTGCATGCGCGGCGTTATCATCCCCGCCTTGTTGAAGAACTCGATTACCTTCTGCTCGTTGCGCTTCACCAGCATCTCCACGCTCTGCTCCAGGAGGCTCCTGGCGGCGTTGGTGAGGTCACCGTATTCCAGTGAGCCGCGGATGAAACGGATTTCTTCGCGCTTGCCGTCCCCGATGTAAACTTCCTGCCCCGGCCTGAGGTCGATGCCCTCGCGCGGGACGACTTCAAGAAGGGTATAGAATGAAGTTCCTACAGCCTGGGCTATGGATTCCCCCTTCCTCCTGTCCGCATAGCCCGTGGGCAAGTAATCTAGAATTATGCACGTTTCTTCCTTCATTTGAACCACTTGTCAGCCTTATCACCGAATATTCAATTTATTGACAGATGAATTTATAAAGCGACGGAGAAAACGCTCACTTATTAAATTTTTTGCATATCTCAACTATCTGGTCTATCTCGTCCTTCTTCAGGTTCGTGCGCTCCTTCGAGAAAAGCATCTCGACTTCCTCTTTCGTGCCGGGGAGCATGTTGAGTATGATCGATACGTGGCGCGGCCTCAGTATGGATATCTTCGACAGGGCCTCTTTCGCCTGCGCCATCTGCGCCGCAGTGAGCTTCGCCACCTTCTCGAGGTATTCGAGGCATATCTTCTGGTCGTAGACCAGGTCCTTCTCCTCCCTGCGCTTCTCCATTATGTGCTTCGCTTCGTGTATGCTTATGTCTTCCTCGCCCGTTATGTCCATTTGCGTCACCTTGCAACCTTCAGGTGCTCCGGCCTGAGAAATACGGTCTTCAACTTCCCCGAGTCGTTTATTTCAACTCCATAGCTGTTTCCCCGCCTTTCAACTATCCTGCCTGTTTTTCCGTGGAATCTCGGGTGGCGAAATGGGGAACTCGGCACAAGATTCACGTGGACTTTCTCGTCCACACTGAATTTCTTTATGTAACTGGTTATCGCGAGCTTCCTTCCGGACACCAGCTTCAGCCTGGAGCCGCGCATCTTTCCGTAGGATTTCCGCACCATAAATACCAGTGTTAGTATTGAATGAAAGGTTTAAAAATCCGTTTTTTGCCATCCTTGTAATAGGAGATAATTTATATTCAGACAATGAAATATGTCTTATGGAGACGAAAACGCTGGATAAGATTATGAGAAGATTTGAGATATTGCCACTGCATTTCATAGACACCGATATAATTTTTGAGGCGAATAATGAGACCAAATTGGGCGACCAATGCTCGGACTACCTGAACAGGATCGGTTACAATTATAGAGGCGTCATATCGCTTTCGGTGATAGGCGAGTTTTTTACCATAGTGTTCAGGGATGTCCAGAATCATGGTGAAAGGCAGGTTATGTTCAATTTTGTGGATACTTTCATTAAAAAGAGGAAGATAAGATTTTCTACCTTAAGGCGTGACAGCTTCAGAATTGTGGACAAAATCAAAGAAATAGATTCCAGGGTAGAAGATACGGATGCTATTCATTTAGCAAACTGCGTTCAGGACAAAGGAAACACTTTCGTGACTTTCGATGAAAAATTGGTTGAAAACAGGAAATTGGAAGATGAGTTCACTATCAAAATAATACATCCCAAAAACTTATAATTTTTTGTATTTTATTTTATCCACAATATGCCTGCGCCTGATTTCTTTGGCTAGCGTATCCAGTTCAGGGTCGTCAAAGAGCTTTTTTTCCGGCTTCATACATATCATAACCTCCAACATCTTAAATACCTTTCACTTGTGTATCTTCACCACGTCCAGTTCCTTGCACCTGCACTGATTCCCAAGGATTTCGGATACGCTCGGCGACGTGCGCCCCTCATCCCCGCTTACAAGCTCTTTAATATAGAGGCCGGCCTCGCCCCTTACCGTGAGCAGGAAAGTATTCCTGTTGACGTACCTGGCGCTGAGCGCCTTCACCTTTCTCTTCCTCGTCAGGTCGGCCCTCCTGTGCAGCACGCGATGTGGAGTCTTCTGGCGCACCTCCGAGACAAGATGCTTCAGCTTCGCAAGGTCCTTTTTCTGCAGGAACTTCTCGCATTTCACGACAGCCCTGTATGTCTTGTCGGATTTCGTTTCCTTGAGTTTTCTGACGTCGCTGACGCTGCAGAACTTCATGCCCCTGATCCTGACGCCCTTCCCTATCTTCCTTGAAAGAGTCTTCAGGTTCAGCGACCTGTTCCTAGGTTCAGTTATCTCGAGGACGAAAGGCCTCCATGCAAGGCACCTCGCGTCTATGTCTTCGCGGCCCTGGGCATGAAGCTTGTGAATTTTTCCGCCCGACGCCTTCATGAAAGGCTTCGCAATAATCTGCTCCACGCTGTTCTTGTACTTGCCGGAAGGCCATTTGGTCTGCGGGATGCCGCGCACGAGTTTCTGGTATTCGCCGTAGATGAAAAGGGGGTTGACGCCTGCTTCCACGCGGTTCTCGTTCAGATCCAGAAGGAAGCTGATGTCAGGCCGCTTGGCGTCAAATTTTTTTCCCATCAATTTCTCCAGCCGCTTCCCGACCTCTCGGTTGAGCTCGGCCTTCAGGGGCTCGCAGTCGTCGACGCCTATGCGCTCCCAAAGTTCCTCCTCCCTGCTGAGCAGGTCGAACGAGAGCTTCGTCCCTATAAGGAACGTCCTGAAGTCGTATTTCTTCGCCTTCCTCGACACGCCTTTCGCGAGCTTGTCTATGTTCTCCAGGAGGCCGTCGCATACGGAGCACTTCTTGGCCGCCGGCTTCAGCATCTCCAGGTTGTGGAAGTCGTATCCGGAGAAATTCGACATGTCGAGCTCGTGCTTCGTCTCCTCGTTGTCTATGTGCATCGCAACGGAAGACCTCAGAATCCTTCCCCTCTCCACGTTCGAGTATCCAGACAGGAGCTGGGCGTACTGCCTGCCCAAGCACGAGTCGCAGACGGGCTGCCTCAGTATCTTGAAAGCCTTTTCCATGATATCCATAACTATTCCTGATATAAATTGTTGCTGACGGGTATAAAAGAAATCATAGCGAGGGGTGGATTTGAACCACCGACCTCCGGGTTATGGGCCCGACGAGCACTCCAGGCTGCTCTACCTTTATAGGAACATTCTCGCTATGATAAGCAGCAGCATATGCCTCGCTAACTTTGATTGAATTGTGTTTTATGTATTTAAACTTAGTTGAAATCCTAAGTTTCCAGATACCTGCATCAGATTTGTAGTTTTCACCCCATGACTTTTTTGTTTCAATTCCTAAGAATTTCAGAATTATTTCAATTATGTTTATGATATCTTTATTTTTCTGAGAAACCACTATATTTTTATATACAGACCCTTCTGCATCAATAAAACCAGAAATTATTCCAATTTTGTAACTTTTTCTTAGTGATTTAACTTTTCTAATTTTCAAATTAGCAACTCTTTCTTTTAAATATAACATAAGAATTTTAGAGTTAACTCTTACCATTATCGCGTTATATCTTTTGTCTTTGACTACGTAATAATTTGCCTTTATTTTATTGAGAAGATTTGTAAGATAATGAAAAATTCCTTTATTTCTAATAGAATCAAGACAAAAATCAACTCTGTAGTGTCTATCATTTTTATTATAATTAGCATAACCATCTCCAATGAAAAGTCCCACTAAATAACCCTTTTCTTTATCAGACAGGTTTTTCATATGAATTTTTTTGATTGGCATGCTATCACTTTTTTCTATCCCAATATGGTGATTTACATTTTGGACATATTCTTACTTCGATTTTTCTTGGAACCCATTTATGTCCACATCTTTTACAGTCCAGATTGATAACATTTATTAACATACCTATAAGTTATACCTATAAGTATTTGAAGTAAGTGGCCTACAAATTTATACAGGTTTATAAAAAAATTTATCAAAGACTATATGCTAAAGAGGTGATATTAATCTGACAAATATTCTCGGCATAGACGAAGCTGGCCGCGGGCCTGTTCTTGGCCCTTTGGTAATATGTGGGTATTTGATTGATGAGAAGAATATGCCCGCGCTGAAAAAGACCGGGGTGAAGGACTCGAAACTTCTCACGAGAGAGCAGAGGAAAAAAATGCTTCCCGGCCTGAAGAAAATAGCGTCCGGCGTCAGAATCATACAGGTTCCTGCCAGTGAAATCGATTCGTCGGACAACCTGAACAAACTGGAGATACGGAAGATGCAGGAAATCATAAATTCCATGCAGGCTGAAAGGGTTTACATAGATGCGCCCGAGAGGAACACGAAGAAATTCGCCGGCAAGATAAGGCACGGGCTCGTCAGCAAAGGTGTTGAAATCACGGCGGAGAACTTTGCCGACAGGAAATATCCGGAGGTCAGCGCGGCATCGGTCATAGCGAAGGTGACGCGCGACGCGGAGATAAAAAAACTCCACAGGGTCTACGGCAACTTCGGCTCCGGCTACACGAGCGACGAGCGCACTACCGGCTTTTTAAAGGATTGGATCAAGATGAATAAAGAGTTCCCGAAAATAGTCAGGAAAAGATGGATTACGGCGGAGGAGATCCTGCGCGAGAAGCAGCAGAAAAATCTCCATTTGTTTGCGGAGTGATTTCATGGACTGGAAAAAATATTTTGACGCCGACCTCAAGACGACCCTTGCATTCACCGCTGTCGGCATAGTCGTCGGTTATGCGTCATTCTTCCTGAAAAATAACACGGCTTCGCTTGCCCTCATGCTCGTGATACTGGCTGCGGGAAAGCTGGCCGTCCAGAAGGCGCTGAAGGAGAAGAAGGACGCCAAGTGGTGGCTCGGCAACTGGCTTGTTGTCTACATATTCTCGTGGTTCGTTTCATGGACAATATTCTACAACGTTCTGGTGTAAGAAATGCTCCGAACGCATTATTCAGCCGATGTAAAACCGAATCAGGACGTGAAGATTGCCGGGTGGGTTGATGAAAAGAGGGACTTGGGAAGCCTCACGTTCATCCTGCTGCGCGACGGAAAAGGAAGGATACAGGTAACGGTGAAGAAGGGCAGCGTCGACGAAAATCTTCTTGAAAAATTCAAAGGCCTGAAGAAAGAGAATGTCATCCGCGTGGAAGGCATGGCCGTCGCCAGCAAGGCCGCGCCGGGCGGCGTTGAAGTTGTGCCGAAATCCCTTGAAGTCCTGTCCGAAGTGACGGACATAATACCCATAGAGATGAACGAGAACATACAGACGAACCTTGACAAGAGGCTTGACTACAGGTGCGTGGACCTCAGGAGCGGCAGGAACCGCGCGATATTCAGGGTGCAGTCGACACTGATACAGGAGATACAGGACTTCCTGAAGAAAGAGGGCTTCATGCAGGTTTTCACGCCGTGCATAATGGGTGTCGCGTCCGAAAGCGGGAGCGACGTTTTTCCCGTCGTTTACTATGACAAGGAGGCTTTCCTGCGGCAGGACCCGCAGCTCCACAGGCAGCTCACGATCGCAGGCGGCTTCGAGCGCATCTACGATGTCGGGCCTTCATGGAGAGCCGAGCCGTCGCACACAACGAGGCACCTGTGCGAGCACAGGACATGCGCCGTGGAAATGGCTTTCATAAAGGATGAATATGATGTCATAAGCCTGGAACAGGAAATGGTGAAATACGCCCTGACAAAACTGAAGAACGACTGCAGGGCGGAGCTCGAGCTGCTGGGCGTGAAGATAGATGTCCCTGACAAGTTCCCGGTCCTCGAGTTCCCGAAAATCTACGACATACTTGAAGAACTGGGATTCAAGGCCGAGCGCGGCAGCGACTATAACGCGGAAGAGGAGAAGGCCCTCGGCGACTACGTGAAGAAAAAGTACAACTCGGATTTCTTCTTCGTCAATCATTTCCCGTTTGCGATAAAGCCTTTCTACGTCATGCGCTTCGACGATGAATGGGCGAGAAGCACAGACCTGATATACAAAGGCGTCGAACTGTCGTCAGGCGGCCAGCGCGAGCACAGGCACGACAAGATAATCGAGCAAGCCCGCATAAAGAAGGTGCCGACTGAAAGCATTGCGTGGTTTACCGATTTCTTCAAATACGGCGTGCCTCCCCACGGCGGTTTCGCCATCGGCATCGAAAGGCTCACGAAACAGATACTTGGCTTAGAAAATATAAGGGAAGCGGTCTTGTTCCCGAGGGACGTGCAAAGGCTTGTGCCCTAACGGGGCTAATCCAGCCAATCCAGGATTTCATTGAAACTTCTTGCAAGATAATCTTTCCCCAAACCATCCCTGAATGCCCTTAGTTTTTGGTTATTGACAGAAAATTCCCTGCTGAGCTTTGGAGCCACAGGGGGCCTTCCATTAACCGGCACCGCAACCCATCCATGCATTGTATCTTCAGCTCTATT
>JACPJX010000049.1 GCA_016187365.1 Candidatus Aenigmatarchaeota archaeon | reverse complement strand
CCGAAGTTTTCTTTCTTCCCTTTCTGCATCCGCCCGTACCCTTCTTACATAAGTCAAGTTGTGCACTATTCTGGCTGCGCTATGCCCCAGGAAGCCTGTGGCGCCGACTGCCCCTGCCACGTAAATCGCCGATGTCACCATTTCCGCTGTCTGTGGGTCCATGTGATTGGTATCAGAGAAGTCTTTATAAAATTAGTCCTCCAGGATGCTCTTCTCGTATTCTGACGTGAGGATTTTTCGTATCTTTCTCGAGAGTTCCTCGCCGATTCCTTCGGCCTTCCGGAGGTCATCTTCCCCGGCAGCGAAGACCTTTTCAGGCGTCCCGAAGTGCTTCAGAAGGGATTTCGCCTTCTTTGAATTTATGAGCGGAAGCCCCGCCAGAAGGAATTCCTGCTGCTCGTTCATGCTGCGCGCCCGGCGCTTGCCGCGGATGCTTATTTCCCTCCTGCTGTCCGCCTGTTCGCGCTTCGCTATGGAAAGGAGCATATCAGCAGTTTCCAGCTGGTTCCGCGTCCACAGAATCGGCATCCCGTAGTCCACCGCTATGCTCGCCAGGGCCCCCCTTATCGCGTTCTCGTGTATCCCGCGCCTCCCGAAAAGCGTGTCGCCCTCTATCACGAGGAGCGGGGAGTCGAAATTGTTTTTCATGTTGCCGATCTGCTCGAAGAGCCGGCCGTCGGTCAGGCTCTGCAGGAAGTCGTCGCATGTCTTCCTCTCGCATGCCACGCTGTCGCTAAGGAGATAGTCCCCGACATCAAGCGCCTTCTCCCTCAGGGTGCAGGTCTTCCTCAGTATCGCGGCGACCTTCGAGCCGAGTTCGCGCGTGTCGGCGTATATTACAACGTCGTTCTCATTCCTGAAAACTGTCTGCATGGAATTAATAAACTGTTTCAAAGGACAAAAAGGAAGAGGTAGAGCCCGAGGACGGCGTGGCTCGCGGCAGGGCCTGCCAGCGTCGCGTGCCTGCTGAAGGAGTATCCCCACAGCAGCCCGGCGGCCAGCGTAAGCGCCATGAGGAGCGGGTTTCTGAAATGAATAGCGGAGTAAAGGATCGATGCCGTTATTATTGCCTTTCTCCTGCCGAATTTGTAGAGCCTCTTCTGCAGCACGCCCCTGAAAAGGATCTCCTGCACGGGAACCGAGACGAGGATGTAGAACGCCATCCATGCGTAGTCGATATCGGGGGATTTGAAGGAAGATGAATAGCCTATCGCGGTTATGACGATGAAGCCCGCGAGCGTTATCGCCGCGGCATGGCGCATTGACGGAAAAAGATGATTGGAAGTCATGCCGAAGTCAACGGGCTTCATGAAAATTTGATGTTGGAAGCGCTTAAAAATCCTTCTTAGCCAGAAACTTGTGCGCCTTTGCCAAGAGTTTCTTCGCGTTCTCGAACGCCAGTTTCTCCATCGCCTCGTCATGCCCGAGCCAGGCGATATCCTTGTGCTCCCGCGACACCTTCGCGTCCTTCTGCCCCGTCTCGCACAGGTAGAAGACGACCTCCTTCTGCACAGTCTTGCCGCCCCTCCTGAAGAAATACCTTATGGCGTGGCGGAAGTTCCTGATGACACGGATATCCGCGACAGAAGTCTCCTCCATGACTTCCCTGCGGAGCGTCTCCTCGTCGCTCTCGCCCTTCTCGACGTGCCCCTTCGGGAAGTCCCAGTATGTCCTGCTGTGCCTCTCGTAAAGCAGCAGGAGGTAAAGTATCCTCCTGTTCTCCTTCCTGAAGACTATGCCGCCAACGGATTTTTCCTTCATGCAAAACTCCCCAGGTTCTTTTCCCTCATGCCGTAAAGCATCCTGGCCATCTTCTTCTCCTTCTGGTGCGCCGACCAGTGGTAAGCCTCGTCCCGCGTGTCCTTCGCTATCAGGACGACAACGCGGCCCTTTTCAGTGCGAGCGGTCCTGCCGCTTCTCTGTATCTTGCGTATCGCCGACGGCGTCGGCTCGTAGAACACGACAAGGCTGGTCTCCGCCACATCCAGTCCCTCCTCGGCGACCTGGCTGGCGCACAGCACGTTGTAGAAGCCCATCCTGAACTCGTTTAGTATCTGAACCTGCTCCTTCTGCGAAAGGCCTTTGCCCTTCTTCTTCGCCTGGCCTATGAACTCGACAGGCGAGACGCCCGGCATATTCTTCAGCATCTCGCATATCCTGCTGACCGTGTCCCTGTACTGGGCAAAGACTATGATGAGGCTGAACTTGTCCTCCGCCACCTGCGAGCCGATTATTTCCTTCAGCTTCTCCATCTTGGGGTGCTCGTGCCCTTCCCTGAGAAGCTCGCCGGCAAGGCGCGCGGCATTCCGGAATCTCTCGTCATTCGTCAGCTTGGCAACGGCCTTGCTCTTCCCCTCCTCCGCATCCTGCTCAAGCTTGTCCATGTAGTTCTTCAGCGCGTATATGCACTGCGTCTCCAGAAGCGCCAGCGCATGGTCGACCTTCAGCACCTCGGCAAGGACCGAAATGGCGGCGTACTTCCATCCGACCCCGCTCTTCGCCAGTTCCTCCTGCTTCCTGAGCATCTCGCTCTTCGTTATATTATAGGATTTCAGTATCTTCCAGTCCACCAGCTTTTTTATCCGCTCGTTCTTTATCCCCTCGAGATATTTGCGTATGTTCTGCATCGGGACGCTGAGCTCCACCTCGACAAAATCCTGCCTCATTTCCTGGATGTATTTCGCGACATCAGCGTCCTGCCTTGTGCGGATTTCGACGTTCTTTATGTAAAGTTTGCCGCGCACCTCGTCTATCCTGTATTTCTGCGATCCAGGCGAAGCCGTCAGGCCAAGTATCAGCGGGTTCCTGGACTGCGACATGTAGACCTTCGCCACGTACGGGTATGCGTATTCGCCCACCGCGCGGTGCGCCTCGTCGAATATGCAGAGTATGAAGTCCTGCAGGCCGATAATGCCGGACTTTATGTCGTTCCTGATGCACTGCGGCGTCGAGAATATTATGTCGGCATTCCTGTATATGCCGCTCCTCTCGGCCGGTGGATTGAAGCCCGTCACCACGCGCATCTTCTCCTGTTCCACTTTCAGCATGCGCCCGAAGCTCTTCATGTGCTGCTCCACAAGGGGCCGCGTGGGCGCCATGAAGAGTATCTTTCCGTTCATGTCTTTCGACAGCCTGTACGCCGCGACGAGGGCCGCTATCGAAGTGTTGTGGGAAATGAGGCATCCGTAATCGCCTGCTATGAAATTCCCGTTCTTATTTTTTCAGTGCTGGATATTTTGTCGAACCGTATGTCTGAATTAAGCAGCTTGTGCAATATCTCTATATAATCCAGGCTCTTTTTCATCCGCTCCCATTCCTCAATAATTTCAGAAATGAATCTTTCGAGCTTCTGGAGATTGACATAGAGCATGAAAATATTCCTGCTCCGGAGCCATTTTGGGGTTATTCGAAGAGTTTTCAGCATGATTTTCATGTCTTCACGGATAGTTTCAGGATTTATGTCGTATCCCGCGGATTTCATGAGGCGTATGAATGGGGAGTTTTTCCTTATTTTCGGCCTCCATTTGCCGCTTATCCAGTTGCGTATCTGTTTCCTGTAAACCGCGGATGAAATATATATTTTATCTTTCTGTGAAATTTTCTTCAGTATTTCTCCGTAATTTTTCATTGCATCCCTCGCATGCCGAAGCCGTTCTATTCGCGGTTCCAGTCCTGCTACATCATCGTAGCGCTCGAGGAAATCCTTGTAGATTTTCGTCAGGGCTCTTCTCGATGGTTTTCTTTGCCCGCGCTCATATAATCCGAAATCTGACATGCCTCGGAAGTCCTTTCCCCTTGATGTGACCATATTCAATGATTTTCTCAGGTTCTTTACAATCTCCATAACCGGGAACGTGTCAACGTTTGTGTTGGGAATGCTCCGCGAGTCTAATATCTTTTTCAGTCTTTCCTTCCTTTCCGGATGCATGAACCCTATGAATTTATGAAATGCTTCCAGATCATCCTTCCCTTCAATATAAATCCTGTAATAAGTTCTTTTCTTCGGATTTGGGGAATTGGTTGCCATGCTCATCTTTTTCTTTACCCTGCATACTATCCCGAATCTCCTGAGAAGATAAGGAATCTTGTATGCGATGTATTTGCTTGCTGTCATCAGCTCTATCAGGCTGTCTTCTCTAACAGAACCTTCGCCGTCATAAAGACCTCCAAGATAAGAGCCTACGACATCGTCCGGGCTCTTGAGTATAAGGCTGGGCACCGTCTTTTCTCTGGAATGCGAACTGTTGACCCCGAAAGTCGACCTCAGGAAATAGACTAATGCCGTAGATTTTAAGACAAGTCCGCCTTCTATTTCAAGCGGCTCTATAGAAAACAGTTTCCTTGATAAATTGGCAAAATCTTCAAGAATTATGGGGTCATCGTTATAAAATTTTATATTCCCGGAAAGCCTGCCTTCTGCTGTAATCAATGCGATAAACCTCGCAAGGTCTTTTGAAACCTCTTTTACGGGCTTGAGGACATGATGTAATGATCTGCCCCCCATGTAGAATGCGCCTTCCGCATCCTCCTCTTTCATGCCTAGTTTTCTGAATTTTTTTATCTTCACAGCTTCGCCGGTTTTTAGTCTTACCATAGCCGCTTTTCCTGGAGCATTCTCAAAAACTCCGAAGAAATTTATAGTTTGCGGGGATTGGGAAATCTGTATTTTCCTGGGTATGGCTATGGAAGAACCTTCCTTGAGCATGGATGCTGCTACCCATTCAATATCCTTTCCGAGAGTAAGAAGGGGATGTTCCGGCGTTACACTCACTTCTATGCCTGACGCTGTCCTTATCTTGATTATTTCTTCAGTTATCCTCTTTGAGAAACCCAACACTTTGCAGGGCTTTATCCCTTCTTCCGTCCACGACAATATTTTTATGCCTTCTGGATTGTCTGCAATTATGTATCCGTCATCAACCCCGACTGCCCCGTGGGATTTTAACGCCGATTCCACAACAGCGCCTATCGGCTGCATGTCGCCGGAATCTGTTATTATAAAATCATCGTACGCGTGGCATTTTCCCAATCCAGTGGGTATGCACACAAGCGTGTTTCCGGAGAGCGCGGTCCCGGCGATGCTCTCCTGGTACTCGCGTTGCTCGACTGTGCCGGGATTTATCCACGGGTGAGAAACGAACATGAGATTAATTGTCGCTGAACAATTTTAATACGAACGCCGCCCATATTCATTCACATGGACTACGGGAGCATACTGAAAAAAGTGAGCCCCTCGGCAGGCGAGGAGAAAAAAGTCGTCTCATTTGCAAACAAGGCCCTCGGGGCGGCGGAAAGAGCAAGCGGGCTCGGCGCGCTCATATGCGGCTCGCTGGGCAAGGGGACGTGGCTGTCCGGCAACCACGACATAGACATATTCGTCCTCTTTCCGAAGGAGACGCCGAGGCAGTATCTTGAGAAGAAGGGCCTCGGCATCGGCGCGGCTGTCTGCAAGGAACTCGGCGGCAGCTCATGCGTCAGGTATGCCGAACATCCGTACACGATGTGCATGGCGGGAGGTTTCAAGGTTGACATAGTGCCCTGCTACAGGATCCGGCCGGGCGAGAGCATACTTTCGGCCGTTGACAGGTCGCCGCTGCACCTCGAATACGTGAAGGCGAACCTGGAAGACAAAATGAAGGGCGAGGTCCGGCTCCTGAAGCAGTTCTGCAAGGCCGCCGGCATCTACGGCAGCGACGCGAAGACGCAGGGCTTCTCGGGCTACATCTGCGAGCTTCTTGTCCTGAAATACGGGACTTTCGCCGGCGTGGTGAATGCCGCCTCGAAATGGCGCCTGCCTTACACGGTCGACGTCGCCGGCCATGCGACGGGCCACAGGGAAATCTTTGTTGTCGTGGACCCCACGGACGCCTCAAGGAACGCAGCGGCTGTTGTCAGCCCGTATAATATCGTGAAATTCATCATGGCCGCGAAAAGGTTCGCCGCTTCGCCTTCGGCGGATTATTTCAGGGAGCAGAAGTTAAAGCCGTTGGCCGCGGCGCAGTTGAGGCAGTTGAAGGCGCGCGGGACTCATTTCATCTGCCTGTCGATGAAAAGGCCGGACATGGTGGACGATACCCTCTACCCGCAGGCGAGAAGGGCGGTTTCAAGGCTTTCAGGCATCCTGAGGCACAACGAGTTCCTGCCTGTCAGGAGCGGCGAGTTTCTGGGGAAGGAAATGATTTTTTTCTTTGAACTCGAGTCCGGGAAACTGCCGGAAGTGAAGAAGATGACCGGCCCGCCGCTTTTCGCTAGGAAGCACGTCGAGGAATTCGCCATGAAATACGGAAACCTCGCATATGTCGAGGGCATCAACGCCTGCGCTGACAGGAAGCGCGACTACAGGACGCCCCGCGAGCTCTTTCTGGGCATCATGAAAAACGGTGAGAAGGAACTTGCGGCCATGGGCATCCCCGAAGCCGTGGCGAAGCCCCTTAAGTCCGCAAAGATCTCCGAGCAGGATGGCTTCTTCCGCCTCCTCAGGGACGCGGGTTTCTCCGACCTCTTGAGGCGCATGTATTTCGACAGTCCGATGGCATGACTACATATTGAACAAAAAATAAAAGAGAACAAGGCGTAAAAAAGAAAATTTTATGACGCGTTAAGGATTTACCACATTCCGGCAAGCTTTGTCGCTACTGCCACAACGATTATGACAACGACAACAGCGATGACGCCATTTTTCTTTGACATCTATATACTCCTCCTTCTCTACTCTTGGATTATGGTTTTATATAGTTTTCAGAAGGCGAAAATTTTATATATCAGGCCTCGGCGGCGGCCTTGTGTATCCTCGCGGACGCCGGCGTTATGAGGAGCCAGTCCTCGCCTATCGCCGCCAGGTCGCCGTTGACAGCCATGCACGTGCGCTTTATCCTGCTGACCGCCCGCTTCAGCTCGCCGATGTCCTTTTCCTTCAGCCCCCTGACCTTGACTATCAGTATCCTGCCCTCGCGGAGCTTCTCCTGGACCCTCTCGGAGTCGTCGAATATCTCTATCCTCTCGATTTCGAGCGGCACCTTCGACGGGACCCTCATCTCCTCCTGATGCTCCAGTTCTATGTAATCCTCGTCCTTCCTTCCGAAAAGGCCGACCATCATTATCACTGCATCTATTATGCCGCCTGCAAGATATAAAGAATTCTGTAATTCTCAAAGGACGGAGTCCTTTAGAATCCCACAGAATTTGTAATTCTGTGAGATTACGGATGTAACGCAGGGGAGACATTATTCAACAGCATAACCTAAAGGGATTGGTGTTTTCTTCCCATCAGCAATCCAAATTGTTCCTGCGCCGTGAACCAGTCATTGTCCTGGTCTCCGGTTCCCATGCTATGGGCCCATCTTTCCATGAATTCCCTGAACACGTACCAATAATCCTCGGCTGTAACATCTTCGCTAAAACGTTGGTAAAAAGTATCTGTGTACAGAGGCGTCCTCCCCCGGTACCTCTCGGATTGGATTGTAGGGTAGGCATTTCCTACATCATGCCACATCTTATGGTATCCTGCTATGAAATGTGCACCACGCTCTAAGGCATATTCCGGAGGGGCGTTTGGAAATGCCTTGGTCGATACACCTATGAGGTCATGAACAAACCCTCTCAAAGAATCATTTACAAACGCTGCCGCCAGCAAAGTTTGTCCCGTCACTTTTGCCGGATACATAACAATATAATTATCTGAAATTATTTATAATCGGCGATATATTTACCGGCAATCTCATCCTTTTTCGCCTTTGGCCTGGACGTCCTTGTGCTTCTCGTTTATCACTTCAAGCATGGAGACGATGTTCCATATCTGGGTGCGCGTGTACGTCGGGATGTTGGGGTCGTTCGACACCTCGTCAAGGATGGATATCGCGCCGTTTATCCTGACAGGCATCTCGTTGGCCGTGTTGTTCATGTCCTTCTTGGCGTTCTCTATGAGGAGCCTTATGTTGCGCGGCACTGTCCTGTCTGAATTTATTTCGTCAAGAAGCTTGTTTATCTCGTCCAGTTCCATATGAATCACCTGGCATGATTAGCCTCCCTCGCCAGGCATTTCCTGGAACTTCCTCTGTATTTCCTCGACCTTCTCCTTTAGCCTCAGTTCCTGCTTCTCCACCGCCTTGAGCTTTATCTCCGCCTCTTCCTTCTCTTCAGCGAGGTCGTTCTTCAGATTTTCCTTCCGGACCTTTATGAGCACGGGGCCTATCGACCTGTAGATGTCGTCCTCGGCCTTGTCTATCTCTTCAAGCGCCTTCTCTATCTCCTTCGCCTGCATGGAAAGCGCCTGCCTCTGCATGAGTATGCCCTGGAGCTGCTGGTTGTACATCTGCAACTGCCCTATGAGCTGTTCTGCCTGGTCTTTCATCTGCTTTTCACCCTTTTCCTGAACGCAGGCCTCGCCTTCGCCAGTATGCGGAAGCCGCAGTACGAGCATCTTATCCTGTCCTCTGAATCGCTTGTTTTCCTGCATTTCATGCACACGTATGCCATATTAACCACTGAACTCAAAGGCGCCGGAGGCGAACTTGGAGCTGCACTTCCTGCACTGCCACACGCCGTTCGCGACCCTTTTCATCGCCGTTCTTGAGCACGAGGGGCACTTGTATTTCTTCGCCGACTTTTTCTTCGCCTCTGTCACGGCCTGCCTTATCTTCTTCCCGTATCCGACCGGCATAATTATCCTTCAATAACTCGCATGGCAAACTTTTTATGCGGATGCTACCTGAGAATTGTATCCAGTCCTAGTATGATGATGGCGGACGTGAGGGGTATTGTGCTTCCACAATACCCCTAGCTGCGGTATACGTCATAGACGTATACCGCTACGTCCGCCATCATGTTTATTCTGGATACAATCCTACCTGAGCCTTATCGTCTCCAGGTTCTTCGGCGCCAGGGTCTCCACCTTGAACGCCTTGTGGACTGCCCTCGCGAGGGAAACGCATCTCGCGGCGTCGCCGTGGTTCACCATTATCTTTTTCGGCCTGCTGGAAAGGTGGGATATGTAGTTCATGAGCTGCATGAAGTCGCTGTGGCCGCTGAGCCCTTCTATCGTCACTATCTCGAGGTTGAGGTCAATGACCCTGCCGTTCTCAAGCTGTATCTGCTTCCATCCCTTCTGTATCCTCCTTCCGGGCGTGCCCTCGGCCTGGTAGCCCACGAATACAAGCATGTTCTTCGCGTCGGAGGAGAATTCCTTGAGGTACTCCATTATAGGCCCTCCCTGCAGCATGCCGGAAGTCGTGAGAATTACGGCTGGCTCTGAACTCTGCAGGACTTTCTCCCTCTCCTTCTGCGAGCCTATTCCCCTGAGCCGCGGGTCGATGAACGGGTTCTTGCTCCTGTGCAGGATGCGGGTTTGCATGTATTTCGACATGAATTCCGGGTATGCGGTGTGTATCGCCGTGGCGTCCCACACCATCCCGTCAAGGTATATGGCGGCGTCTATGTCGCTGTCGGCGAATATTGTTATCACGTCCTGCCCCCTGCCCACGGCGAAAGTCGGTATTATGACCTTTCCCCCCCTTGCCAGGCATCTCCTCGAACTGTCCAGAAGCGTCCGCTCGGCTTCCTGCCTCGGCTGGTGGACGCTCTCCTCGCTGCCGTACGTGGATTCTATTATCACCGCCTCAACGCGCGTGAAGTCGTGCGACGTCGGCTCGAACATGCGGGTGGGCTCGAACTTGACGTCACCTGTGTACAGCAGGTTGTAAAGGCCGTCCCCTATGTGGACATGGACGACAGAAGAGCCGAGGAGGTGGCCCGCGTTCTGCAGGGTCAGGCGCATGTCCGGCGTTATGTCCGTGACTTCACCGTATTCCGGCGTCACGCAGTGCTTTATCATCTCCTCTATGCCCTTTGACGTGTAAAAGGGCTTCCTGTTTTCCCTGTGGCATATCTGGATGTAGTCGAGCTGCAGCAGTGCCGCAAGGTCCCTCGTGGGCCTGGTGCAGTACAGCGGCCCGCGGAACCCGAATTCATACAGAAAAGGGACAACGCCGCTGTGATCACTGTGTGCGTGGGAAAGTATCACCGCGTCAAGCGTCTGTATGTTGAATTCCGATACATCCAGGTAGGGGAAGGGCTTTGAAAGGCCGGAGCCCGTGGCGAAGCCGCAGTCCATGAGCACTCGGCTTTGCGGCGTCTGCAGCAGTATGCACGACCTCCCGACCTCGCGGAAGCCGCCGAGAGCCGTCAGGCGTATCCACTCGACCTCCTTGCTTTCGGAGTATATCTTCTCGCCGAGTTTGTTGAGGAATTTCTTCCTGTAGTCCACCTCGTTGTGCAGCATTTTTCGTATCGACTTTATTATTTCCGAGTCTATGACGGGCGCCCTTTTTATGTCGGGCGTCCAGAATGTTTTTTCTTTTATGAGGTTGAGGGTCTCGCCGCTCTTGCCTATGACGAGCCCGGGCTTTTCGGCGTGTATCACGACCTTCGCAAATTCCGGCTCGAAATATATGTCCTTTATCACGGCATCCTTCGGCACGCTGTTCCTTATGAACTCCTCTGTCTCCTCCTCGCCAACTATGAGCGACGGGTCCGCCCTCACTTCTATGCGCTTCTTGACCTTGTTTACTATCCTCTTTATCTCGGGCGTGCATTTCCTGAAGAAGTCCTTGTTTTCCGTATACAGTATGATTTCGCTGCCCTCGTATATCACTTCCGTTATCATCGCGTCCTTCGGAAGTTCCTGTTTTATTTCGTCCAGAATCAAGATGTTCACCGTTTCAAAGGGATAGAAAATCCCGTTATTTTCAAAAGAGCTTGCTCTTTTGAGATGCCAAAAAGCTTCGCTTTTTGCGCATATAAGTTTCCAGATGTCAGGAATCGTTCTTTATTTCGCGAGTTCAGCGACTTTCTGCTCGTCTATCATCTGCGTCCCGTTCTTGTCTATGACGAGGACGTTTATTGAGCGCCCGCCCGAGAACACGTCGCGCTCCCTTGCCGCGCGTATCGCCCGCACGGCGAGCCTTACCCCTTCTTCCCTTGGTATGTTGGCCTTGTACTCGTTCTCGAGCACGCCGTATGCGAAAGGCGAGCCTGAGCCCGTGGAGGTGAAGTCGTCCTTCTCCAGGCCGCCTACCGGGTCGATGCTGTATATGTGGTTGCCGTTCTTGTCGACCCCGCCTATTATGAGCATTGCCATGTAAGGATAATACCTGTTGTTCTGCAGTATGTTTGAGAGGAGGTTGACCGCCGCGTTCACGGTGAAGTCCGAGTTCCTCGTGAGCTTGTATATCTGTATCTCCGCCTTCAGCACGCGGGCGAGCTGCTGCGTGTCGCCGGCGCCGCCGGCCGTCGTTATCGCTATCCTGTCGTCCACCTTGTATATCTTCTGCGAGGTCTTGCTTGACACGAGGTATCCAAGCGTGCTCTTGCTCTCTGCCGCGAGTATCACGCAGTCCTTGCACGTGATCCCGACTGTTGTCGTTCCTGTCTTGAGTTTTTCCTGCTGCATGAAAAAAACCTCCATGTAAATTCTACAAAGAACGAAGTTCTTTGGGATCTTGAAGGAATCTTTGATCCCTTCACAAGATTGTAGAAATTGACTGATAAGTAAATGATTAATTAAGTATTTAAATGTTCAGCTGCGCTCTTCTGTTTGCCCATCGCCTTCGCCTTGTGCTCGCATTCGGAATGGAACTCGTGCTTGAGGCAGTCTATCGTCGCGAAGCCGCCCGCATAGCACTCCATGTGCATGGACATGAACGGGCATCTCTTCCTGTTCAGCACGTGGTCGGGGTGCATTTTAGTATTATTGCGCGGCCGTCTATAAAGGTTCTGTATCGGTTTTTTATAGGCGCGCAAAAATTTATGATGATGGCTTACAAGGCGGTTCTTTTTGACCTTGATGGCACGCTTGTGCATACGCCGTTTGACTATGTCAGCAGAGTGGTGGGCAGGGCTCTGGCGGATTTGAATCTCTCTTCCGGCGAGGGAGGGATAAGGCGGTTCTGGTACGAGCCCTTCAGGGAGAGGACGATAAGGGAAGTCTTCGGCACGGAGCCTGAGATATTCTGGCCCGTCATGAACAGGCACGACACGCCGGAGTCCAGGATGAGTGCCGCGAGGCCTTACGGTGACGCGGACTTCGTCGCCGAACTGAAGGAGACCGGTTACAGGACGGGTATAGTGACGGGCGCACGCCGTGGCATCATACGGTGTGAAGTCGAGATGATCGGCCCGGGAAATTTTGACGTAGTCATAAGGGCCCAGAAGTCGAGCGGCATGGAGCCCAAGCCGCATCCCGAAGGCATACTGAGATGCCTTGGAGAGCTGCAAGTGAGTCCTGGTGAAGCGATGTACGTCGGCAACGGGCCCGAGGACATCGAAGCCGCGAAAGCCGCCGGCGTTCTGGACGTTCACATGGACAGGAATGAACATCCTCTGAACGGCATGGAGCCGTCGGTAAGTATCAGCTCTCTCTATGAGCTTCGGCCAATGCTGCCGCCTCGTAATGCTCCATGATAGCTTTGTATTCCTTCCGGGAAAATTTGGCCCTCTTCGAATGGTCGTACGTCCTTCTCACGATGAGCCCGCCGAAAAGCGTCCGCCTCGCTTCGTCCCTTTCGTTCAACTCCTTGTAGCGCAGCGAGAACATGCGTCCATACAAAATTTCTATTATTTCTCTCGGTCCAAGATAGTAAGAATAGTCAGTAAAATGCCCGGCCTTGTCATATGCGGCGCCGTACTGCAGAGTCGTCGGCCTCTTCCACAACCTTTCGGCTTCCGGACCGACCACGTGCAGCATGCCCTCGGCAAAATGCACCCGGAAGTCGTCGGGAGCTGAAGAGTGCATAATACATTTACGCTTCAGAAAAATTTAATAAGCCTTCGCGACATAGACCTCGTGCTTCGCCGGGCCGCCGCATGCGACGCACTCCGTTCCCTTAAGGCTTTCCTTCCTGCCGAAGAGCGTGCCGCGCACTTTCGCGTGCAGCCCCTCGATTTTCGCGGCGCATTCCTCGCCTTCCCTCCCGGTGCTGCAGAAAGGCACGCGCACGAAGCCGCCGTCATCAAGCTTTGCCTCCATCTCCTTCATGCTTCCGGCCTCGCTGACGAAGGCAAGGAATTTCCTCTCGGCCCCGAATTTCATTCTGCTGAAAATATCATCCGTCAGCTCCCTGATTTTCGCCTGCATGTCGTCATCGGGCACGACGTACTTCTCACCTGAATCGCGCCTCACTATCGTAACCTCTTTTTTCTCGGCGTCCCGCGGGCCTATCTCGATGCGGAGCGGCACGCCCTTCATCTCCCACTCGTTGAATTTGAACCCCGGCCTGCAATTCCTGCCGTCGTATTTCACCCTGTACTTGCCTAGCTTCCTTGAGATATCCATGCACTTTTCTTCAACCTCCTCCTCCTTTCCCTTCAGGGGTATCGGGACTATGACGATCTGGACGGGCGCCACTGAAGGCGGCAGGATGAGCCCCTTGTCGTCGCCGTGTATGCATATAAGCGCCGAGACCATCCTGGATATGCCGGGGCCGAAGCACGTCTGGTAAGCGTATTCCTCTTCCTGTTTCTCGTTCAGGAACTTTATTCCGAACGCCTTGGCGAATTTCTGGCCCAGATTATGGGTGGTGGCTATCTGGAGCGACCTTCCGTCGGGCAGCAGGGTGTCGTAGGCGTACGTCACCTCGGCGCCGGGAAACCTGTCCCATGAGGGCCTCTCGAAAAGCATGAAAGGCACCGCGAGATCCGAAAGGACGCCCTTCATTATGTCCATGTCCTCCTGTATCTGGCTTTCCGCACGCTCCATTGTGCTCTGGGCGGTGTGCGCCTCTATCCAGAAGAATTCCCTGCCGCGCATGAGCGGCTTCGTCATCTTCGTCTCGTACCTGTAGACCTGCACGCTCTGGTAAAGTTTGAGCGGCATGTCGTTGTGCGAACGCACCCACAATGAGAACATCGGGTAGAAAGCCGTCTCTGACGTGGGCCGCAGAAATAATTTTTCCTCGAGTTCGTTGTCGCCGGCATGCGTTATCCAGAATACTTCCTTCTCAAACCCTTTTACGTGCTCTTTTTCCCTGCTGAGGCTGGCCGCGGGTATGACGACGGGAAAGTTCACGGGCTGGTGGCCTGTTCCTTCAAGCCCCTTCTCCAGCATTCCGGCAACGCGCCTCACCATGAACATTCCCCACGGCATGTAGACCGGGAAGCCCTTCACCGGATACCTCTGGTCGATTATGCCGGCCTTGCTCACGACCTCCGAGTACCACTCGGTAAAGTTTTCCTTCCCTGACGTTATGCCAAGTTCTTCCGCCATGAGAAAATATTTATCCAGAGGGATTTTAATAATGAAGGGCGCTTTCCGGTCAGGGATTTCTCTGCACTGCGTACCTGCAATAGCCGCATCCTGCCGCCGGTTCCGGCCTGCCGTTATTCAGGCAGTCCACGGCGTCGTGGAAAAGTTTTTCCGCGTCTTCGGGGTTTACCGGAACTTTCACGAGGCTCGTGCCGAAGACAGTGACGCCCTTTCCCACCGCCCTGTCTGGATAATAGAACAGCAGATATCCGTAATCTTCCGTTTCGAATCCGTTCCGCTGCAGCAGGAATGTATAGATGTTCAGCTGGTCCTGGTAGTATGAATGGCTGTTCTCCTTCAGCGGGAATCCGCGCGTCTTGAAGTCGAAAGCCACGAGCTTCCCGTTGCTCACGAGGACCTCGTCCAGGACGCCCTTCAGTATGGCATCTTTTTCTTTATCCTCGTATTCTATTCCCCTGAACCTGTTCCGCCACGCCTCAAGCGTCTTCGCGTCGTCAAATAGCTTCATCCCTTCGAGATGGCCTATCTCCGGCGGGAGTTCCTTCCCGCGGAACGAGTCGAAATGCGCCTTCAGTATCCTGTCCATGCCGTTCGGCAGCGACGGCATTATGCCCTCCGGCCGCTCGACGCCTTTCGTGAACTTCAGCCAGAAGCACAGATGGCATTCCCTGAAGATTCCCAGCGTGCTGTTCGAGAGTTTTATCATTTCATCACCCGGATGGGCTTGCTCGGATTTGAACCGAGGTCTCAAATTGGATTCTGATAGTTTTTGCTATCAGAATGCTCCCAATGAGCATCCAGTTTCCTAGTTAAGCTCGGATCATAGCCGACTGCGCCTTCGGCGCGAATCACTGACCAAACTAGACTACAAGCCCGCTGAATCAGGAATTGTATTGATATTTTATAAAAGGCATCA
>JACPJX010000054.1 GCA_016187365.1 Candidatus Aenigmatarchaeota archaeon | reverse complement strand
AGGAAATGCGGCAAAAATACGGAATGTGTGAAAGACGAGCTGCTCGAAGTGAAGGGTTATCGCGGGGTGAACGGCATAATCAGCATTGACGAAAATGGAAATTCCAGGATGCCCATCGAATTGAGAATAGTAAGGAACGGCACATTCATGAAATACGAAGGCTAAAGAGCATTGCTGTGTTATCTCATCCTATGAAGCTCATCCGCCTCCCTTTGAGCGCCCTGAAAATTTCAGGCCAAGGCGCCTGCGACTTCCTCCATAGCGTGTGCACCAATGACGTGAAGGGGCTGAAGCCCGGCGAAGGAATGGGTGCGGCTTTCCTTGACAGGTTCGGGAAAGTTATTGCAATAAGCAGCATTCACAACATGAACGGACATTATTTTATCATATCGGATGCAGCTGCGCACAAACCCCTGATGGAACACCTGAAGCCGTCTCCGCTTGACAAGTGCGTCGTTGAGGACCTTTCAGGCACTCATATCTCTTTCTCATCAATATGGTGCGCCAAAAGGGGCGAAATCATTGAAGGCGAGTTTTCCGGGGTGAAGACGATAGAGATGGGAAATTGCTTTATTGACAGGTCTGACTTCCTCGTTCCGAAGGAAGTGGCGGAAGATTTTTGGGTACTTGCGCATGAGAAAGGAACTGCCGAGGATTATGAGGCGTACATGACAGGCAAAGGCCTTCCAGAACACGGCAAGGATTACGACGGCACGTACATGGTCCTTGAGTTGGGACTTGATAATATTATATCCCACACAAAAGGCTGCTATACGGGGCAGGAGATAGTCGCCCGCATGCGCGCTTACGGCGGCGAGGTGCCGAGGAAGATCGTACGCGTGCAGGGACATGTGAAGAAAGGAGAGAAGCTATTCATGAATGGAAAAGAAGCGGGTTTTGTTACGAGTGCAGCCGGCGGTTTCGGCATCGCCACCGCGAAGAAAGGGTTCTTTGATAAAGGCACCGAACTTATGACTGAAGGCGGGAAGGTGGTTGTAGTCTGATTATGCCTCCCTGATTTTCCTGATGATTGATTCCTTTGAGAGCTTGAATTCCCTTGGATTCATGCCGAAGTAATCATACTCCTTGCATGTCTTCACTATGGTTATGAGTTTCCTGATAAGATGCTCTTTGTTGCTTTCCCTGAGCAGGCCGGCATATTTTGCGAAATCAATGTCGCATTTCAGGAGAAGATTGATGATGTCTACCCTGTCTTTTTCCCCCTTCTCGCTGCTGCTTCTCTGCTCCTCCGCCGCCTGCTTGAGCGCCAGAAGAAATTCCGGCTTTGCAACATCAAATCCCTCTATCTTGGTGGCTTCTATTTTTTCAGGCGGGATTATCAGCGGCGAAAAATGCCTTACGTAGATGTCTATGTCAATTTCACCAGTTTTTATTTCATATTTTTTCATTTTGTCGTTTTTTCTGAGGTCATATGAATTTTTTAACATGGGAAGTGTTTTGATGTCTATAATTATGTCTATGTCTTTGGATTTTTGCGACCTCGTCCAGAGGTAAACAGCCCATCCTCCTATGAGAATGAAATTGAACCTCCCTTTTATGGAGCACAGAATATTCCAGCTTTTTTCTATCTGCATGTCATGCCAGTATTCCATCTATTTTCCTCTCCATAGCGTTCAGGAATTCCTTCGCATACCATTCTTTCATGTTCCACAGGTCAACAAAGATGTTTGCGATCGTCATTTTTTGCGGGCCTTTTGAGAGGACGAACAGGTTTGGCCTGTTTTTTGCCGGCGGAAATCTTTTCATCAGTTTTTCTGCTTCTCCGTATACATAAACCTCCGAATAGTCGGCCGGCGCGTCTTTGAATTTCAATTTATATGCGCTGTAAGCCGCATATAAAATATCCGGCGGCATGGATTTTTCTATTTCACCCGCCGGCGCGTCCACCCTTGTTGAATAGACTATATCCCTTTCCACGTCCCTGATGCTGGCCCAGTAATAGAGTATTTTTTTCGCGTCCACTACATCCATGCTTCTGAGCCTGAGCCTGACCGCATTCATTTTTTTCAGGTGCCCGACAGCCATATTGACGGTGCTGAGCGATATTTGCAGGGCTTTGGCTATCTCCGCCTGCGTCATGCCGAATCTTTTCCTCTCCAGCGCCTGTTCCAGCATGTAGCTGTAGACAAGCTCTATTTTCTTCATGGAATCACTTTCTATATAATTACATTATACTATTTAAATCTTTCGATATTTATAGAAATATATATAAAATACCATTTGACAGCTTTTCACGTCAGGACTCAGGACTTTTTCCATAAAATATCAAAGAACGGGAAATTTGCAGAATTTGCCTTGATTCACTTCTTGCCCGGTATCTGCACCTGCGCCAGCCTGTCGATGTATGTGTCCAGCCTCTTCAGTTCCTTCTCCATCGTCGCTATCATCTGGTTCGTGCCTTTCTCCTTCGAAACTATCCTGTGCTTCTTCATCTCCATCCTCGTTTTGAGCATCTCCTTCTTCAGTTTCAGCATGAAGGCCGTCTTCAAACTTTCGAGAAGGTCGCCTTCGAGCCTCACATATATCTTCCTGTCGCCGCTGTTCTTTATCTTCCTCACGATGCCCACCAGTTCCAGGAGGTCTAGTGATATGGATATTGACGAAAGCGAGTAGCCGGTCTTTTGCGCAAGTTCCTCAAGGCTGAGCGACTTGTTCTCAACAAGAAGAGCAGAAATGATCATGCCGTGGACCTCGCTGTAGCCCAGCGCCGACGCCACCGCGGAGAAGGTTGAGTATATGCTCTTCCTCAGGTCCATTTCGGTCGTTTCGGTCATCTTTATCACTGGTTTATGATGATTCATAGAAATTTTAACGTTTATATAGTTGAAAGCAGATACTATTTTTAACTTTCAGAAAATTCTAAAAGTTTCAGGAGGGTTTGGAATGGTTAGTGCATATCCGCAGGCAATCGAGAAGAGCAGGGAGAATTTTGCAGAGGTGGCGACGTCACCTTACGTGAAGAATTATTCTATTGAACGGAAGGAGCGTCTGGTGGCATTGCTGCCGGAGGACGCCCGCATACTGAAATTCCACCAGTCTTTGTGCCCGGGCTGCGTGGATGAGGAAAAGTTCGACAGGATGAAAATCGACTCTGTCACTTTCGCCCGACACAACAAGGTCTGGATAATGAAGCAGTGCGAGGAGCACGGAGTGTACAAGGAGCTTTCGTGGGGCGACTACGAGATGTACAGGAAGGCGGAAAGATTCCAGGACCCCGGGATAAAGATACTCAACCCGCACATCGACAAGTCGCAGTTCGAAATCGACTGCCCCACAGACTGCGGGCTGTGCGTCGAGCACGAATCGCATACTGGACTGGGCAACATCGTAGTCACGAACCGCTGCGACTTGACTTGCTGGTACTGCTTCTTCTACGCCAAGGAAGGGGAGCCTATATACGAGCCGACGATGGACCAGATAAAATTCATGCTGAAGAGGATGAGGAACGAGAAGCCCGTGGGCGCGAATTCGGTCCAGTTCACCGGCGGCGAGCCCACGCTCCGCGAGGATTTGCCTGAAATAGTGAAGGCGGCAAAGGATATCGGTTACAACCACGTCCAGCTAAACACGAACGGCATCAACCTTTACAGGGACCCGCAGCTTTCTGTCCGATTGCGCGAGAACGGCGTCAGCAACCTTTACATGAGCTTCGACGGCATGACGCCCGAGACCAACCCGAAGAACTACTGGGAGGCCCAGCAGGCGATCGATAATTGTGCAAAGGCCGGCATCGGGGTCGTTCTCGTGCCAACTGTGATAGGCGGCATAAACGACCACGAACTCGGCGACATAATAAGGTATGCTGTAGGCAATATAGGAAAGGTCAGGAGCGTGAATTTCCAGCCCGTTTCCCTTGTCGGCAGGATGCCTGATTCCCTGCGCAGGAAGCAGAGAATAACCATACCTGGAGCAATAAAGCGCATCGAGGCCCAGACAGACGGGCAAATAGGCCGCGAACACTGGTTCCCTGTGCCCTGCGCGAAGCAGATTACTGATTTCATAGAGGCGGTGAAGCAGGAGCCGAAGTACAGGCTCTCCATACATTTCCAGTGCGGCATGGCGACTTACATATTCAAGGACGGGGACAGGATAGTGCCCCTGCCTGCGTTCTTCGACGTCGAGGGCTTTTTCGACTACCTCGGCCAGCTTACGAGGGACATAGAAGATTCGAAATTCAGGAAACTGAGGACTACATGGTCTCTGGCAAAGCTGATGGTCAGCATAAGCAAGTATGTCGACGAGGAACAGAAGCCCAAGAACCTGAAATTCGTGAGGATGCTCGCGGGCGCAGTCGGCGGCTCCAATTATCATGGACTGGCGGAATTCCACATAAACTCTCTGTTCCTCGGGATGATGCACTTTCAGGATCCTTACAACTGGGACATTGACAGGATACACAAGTGCGACATACATTACGCGACGCCTGACGGTCGTGTATTGCCTTTTTGCACGTTCAACGTCATCCCCGAGCTTTACAGGGACCGCATCCAGAGGAAATTCAGCATCCCTGCTGTCGAGTGGGAGAAGAAGACAGGAAAGACCCTAAATGCTGACAAGCACCACAGGAAATTCTCCAAGGAGGAGATACAGCAGATAGTCGGCAACTTCAACCAGTACAGGCGCTCCATGACGAAAATCTCCCCTGAAAGCGACTGGGGGGAAGAGGCGCTCGAGCCGATGCCTGCTGCTAGCAGTAATTTTGTGCCTCTGCAGATGCTGGGCTCACCACAAAAGCACAAGGCCACGATGGAGCATCCTGCGGCAGGCGGCTGTTCAAGTGGATGCGGCGGCTAGAATTCCTTTAAATTTTTAATTGTTTTTACTGTGGTAAAATGGGAAAATACATAGTTGAATACAGCGAGAAAGGATGCATTGGTGCAGGCGTCTGCGAAGCCTTCTCGGAAAAGGACTGGAAGGTCGGGCCGAACGGAAAGGCTGTCCTGAACGGGGGAAAATTTGACGCTGCAAAAGGCGTCTGGGTAAAGGAAATAGACGAAAAAGACCTTCCTGCCAACAGGCAGGCTGCGGAGGGCTGCCCTTCAAGCGTCATCCGTATATTTAATAAAGACACGGGAGAGAAAATATTTTAGGTGGTTATGATGGAAGCAGAAACGCAAATGATCACAAAGGACATGACCATAGGTGACATCGTCGAGAAGTACCCCGAAACAACAGACATAATGATGAGCTACGGCCTTCACTGCTTCGGGTGCCATGTCAACGTTTACGAGACCTTGGAGCAGGGCATTGCCAGCCACGGCATGGAGGAAACAGCCCTTGAGAGCATGCTCGAGGACATGAACAAGGCCGTTGCCAAGCGCGCCACGATGCCGGCGGAGGAAATAAAGAAACTTGAAGGCGGAAAAGTCGTCGTGACGGATTTCGCCGCCAAGAAAGTGCTTGAAATAATGAAGAGCAACGGGAAGGAAGGCTGGTGCCTCAGGATAGGCGTCAAGCGCGGCGGCTGTTCCGGCTACTCATACCTGATGGATTTTGAGCAGGCACCTGCTTCGGACGACACTGTCCTCGAGAAAAACGGCCTGAAATATTTTATCGACCCGAAGAGCATGGAGATGCTCAACGGCGCCGTTATTGATTATGTAGAGAGTTTGCAGGGCGCCGGCTTCAAGATCGAGAACCCGAATGCCCAGAGCTCATGCGGCTGCGGCAAGAGCTTCGGTTAATGCCAAATTTGCATTCGCCTGCATTCTCTACAAAAAAGTCCTGCAAATTTTCCGCCGTGCTTTTTTGCAGATTTCCCTGACAAATAGATTGCTTTGAAGTCATCTGTGATTTCTTTGCATCCATTACATGCTATTTTTCTTTT
>JACPJX010000048.1:22011-48480 GCA_016187365.1 Candidatus Aenigmatarchaeota archaeon | reverse complement strand
TTCAGGAAGCTAGAGTCCGGCGCCTACAACAGGGTATTCATGGTGACGCGTTTCGGAAAAATAAGCTACGACATAAACGGGAGCCCGAAAATCATGAGAAGAAGCCTATATAAAAAAATGGAGATAAAATCAAAAGACTGGTTCATCGACACGGAGGTCATGTGCAAGGCCAAGCGCCTCGGGGCAAGAATCGGCGAGATAGACGTCGTTTACAATAAAAGGGGCAAAGGGAAATCGAAGGTCAAATTTTACGTGGCGGCGGAATTTCTTAAGAACCTTGTAAGGTTCAGGCTCAGTGGATTTTTAAAGACTTGATGAACTAAAAAAAGATGAGCGTTGATTTCGATGATATGGATGTGCTCGTGACTGGAGGCAACGGGTTCATAGGCTCCCATCTTGTCACGGCGCTCGCTGAAAGAGGCGCCAATGTCCACGTATTCTCCCTGAACAACAACAATATAAGGGATATTCCCAGGGTCAAATTCTTCAGGATTGACGTAAGAGACTTCGATGCCGTCAGGAATGCAGTGAAGTCCATATCACCCAAAAAGGTGTTTCATCTGGCTGCCATAGTGAATGTCAGCAGGGACATGAAGGATGCGTGGCCCATAGCGGACGTGAAGATAAACGGGACGCTGAACATGATAAGGGCCCTCGAAGGCACCGATTATGACTGCTTTATAAATACAGGGACGTGCGAGGAATACGGCCAGAACAAACCTCCGTTCACGGAGGACATGATGCCGATGCCTGTGTCTCCTTATTCCGCCTCAAATGCCTCTGCAACAATCATGTGCAAGATGCTGCACGATGTCAACGGACTGCCACTGACGACGCTGAGGCAGTTCACATGCTACGGCCCGGGTCAGAAGCCGGGCATGCTAATACCTTACGTCATAACATCAGCGATAGAAAACAAGGACATCAGGCTTACCGGGGGGGAGCAGAAAAGGGATTTCAATTACGTTGACGATGCCGTGGATTCGTTCCTGAAGGCTGCTGTGGAAAAGCGCGCCGCAGGAGAAATTATAAACATAGGGACGGGAAAAAGCCACAAGATAATGGATGTCGTAACCTCGATAATAAAAATATCAGGAAGCTCATCGAAACCGCTTTTCGGAACGGTTCCTTACAGGGAGCAGGAGATATGGGACATAAGGGCCGACATATCCAAGGCCGAATCCATCCTCGGCTGGAAGCCAGCAACAAGCCTCGCAGAAGGTCTGGAAAGAACGATAGAATGGTACGGGAATTTTATAGAACATAACTTGAAATAAACCCCGTATTTTAAAAGTGTTGACTGATTGATTGTTATAATGGACGTTGTAATATTCTGCGGCGGCCGCGGAACACGGCTTGCTGAAAAGACTTCAGTGACCCCGAAGCCGTTGGTTCCGATAGGCGAAAAGCCCATCCTGTGGCACATCATGAAGCTGTACTCCCACTACGGCTACAAGAGGTTTGTTCTGCCGCTCGGCTACATGGGGCATGAGATAAAGAGGTTCTTCATGGAATACCCATGGATTGACAGATAAGCATGAATTCTGTTTCAATGCCGAAGCCGAAGGAAGACTGGTCTGTGGCCCTTATGGACACAGGGATAGACTCGAAGACGCAGAAAAGGCTGTTTCTGGCAAAAAACGCCATAAAGACTGATAGATTCATGCTCACATACGGCGACGGCGTTGCAGATATAAACATCAGTGAGCTTGTCAGGAGGCACGAATACCTGAGGCAGAAGCACGGCGTTCTCGGGACTATAACGCTGCATTCCCCGAGGTCAAAGTTCGGCATAGTCGGCACCGATGGCGATCTGGCAAGGGAATTCATAGAAAAGCCGCATCAGGACAAGTTCGTAAATATCGGATTCATGCTGTTCGAGAAAGAGGTTTTCGACCATATTGACGATTCTGACGTGATGCTTGAGACGTCAATGATACCGAGGCTGGCAAAGGAAGGCAGGATAGGGTTTTATCACCACCAGGGATTCTGGGGATACATGGACACATACGGGGATTATCTTCACCTGAATGAATTATGGAACAGAGAAAGGCCTTGGAAAATATGGCAGGACTAGATTTCTGGAAAGACAGGAACGTTTTCATCACCGGAGCCGCCGGGTTTATAGGCTCCCATCTAGCCACCGCTTTGTGCAGCGACGCCAATGTTGTCATACTCAAGAGAGACCACGTGAAAGACTCTTATCTGGATATTTCCGGATGCGCCGGAAGTGTGAGCACGGTCAGGGGTGAACTCGAGGACTTTGATTCAGTCCTGAGAGCGATAGCCGAATACGAGATAGACACCGTCTTTCACATAGGGGCACAGCCTATCGTCGAGATATCAAGGATAATACCGAGGAAGACGTTCGAATCAAACATAGAGGGGACATGGAATGTCCTTGAAGCATGCAGGCTCGTGTCTTACGAGAGCAAGAAACTGCAGAGAATAATAATCGCGTCCAGCGACAAGTCTTATGGTAATGCGCAGCCGCCTTATACCGAGGACATGCCGCTCGGGGGTGAATCCCCCTACGATGTCTCGAAGGCGTGCACAGACATGATAGCGCAGTCTTACCATAAAAATTATGCATTGCCTGTATGCATATCGCGCCTCGGCAACGTGTTCGGCCCCGGCGACATCAATTTCAGCAGGATCGTTCCGGGAACCATAAGGTCCGTTATCAAAAACGATGGCATCACCATAAGAAGCGACGGCTCGATGGTGAGGGAATACTTCTACGTGAAAGATGCCGTCTCGGCCTATCTAACACTTGCGGAAAACATGCACAAAAAGGAAGTCGTGGGCGGGGCTTTCAATTTCGGGAGCGGCGAGAAGATGTCCGTCATAGAAGTCGTGAAGAAGATATCCGATTTCATGGGGTATGGAAGAGAGCCGAAAATACTGAATTTGGCAAAGAACGAAATCCGCACTCAGTTCCTGTCAACGGAAAAAGCGAAGCGCCTTCTGAACTGGAAGCCTTCATTCACTTTTTCCGCGGCGCTGCCCGAGACCGTATCATGGTACAGGAAGTATTTCAATGGACGATAAAATAAGGGCGGAGATAAGGGGTCTTGTCTCGAAATACTACAGGGAAGTTCTTTCAAAAAAACCCAGGCACAGGATACCGGCCTCCGGGAAAGTCTTTGACGAGAATGAGATGATAAATGCCGTCGAGGCGGCGCTTGACGGCGTGTGGACTCATGGCAGGTTCGCCGTGGCATTCGAAAGGAAGATGTCGTCTTTCCTCGGGGTTGACCACTGTGTCATAACCAATTCAGGCTCTTCTGCAAACCTTCTTGCAGTATCCGCGCTTTTCTCCCCCGAAATAGGCCTGAACAGAGGCGATGAAATAATAACAGCCGCCGCCGGCTTTCCAACAACGATAAACCCCATAATACAGAATGGCGGCGTCCCAGTGTTTGTTGACGTGAAGAAAAATACGTACAACATAGACGAATCCCTCATCGAAGACGCAATAAGCGAAAGGACGCGGGCGATATTTGCAGCTCATACATTAGGAAATCCGTTTAACGTAGAAAAAATAAAATCCCTATGCAAAGAGCACGGCCTTTTTCTTATCGAAGACTGCTGCGACGCACTGGGCGCAAGATATGGCGGCAGATGTGTTTCAACATTTGGGGATCTGGCCACTTTCAGTTTCTACCCTGCCCATCAGATAACAATGGGCGAGGGCGGGGCTGTCGTCACCGGCAGCGATGTGATGAAGAAAGTTGTAGAATCCATAAGAGACTGGGGAAGGGACTGCTGGTGCATGCCGGGCGTGGACAACACGTGCGGCAAACGCTTTGAATGGAATCTTGGAGACCTTCCTGAAGGCTATGACCACAAGTACACTTATTCACGTCTGGGCTACAACCTCAAGGCAACGGATTTCCAGGCAGCGATAGGCCTCGCCCAGCTTGACAAGCTTCCGTCATTTATAGATGCCAGAAAGAAAAATTTTGCCGCATTGAAGTCCGCACTCTCGGAGTTTGACTGCCTTTCGTTTGCGGAAAGCGAGCCGCCGGCAGAGCCCTGCTGGTTCGGGTTCGTAATAGGCTTAAACGACGGGTGCGGCTTTACCCGCGAGCAGATGACGGGATTCCTTGAGAAGAACGGCATCATGACGCGCCTCATCTTTGCAGGCAACATAACAAGGCAGCCGTATTTCAGGAATTACAAGATAAATTACAAGGTTTCAGGCTCGCTTGATAATTCTGACTATGCCATGCGCAACGCGTTCTGGATAGGTGTTTATCCTGGCATTACCGAGAATGACGTAAGCCATATATATGAAACCTTCAGGAAATTCATGGGTGATATAAAATGAAGCCGCTTGTCAGCATATGCATACCGAATTACAACGGCGAGAGGTACATAAGATATGCGATAGAAAGCGCCCTGAACCAGAGCTACAGGAATATAGAAGTTGTGGTGATCGACAATGCATCGACGGACGGCTCGTGGAATATAATAAAGTCGTATGGAAAAAGAGTCAGGAAATTCAGGCATAAGTTCAATATCGGGTACAACAGAAACCTGAACTCATGCGTGGAGATTGCGAAAGGAAAGTACATGAAAATTCTCCATTCAGACGATATTCTTGAAAAGGATGCAGTAGAACATCAGACAAAAATCATGAAAAATATGCCTACAGCAGGCTTTGTTTACAGCCCTGTCAGGTTCATCAATGAAGAAGGAAATTTCATTGGAAATTCAGCGCAGCCCGAAAATGACACACTCATTCCGGGCATAAAAAAACTTGCAGAGCTTCTTGAAGGCAACCACATAATGTTCCCTTCGGTAATGATACGAAAAGAATGCTTTGAAGAGGCCGGATTCTTTGACGGCGAGATGCCTTACTGCAACGACTGGGACATGTGGATGAGGATCTGCATGAAATACGATGCCGCTTACAGTTCAAGGATTTCGGCATTATACAGGGTTCACACTAGCAGCGGAAGCATGAAATACGAGAAGACACATATCGATGGCTTTGACCAGATAAAATGCCTTAATAAAATATTTTCCATGATAAATGACAACTCCATACTGGAAAGAAAGAAATATTACTACAAAAGGCTTGCCATGGAACAGATATCCAGAGGCCTGAATCTGGTCATAAAAGGCAACGGGAATCATGGAAGGAAATACATCATGTTTTCCCCAATCGCATACAACAACGCTGCGTTTACGCTTTTCTCATATTTTATTTATATGACAACATATCTTGGCAAAATACCCGCAAAATATCTTCTGGCTTTGGGCAAAAAAATCACCAGACAATGATGTCAGGTCTTAACATAATCCCTTATCTTTTCGGCGATTTTATCCGGCGTCAGGGAATAAATATCCCTCAGATACTCATGAGAACCTACAACATGTGCGTATGAATCCGGTATGCCAATTCTCCTGAAAAGTACCTTATCGTCATTTTCTGCCACGACTTCCGATACGGAACTCCCCAAGCCGCCCAGTATGCTATGCTCTTCTACGGTAAAAATTGCAGCGGTTTCTTTCGCAGCATTTAATATGGCATCCTTATCGATAGGCTTCACGGTATGCATGCTCAGCAGACGCGGGCTCAATCCTTTATTCTGCAGGATTTTGCATGCCTTAAGGGAGGTCTCCAGCATATTGCCTGTAGAAATCAGTGTCACGTCGCCGCCTTCGATGAGTGTTATAGCCTTTCCTATTTCAAAATCCGGCTCCTTTTCATGCACAGGAGGCTCCACCTTCTTTCCTATTCTCAGGTAAACCGGCCCCTTGCGGGAGAACACGGCTTTGGTGGCCAGTCTGGACTCTATGGGATCCCCCGGGCATACCACGGTCATGTTAGGAAGACTTCGCATCAATGCGATGTCCTCTATAGAGTGATGGGTCGGACCCAGCTGTCCATAGGACAGGCCGCCGCCCACCCCGACTATCTTCACATCAAGGTTCTGGTAGCATATGTCATCCCTTATCTGTTCAAAGCACCTCATTGTAGCAAAAGGCACTATGGAATATACAAAGACCGTTTTTCCCGTAAGAGCAAGACCAGACGATATGCCTATCATGTTGGCCTCCGCCACGCCGACATTAAGGTACTTGTCAGGATGGCTTTCTTTCAGGCCTTCCAGAACCGAAAATCCCATGTCTCCTGTAACAAGGAAGAATCCGGCACTGCCTGCAAGCTCTTCCAGAGATTTGATAAATGATGTTCTCATTTTTCCATCTCTTCCATGGCTTTTTTATATTCATCATTGTCAGGGGATTTATAGTGCCATTCAACCCTGTTCTCCATGTAAGAAACGCCTTTTCCCTTTGTAGTATGTGCTATTATAAGGCTTGGTTTATCCTCCTGGAACGGCACATTCATCAGGGCATTCTCTATTTCACCCATATCATGGCCATTTATCTCCCTGACAGCCCAGCCAAAAGATTCCCATTTGTCTGACAGCGGCTCCAAATCAAGGACTTCCTTCACGGCCCCGAATGATTGTATTTTGTTGTAGTCTATTATGGCAGTCAGGTTTTTCAGTTTGTGAAATCCTGCGAACATCGCCGCCTCCCATACAGAGCCTTCATCGCATTCGCCGTCCGAAAGCAGCACAAAAACCCTGTATTTTTTCCCAGTGTTTTTTCCCGCATAAGATATGCCGCATGCTATCGGAAGTCCGTGGCCCAGTGAACCCGTGGAAGCCTCGACACCAGGCATGCAATTAAGAAACGGATGACCTGCCATTCTGCTTCCGTCGGAATAAAATTTATCCAGCATTGGTACAGGAAAGAACCCCCTGTGAGCAAGTGCCGCGTAAAGCGCGGATGCGCCGTGCCCCTTGCTTAAAATAAACCTGTCCCTTTCAGGATGATTAGGGTTATCCGGGTCTATATTCATTATTTTGAAATAAAGCACAGACAGTATGTCGACACAAGAGAGTGCTGTGCCTACATGAGAACTTTTTGACTTATGGCACATCGTGATTACAGATTTTCTTATCTCTTTCGCCGCTGCAGACGCATCTTTTTTCATGATATCACATCAGTCGTACAGATAGGATTTTTCATTAAACCATCCGACGGTTTTTTTGACACCTTCTTTCAGGCTATATTTAGGAGACCATTTAAGGATGCTTTTTGACTTGCTTATATCCGCAACCCATTTCGACGGCTCATTTTTTCTCGGTATGGCGGAATTCCACACAGGCTCCAAATCAGAGCCCATGCAGTTTTTGACGGCAGAGACGACCTCTTCAACCCGGTGCTGTTTCCCAGTCCCTATGTTGAATATATTCCCGCCCAGATCCGGGTCAGAGGCTTTTTCATACGATTTCATGACGTCATCTATGAATATAAAATCCCTCACGGATTTTCCCGAGGCAAGCTTTGGCGACTGAGCCCTTAAAAACGATAGTACAACATGCGGCACAAGCCTTTCCCTGTCTTCATAAAAACCAAAAGGCGAAAAAAGCCTTAAGGTAACGGAAGGGACTTTGTCCATGCTCCTGAGAATTATGGAAGCCGATGCCTTTGAAGAGCCGTAGATGCTGTTCGGGTTGAGCGGCGCGTTTTCTTCCATAGCTTTGGTACACGTCCCGTATTCCGACGATGTGCCAGTATTTACCAGGCATCCTACATTGTATTTTATGCATCCATGGACAAGATTAAGCATCCCTATTATATTGGTCTGAAATGTTTTTTCAATATCATCCTGATACGGGAAGCCTCCATACACAGCCGTATGATATACGATATCAGGCCTGACATTTTCCATGACATTCATCAGGCCCTTTCTGTCGGATATGTCAGAAGAGTGGATATTTATCTGGTCTTTTATCTCATTTATCCTCCATGTATTGGACGTTTTTCTTGCCAAGACATGAATTTCATGGCCTCTTTCCAGCATATACCTTGAAAGGTTCGAGCCTATGAAGCCCGTCCCGCCTGTTATAAATATTCTCATATTTTTTCTATAAAAACAGGGAATCTTTTAATAAGATTTATCAGCACGATTTGTAGGACAATCATAGAAAGGATTTTGCGCCCTGCCGCAATGCCTTCGCAAAAGTACTTTTAAATATTACTAAAAGTATAAAAAATAAGAAGCCAGGTGATTGAATGAAGGTTTTGTTTGTCATACCCGCCAGCGTCGGGGATTATTTCAGCGCCCAGATGCCGCATACAGGCATAGCATACGTCTCCGGCGTCCTGAAAAAAAACGGGATGGACACGAAAATAGTGGACATGAGGCTCGGCTATACCATAGAAGAAGTCCTGAAACTGGTAGATGAATACCAGCCGCAGTTCGTCGGCATAACGCTGTACAGCTTCGGGTTTGACAGGTCAAAAGAGACCATAGACAAAATAAAGGTGCACAGCAGTTCTTACGGAGTTGTAATAGGCGGCCCCCATATCGCGGCGCTGAGAAAAAAAACCCTTGAAGATACTATGGCCGACATCGCTGTAGTCAGGGAAGGGGAAATACCCATGCTTCAGATATGCCAGGGAACCCCGTTGCAGGAAATACCGGGCATAATCTGGCGCAATGGGGACGAAATTGTTGAAAACCCCGATGCGCCTTTCATAAAAAATCTGGATGAGCTCCCGCTGCCTGATTACGAGGGATTTGAGCTTGAAAGATATCTCGGCTATAAAGAGAGGCATCTCCCGCTGGTTACAAGCCGCGGCTGCCCTTATCAGTGTATATTCTGTTCCATAAAACTGAGCATGGGACTGAAATTCAGGGCCAGGAGCCCGGAAAACATAGTGGATGAAATAGAGCAATGGTATAAAAAGGGCTGGAGGAGCTTTGAGGTGGATGACGACAATTTTACCATGGATATAGAAAGGGCGCACAGAATATGCGACATGATGATCGAAAGGGGCCTGAAAATAACGTGGAAATGCGACAATGGCATAAGGGCCGACAGGGTTGACCTGCCGCTGCTTGAAAAAATGAAGAAGGCGGGCTGTATCTACATATCATTCGGCGTCGAGGCGGGGAACGACAAGATAATGAGAGTCATAAAGAAAGGCGAAAAGCTTGAAACCATTATAAACAGCATAAATCTGGCAAAAAAAGCAGGGATTGCGGTAGGCGCGACTTTTATAATAGGCCATCCGGAAGAAACCTACAACGATTTTCTGGATTCACTGAGAATCGCCGAATCCCTTCCTGTGGACCACATAAGCTTTTACAATCTCGTGCCTTATCCCGGGACAGAGCTGTATAATTGGGTTGAGCAACACGGCGATTTTCTGATGGATAAAAAAACATTTCTCTACAACGTCGCTCACTGGAAAAACAGGCCTATTTTTGAGACAAAGACGTTCCAGGAAAGCGACAGAAAAAGGGCTTACAACAAGGCGCATTCACTGTACAGAAAAAGAGCCCTACAGTTCAAACTGGGAAAAAATGTCGGATATATTTTATGGCTGATAACCGGCCCGGAATTCGTGGAAAAATCTCTGAAGAAATTCGTCCTGACACCCGGCATCGGAAGGACCATATTCAACCGGATAAAAAAGGATGAAATAAATTACACAAAGATGCAGAAGCCCGAATTAAGCCACTGATTTAGCTCTGTAGAAAACCTAGTAAAAGCATCGACGTAGCGGTATACGCATCTCGCGTATACCGCAGCTAGGGGTATTGTGGAATCACAATACCCCTCACGTCGATGCTTTCTGTCGAGCATTTCTACAGAGCCACTGATTTGTATACCCTGTAGATTTTTTCCGAAACTACGTCGTCCCTGAACCGACTTGTATGCTTCACCGCTTTCTTCCCCAGACTTTTCCTTTTTCTGCCGTCGTCTATCAGATATTCTATTTGCCGGCGCATTCCGTTCCAGTCCCCGTAATTCACAAGAATCCCGCCCGGACCAACGGTTTCCGGCACCGCACCGACGTTCGTAGAGATGACAGGCGTGCCGCACATCCCGGCTTCTGCAAGTATATACCCGAATGATTCGTATTTTGTCGGCGCCACAAGAATATCCATGGAGTTCATGTGCTCGGCTATCTTTTCCGCGGACAGGTCTTTGTGGAACCTGAATTTTCCTTTCTTCCTTATTTCCTTCTCGAGATGGCCGAATCCTATGAAAACAAATTCTACGTCATCCCTTTCTTTTTGTATTTCTGAGAATATATCGGCTGCTATGCCAGCCCCTTTCCATGGCAGCATCGGGCCTATGAACCCTATCCTTATTTTGCCTGCTTCCTTTCTGGCCCGGCAAAAAATTTTTCTGTCTACAGGGCATGAAGAAACCTCATACCTGCCTTCTACATGCCTTTGAAGGGCCTCTTTCTCGCTATTATTGAACACAAGGACTTTTTCCGAGTGTTTCAGAATATGGACCCCCTGGGAAATGTTATAACACCATGAAAGCACCTTCTTTGGAGAGGTGTAAATCGGCGGATGATATGCAGGGGTGAATACATGAGGTATTCCCATTTTCTTCGCTGAAATAAATCCGGCTGTTGCAGGAAAATATCCGTAATGAAATGAATGCACGATATCAGCCCTGTTTTTTTTGCACAAAAGCATTCTATGGGAAAAATTAAAGGATTTTATTTCATTGCGGAATCTTTTTACTTCCATTCCACAGGATATGTCACTAAGGTTCTGGCCGTCAACTGAGACTGAATAAACCGTTATATCGGAGCCGTGCCTCTCTGTCATGTTCCTCGCCAGCAGGTATGCGATATTGGATATGCCAAATTTAGAGTGATGCGGGTAGAATACAGTGGTAAAGATGGAGATTTTCATATTTCAGCCCTTCAGGATTTTACAGAATAACTCGCTGTATTTCATGGATCTCAGCTTCCAGTCGTATTTCCTCGAGATTTTTATGGCATCCCTGCCATCTACATTATAAGCCCCATTTTTTAGCGGGAATATTTCCAGATTGGACTCCTTTGTGGCGATTAAATTAAGCCCGCAGGCTGCCGCTTCCAGAGGCACCAATGGATGGCCTTCTGTTTTCGAAAAAAACAGGAGCGTATCTGCCATGAGGTATATACACGGCATCCTGCTATTCTCCACCATCCCCATATATTTTACGTTTTTTGTGCTATCGCCTTTGATGCCTATTACTATAAGTTTCCTGTTTTTTTTCCTGGAATAGTCTATGGCTTTCTGAAGCCCTTTCAGCTCGGGATTATTCCCAACCCATATAAAAGCGTCGCCTTTTTTTCCCGGCTTAAACATAATTGTATCAACACCGTTGTGTATGGCGGTTATTTTTTCCGGATTTATTTCATACTCGCCTATTATCTGCGTTCTTACACTACTGGAAACGGTTGTGATATGGTCCGATTTTGTCAGCAATCTTTTCTCCAGAAACACGGAAATTCTGGCCTTTAATCTGTTGTTCAAGGACCTTGGCGGAACCGCCCGATGATAATTTTTCCAGAGATTATGACATGTATACACGGTCTTCTTTCTTTTTGGCCAGAACGTGTAAAAATATCCATGCGTGTCATGAATATTGACTATGTCATATCTTCCGGCTGAAATCCTGAACGGGAGTATCAGCATCAGAATTATGTTCAGCAAGATGTTTCTGGAGCCGTGCATTATATCGCCTCCTGTATATCTTCTGATATAACTTACCACTATAGGAGTGCCGCCAGTTGACATGGCCGGGTCGTTGTCAAGAACATAACAAATACGCATTCTATAAGATACCAAGAATACCGATTTAAATGGTGCAAAAAGATTTGTATTTTGTCCTAAATTCCGCGGATTTAAATGATAATGCTATAACTTGTCCTATGATTATAACAGTGGGAATAATAACGCATAACAGGTCGGAAACCATTTCAAGATGCCTTAAATCCCTGGCTTTGCAGACGAGACCTCCCGATGAGATAGTCGTGGTTGACACGAGCGATGACAACAAAACAGAGCTTCTGATAAATAAAATTAAAATGCCTGTGAAATACACAAGGCCGAAAAACCGCATAAGGCAGCCCGCCGCAAGAAATATGATACTAAAAAACTCAAAGGGTGATATAATCGCATTCCTCGATGATGATACCGTGCCAAAAAAATTCTGGCTTGAGAATGTGGAGAAAAGTTTTGGGCATGACAAAAACATAGCAGGCGCGTGCGGCCCCGCAATAGACTGCGATAAAAATCTAAATCCCACCCATAAAATGCTGCGCACGGACAGGAACCAGAATTTCTTCACTTCCTGCGGGGATGTCAGGGAAAAAACAAGGCTCTGGGTGCCGCCGCGTCCTGTAAAATGCAGCGTGATGTTAGGGGCTAACATGGCTTTCAGGACCGACAAGCTGAAAGAAGTCGGGGGATTTGTGGATTTTTACACTGGAGGCTACGGCTTCAGGGAGGAAAACTTTCCGCAGGTGGCTCTGATAAAGAAGGGGTATACGTTTCTTTACAACCCAAAGGTTTTCGTGTGGCATATAAAAAAGCGTGCCGGCGGGGCGGAAAAAGACTTTGAGCACTATTACCTGTGCGGGAAGTACCACAGATATTTTGCGGATAAATTCTTCCCAAAATGGAAATCCAGGCTCTCGTGGATATTCTGGTCTTTCTCGCCGCCATGCCTGTGGATTTGCATCATTCTATCCGTGATAAGGAGGGACAAATCAATCTTAAGATGGCAAAAAGGGCTGTGGGGGTTCTGATTTTTTCTGTGTTTAAAAGATTTGACATAATTTATATTCCCCATGAATATTCTCATAACAGGGGTTACAGGGTTCACAGGCAGCCATTTGGCCGAATATATGCTAAAATCGGGAAAAATTTACGGCACCGTAAGGGGGCGCTCGAGACAGACCGAGTTCATAAACCACATCAAAAACAATATCACCCTCCTTGAATGCGACCTCAGCGATACAAATTCGGTGATGCAGACAATAGACGAGTCGGAGCCCGATGTCATATTCCACCTCGCTTCCCAGACATTCGTCCCCACAAGCTGGAGGGCCCCGCAGGAAACCATGAATACAAACGTATTGGGAACGCTGAATGTTCTGGAGGCCGTGAGAAAGTCGAAGCTCGACCCCAAGATACTCATAACAGGCAGCAGCGAGGAATACGGCCTGGTGATGCCCGACGAATTGCCTATAAAGGAGACCAACCCCCTGAGGCCGCTGAGCCCTTATGCAGTATCAAAAATAGCGCAAGATCTTCTGGGCTTCCAGTATTTCAAGAGTTATGGCATGAAAATAATACGGACAAGGGCCTTTAACATCATCGGCCCCAGAAGCGGCGAAAAGATAGTAATGGCCGCGTTTGCCAAGCAGATAGCGGAGATAGAGAAAGGCGCGAGCCCCGTCATCAAAGTGGGCAATCTTAGTGCACAGAGGGACTTCACCGACGTGAGGGATATAGTGAGGGCTTATGACATGTGCGTGAAAAAATGCGATTACGGGGAAGTTTACAACATATGCTCCGGCAAGGCCTGGGTAATAAGGGACGCCCTGAACGTGCTGACCGGTATGTCAAGGGCTGATGTAAAAATAATCCAGGACCCTTCAAGGATGCGGCCATCTGATGTCGAGATACTCCTAGGGGATTCCTCAAAATTCAGGAAACAGACAGGATGGATGCCTGAGATACTTTTCGAGAAGACTGCGGAAGACCTTCTTAATTACTGGAGAAATATAACCTGAAAAAGTTGTTGAGTTGATGAGAGCACTTATAACCGGAATCAGCGGGTTTGTTGGCTCGCACCTTGCGGAATATCTTCTGTCCAGGGATTACGAGGTCTTCGGAAGCATAAGATGGAGAAGCCGCCTTGATAACATAGCCCATATAAAGGATAAGATAACCCTCGTAGAAACCGACATGAGGGACTCGCACAGCGTTGTGCGCCTTGTAAATGATACGGAGCCCGATGTCATATTCCACCTTGCCGCCCAGTCATTCGTCCCCACAAGCTGGAATGCCCCGCAGGACACCATATTCACAAACGTGATAGGCACTGTTAACCTCCTTGAAGCCGTGCGCTCGTCGAAGATAGACCCGAAGATACAGATAGCTGGCAGCAGCGAGGAATACGGCCTTGTTCATGAAAATGAGACGCCAATAAAGGAGTCAAATCCCCTGAGGCCAATGAGCCCTTACGGCGTCAGCAAGGTAGCCGAGGATATGCTGGGCTTCCAGTATCATAAGTCATATTCAATAAAAACTATCATAACCCGTGCCTTCAACCATTCCGGCCCGAGGCGCGGGGAAGTATTTGTCGAATCAAACTTTGCCAGACAGATTGCGGAAATAGAAAAAGGCGCAGAGCCTGTCGTTCTTGCCGGAAATCTCGAAGCCATGAGGGATTTCACTGACGTCAGGGATGTGATAAAGGCCTATGCGCTTTCTGTTGAAAGGTGCAGGCTCGGCGAGGTTTACAATATATGCTCCGAGAAAGCCATGAGCATAAAATCAATACTAGACACGCTACTGTCGTTCAGCGGCGAGAAGATAGCGGTGAAAAATGATCCGGCCAGAATGAGGCCATCTGACGTCAACCTCCTTGTAGGCGACTGCTCGAAGTTCAGAAAAGAGACAGGCTGGAAAACTGAAATACCCCTGAAGAAAACGCTTGAAGACCTTCTGAACTACTGGAGACATCTGGTATAGTCATGCCAGTCTGGTCATCTCCCTGCAAGAAGACTTTTTATGACCATCTTCGCCGCGCGCGGGTAATCCTTGGGCTTCGTGAATCTCAGGTTCGCCAGGTAGAATGCTTTCACCCTCTCATCAGCAGGATATTCGGGCGTGTCAAAGACAGGCTTTGGTCTTGCTCCTATATGGAAGCCTTCCTTCCAGTCCCTCAGCATTCTCACGTTCGGGTCTGCGCGCACCTGGTTCCATACCTCTGTTCCCGGATACGGCACAAGTATGCCCCACGAAGCGGAATCGAGGCCAACTTTCTTCACGAATTCCATCGAACGCTTGTCAGTCTCGTATGTGCTGCCGACGAGGCCGAGTATGAAGAAGCCGTGAACCTTCAGGCCGGCGCGCTTCGCCATCATTATGCCGCGCTCCACGTCCTCCAGCTTCTCCCCCTTGTTTATCTTCCTGAATACTTCCGGGTCGCCGCTTTCCACCCCTATCGATACGGAATAGCAGCCCGCTTCAACCATAAGTTTGCAAAGCTCGTCATCCAGCCTGTCAGCCCGTATGCCGTTCGGGCATGTCCATTTCATGTCCAGCCCTTCTTCAATGAATAGTTTGCATATCTCCTTTGCCCTGTCCATCAGAAGGGTAAAATTGTCGTCAAGGACCTTGAATTCATTGCACCCGTACTTCTTCCGCGCGTACCGCAGTTCCCTGATGATGCTCTCGCCCGAGCGCGTCCTGAACTTCCTGCCTATGACAACGGGCACATTACAATAGCTGCAAGAATACGGACATCCCCTGCTGGTGACAAGCGGCCACTTGTCTATCCTGTGCGCCTGCGCGACGGAATCAAAATTATCGTAATCCGGGAATTCGAGCTCGTCGAGCTCCGATATCCATCTCCTCGCGCAGTTTTCACGGACTTCACCGCCTTCCCTGTAGAGTGCGCCGTCCACCTCGTTTGCAGGCTTTTCCATCAGTTCATTGAAGGCTATCTCGGCCTCGCCCTTTATTCCGAGGTCAAATACGGGATTTTCCTTCATGAAATTCATGCCGTCAACCATTATGTGCGGCCCACCGGCCACTATGACTGCTTTCGGGTTCATCTTCCTTATCTTTTTGGCAAGCCTCACGGACTCGTCCAGTGTGAAAGATTTTATGGACAGCCCAACAAAATCGGCATCCTTCACAACTTCGAGCCTTCTGTCCTCGTTGCCGTCCATGTTCACGAAATCAACGACATTTACATCATGCCCGCTTCTACCGAGATTGCTGGCTATGTATGCTATTCCGTTGTTCAGGCCTTCCCATACGCCCTTCGGATCTATGAAAACGATTTTCATCAGAGTCACTTCATTCAGAGATTTATAAAAATTATAAAAGGTTTCTATATATGTTTTTCAGTTTTGTCTTATAAAGCCGTTTTGGTACGTTTTTTCCCGTTGCAACGGTTAAAAGCTTGATTTATTACTTCATATGATGAAGGTGGCACTCTGCACGGAGACTGTATATCCCATATACGGCGTCGAGCGCCGCGTCTACGAGATGGCGAAGCGCCTCCCAAAACATGGCATAGAGCCCGTTCTCATAACGTCCCTTGGGAATGAATTTGACTCTTCCATAAAAACTCTGAAGGCCAGCGACCCCACGATATCAATACCCCCAAAGAGGCTTTACGGCAACTGCATACGGTATGCCGCCAATACTGCAAGGCTTGCATCAAAAGGGTACGACGTAATAGACGCCAATGGCCACATGTCACTTTTTCCATGCTTCGCTGCGGCCATGCTTTCTGGCAGGCCTGTCGTAGCCACCATACACGACATTTATGGAGGCGACTGGAAGGCCATGTACAAGAGTCCTTTGTCCTTCGCTGGGAAATACGCCGAGCGCTTCCTTTGCAGGCTGCCGTACGAAAAGCTCGTGGTTCTGAACAATACCGTGAGGAGATTCATGGTATCCATCGGGGTTCCGGAAGAGCGCCTGGAGGTCATCCATAGCGGAATAGACACCAAGAAAATAGACGCGGTTAAAGGCCCTAAAAAATCCCGCAACAAAGTGCTCTATGTCGGGCGTCTTGCGCCGCAGAAGAACTTGGATGTCCTTATCAGGGCTTTCTCGATGCTGGAAAACAAAGCCTCGCTGAAGATAGTGGGCGAGGGCAGCGAGGCCGATAGCCTTAGGAAGCTCTCGAAGTCCATTGGAGTCGATGTCGAGTTCCATGGAAAGATGTCCAATGAACAGGTGATAAGAGAAATGAAGTCGTCTTCAATACTCGCCCTTACGTCATCGAGAGAAAATTTTGGTATCGTGCCCCTGGAAGCTATGCGATGCGGGATGGTTGTCGTGTCGACCAGGACCGAGGGCCCGGCAGACTACATAAAAGACGGCAAAAACGGTTTTCTCGTGGACATAGGAAGCGCCGAACAGGTGACGGAAAATCTGGAGCTTCTGCTTTCCGACAAGAACCTCATGTCAAAGATGAGGAAAAACGGGTTCAGGACATCGTCCGAGTTCGACTGGGATAAAATAGTCGGTGAAATAGCGCGGCTTTACAGGGAAATACTAGGATGATTCGGGGAACGTCACCTTGTAGAGCTTGACCTCGCCGCCCCAGTTGTTCACGAGCTGGAAATTCTGGAGGCCGGTGCCGTCAAAGAACATGAGCCTCGTGAACATCGAATTCTGGAGCTCTGGCGGCATGAATATGATGCTCCCCTTGTCGGGGGACTGCACGAGGAGCCCGTTGACCTCTGCCCCTTCCTCTGTCGTTATCAGGCCCTGCGACTGCGTGAAGAACATGAGGTTGCTTACGCGCGCTATCTGGCTGCCCTGCTGAAGGAACGCGCGCCGCGTGCTGTTTACCTCGTATATGAGGAATGCCTGTTGCGTGCCGAACGGATAAGTGTATACAATGGCGTTTTCGGAAGGGGCTGGCCTCGCCTGCCCGAGCCCTACAGTCATGTAATTGTAGCAGCTTCCCTTGTTCAGTTCGCCGCTGCACGGCTTTTCAGAGCCTTCGGGGTTCCATGTGGCAAAATATGTCCACCACGTGCTTTTTCCGATGAGGTCCGAGGATGCTATATAATAGAATTCCTTACATCCCGCCTGCCTGTAGTCCTTCAGATACTTCAGTGCCAGGCTCTCATTCGACGTGAAAAGCGATATGGCGATGTCCTTTATTCTCGCGCGCTCCGTGCCGTTAGAATACTGCGGGTAGTGTTTTGATATGTAGTCGACTATGTAAGGCTCGTTTATCTTTCTTATTATCTGGACAATGCCGTTATCATATTTCTCCGTCACGATTTCGCCCGGCTCCAAACCGGAATATTTGGTGTCTGTGGAATATATGGTATCGCCCTGCGAAGCGCCGTCAAAAACCACCGGCCTCCTGGCGATTCCCGTTATGAAGTGCCCTGGATCCCAGTATGTAGCGATGACCGCGCATTTTTCGGTGTTCTTGTTTACCCATGTCAGCGCATTGTACCAGTTGTCGTCAAGCACCGTGCCCTGGTTCTTCGCGATGAAAGCCGCCGGCGAGAAGTAATAGAAATTCATGACTATAAGGACGAATATCATTACAACTGTAATAATTATTATTTTTTTCATTTTGTCAGTCCTCTATTTTCTTGTCCTCGCCTGTGGCCATGCGAATTATTTTTGACAGCAGTATTCCGGAGCCTATAGCCATAGGCGCCGTGAAAAGAATCGCGAACCTCACGGCTATCGTCGTTGCAATGAAAGGCCCGGCAAACCATATGAACAAGAGCAGTAAAGTGTCGAAATGCTGCCTCTTTTTTACGTAGGAATAAAAGAGGTACATGAGGCAGTATATCATGAGGAAGAATGGCGAGAGCAATATTCCTATCCCTTGCACCGTGCTGGTTCTTTCTATTATTTCTTTCGGCCCGCCGCTTTGCTGCAGTTCCGCCACCGAGACATAGACGTTCGGGAAAATTATTTTTTCCTCCCCTTTTATGTTCTGGAATTCAAACGGCCCCCTGAATGTATAAAGAACCCTCCCGACGCTGTACACGTTTGCTATAAAGATGAATGCGATCAGGACGTATATCATGTAACTTGCCAGAATATGCCTGATATTTTTAAACGAGGTTTTTATGCTCCTGCTCTGGATAAGATAGAGCATGAATTTCAGAAAAATGAAGCCCGAAACCATCCAGAATACGTACCAGTATCCTATCCATGTAACGCTCCAGAGGGAGAAAAGCGCTGCCAATAAAAAGGTGTATGCGAAGAATTTTTTGTCAAATTTCCTTTCCTTTTCAATGTATTTGTACGAATAGATAAAAACAGCCATCAGCACCATCGGGACCAGGAGGACAAACGCGTCATTGTCCGGATCCCCCCCAAGCGTTCTTGCGACCAGCGAAGCGTCGAAAACAGTGAAAAATGCCATCAGGAGCCCGGCCTTCCTGTCATAAAGAGCCTTTCCTATGAAATACATCGGTATCGCTATCAATGCCGCCAGAAATGCCGGGAAATAAACCAGGAACTGCCATATCTGGATGTTCTGGTAGAATAATCTGACGGACATGAAAGTATACGCCCCCAGATATTCGTACGGATGCACATCAAACGACCTTATCATGCCAAGTGGCGTCCTGACAAGATTGTCGGTCTGCGGCAGGGCACCGCCGTTTTCCACGATTTCATCCATAAATCTCGCAAATGTGTAGGAGTCTATGTTTCTCAGATACTGCCACCTGTACCCGTCAATTCTCACGTAAAACGCCAGAAAAATTATCAGAAGAAGGCATATCGGAGCCCAGTGTTTCGCCAAAAATTGCGCTATTTTATTCCCCATTCATGAATGTTTCATACAAAGTATTAAAAAGCATTTCCCATGAAGATGAAAAAAATCGCCTGAAGATGTTATATGGGGTCACTATAAATCCTTTCCATATTTATTCTATCAAATGCCCAAGATCGACCATGGAGTTATTTTAGCGGCAGTTTTAATAGGAATGATATATCTAACTCCGCACATTCTAATGCCGGTATTGAGGGGTGACGGTTTATACAGCCCGCTGATCGTCAAGGGAGTGTTTTCATATGCATATGACCAGACGATGTATGCTTCCGCCATGAGGGACGTCATGGACGGGCATCTGATAGTAAGAGATCCTGTGATTTTTGAAAACAAGGACAAAATTTCTCTTTCAGTCCCGCTTCTCCCGACGCTGTTTCTGGGAACAACATCGTCGTTTATAGGCATCCAGTGGACCTTTATTATCGGGAGCTTTGCATTCACCGCTGCAACATTCCTCCTTGTTTATTTTCTTTTTTTCCATGCCACTCAGAGCAGAAAAGCGTCAATCCTGGCCGGATGTTTCCTCCTCATAGGGCTTAATTTTATCCTTACCCCGCCTTTCACGCCGAGGAATATCATATATCACGTAAATAATTATATTTTATACCCGACAGAAACCCTGAATTATTTCAACAGACTTCCAGGCATACAATTCGTCTTTCCGATGTTAATGGTATCGCTAATATTTCTTTATTTTTCCCTGGAAAGGAAAAAACTCCTGTATGCGGCCCTGTGCGGCATTTCAGTGGGAATATTGGCGTATTCCTACTCATACTACTGGTTTGCGCTGTTTATTGCAGTCGGAATCCTGTTCCTTCGTTCCGTATACAGGAAAGACATAGTTTCTGCGAGAAACCTTTTTCTAATAGGGCTCATAGGAATCGCCGTTTCAGTGCCGTATCTCATGGAGCTTGCAAATTTCAGATCCCTGCCTGAATATTCCGATATAATGAGCCGTCTGGCGCTTTCCGAAAGATTCAGCGGGCTTCAGGCAGGCCTTGCCATAAAATACATCATTGTTTATCTGTTTTTTCTATTCTTTTCGAGAAGAAGAGACACTTTTTTCTGGATTTTTACGTCAATATTCATGGCCGGCCTGATAGGACTTAACATGCAAATAGTCACTGGATTCAATCTACAGGGAGATCATTATGATTTTGTACTGCTTGGCCAGATGTCCGCAATACTTATAGTCTATACATTCAGGGAAATTTTAACCAATTCCTATAAAAATAAATATGCGGCATCTTTTTCCAATATGATAAGGAACAAGTCAAGCAGGATTTGCACGCTTCTCATTCTCCTGATGCTCGCCTTCGGGTTCTATTCCCACGCGGCCTTTGCGGTAAACACGTACAAGGATTTTGGCCTTAATAGCGGGTACCGCGAGATGTATGCATGGCTGAACGGGAATACGGAACGCGACAGCGTTGTAGCCACGATGAGCACCGAACAGAATCTTATGATTGTTGTTTATACCCACAACAATGCTTTCATACCAAACGGATTCCTGTCAGTCTCTACAGATGAAGAAATTCTTGACAGGATGTTCACGATTTATAAAATTTTTAATGTAACGCCTGAATATGTTTCATATCTGATGGACAATAATCCTTCCTTTGAATACACAAACCTGGAGAAATATCCAAGAAGATTCAATGTCTCGCTTTTTGAAAAAACCTACTGGAGCACATACCCGTTCCACCTCAAGTTCTTCAGGGACGATTTGTTCAAGACAGAGCTTCTAGGAAAGACCGGAGCCGATGAAACCTATACGGCAATGCTGGAATATTACAGGAATTTCACGCCTTCCAATAGGTACAGAATGGATTACATTCTGGTAAGCGGCTACGAAAGAAGCATTGCAAATTTCACCATACCCTGGAGACTTGTCTGGTCGAACGGGGAGTTCGACATATACAGCCTGAAAGGAGCAGCATAATTTTAAAAGGATTTTAGCGATCTGAATTAGAATGATAGTAATAAAGAACATGGTAAACACGATAAAAGAGCTCATTTCAACCCCGAAGGACATCGGGGTTCACATAGAGGTAAGGTCGCACAAGGATTCGCTAATAGTGCAGCATGAGCCATTCATGGAAGGCGAGCCGCTGGGGGAATACCTGAAGAACTTCGGGCACAGCTTCATCGTATTCGGGATAAAGAGCGACGGCATAGAAGGCAGGGTAATAGAGATGGCAGAGAAATTCAAAATAGACAATTATTTCCTCCTCGGTGTGGCGCCGCCGACCTCGAAGAAACTGATGACCAGGGAGTTCAAGAAATTCGCCGTCCGCTTTTCGGATATGGAATCCATGGAGACATGCAAGCTGTGGGCAGGAAGAGCTGAATGGGTATGGGTTGATATCTTCAGGGATTTCTCGCTTGATGAGAAAAGCTCGGCGGAGCTGAAGAAAAACTTCAAGATATGCTCAATCTCGCCTGAGATGATAGGGCTAAGGGGGGCTCTGGAGCGATACAGGGGCAGGATGAACATGCTGAAAGTCGATGCCGTATGCACGGACCTCCCTGAACTCTGGAGATGAGAGGCTTTCGTATGCTTCCGATGTACAAGATTACCATAAAAGGCATAAAGAGCATAAATGACTTTATAGACATCATAGGGAGCTTTTTCGTAACAAATCATTCTTGGAAAATTTGCATTAATGAGATGCCGCAATTCCAGAAAGAAACGCTGATCAGAGGGCTAGAATTTCAGAACCTTTTAGAAATGGGCATGAAATCCTCAAACGCCTCGTTTTCAGCCCTTGAGGGGAACCAGATACTTTTCAGGATTGCCATATCAGACAAATGCACCATTCATACTACAAGGAAACATTGGGTCACGTTCTTCGAGGAAAAATTCAGCGTTGTGTCAAAGGAGGAACTTGACCCTGACATGCCAGAATTTGACGAATTCATGCAGGACTGAATCAATGTTTAAATACTTAGATTTAGATAATTTAGAAATATGTAAAAGTTAGTGAGCGAATATGTCAAAAATCTTGTTTCTTCAGGGAATATGGTTTGAGTTTGAAGGCATTATGGGGCTGTCGGCAGCGCTGAAAAAAGCTGGTCATACCGTTGATATAGTGATAGGAACGGATTGGCAAAAGCTACTGCCGGAGATCCGAGCTTACGAGCCCGATATAATTGCCATTTCCATGATAACGACAATAGAGCAATGCGAGAATATAGACATCCTGTGCGTCGGGGAAGGCGACGAGCCTATGGTGGAACTGGCGAATGCAATTGACAAGGGGGAGGATTATTCGGGAATAATGAGCCTGTGGATAAGAAAAGGCAGCCAGATAATAAAAAATCCGCTAAGGCCCCTGAACATGGACATGGACAGCAAGCCCTGGGAAGACAGGAATATCTACAGAAAATATGATTTCTTCAAGGATTTTGAATTCGCGCAGGTGATGGTAGGAAGGGGATGCCCGCACCTCTGTTCATACTGCTACAACCACCAGTACAGAAGGATGTATGCCGAGGTAGGGAGCAAGAAGTACACGCATCTGAGGTCTGTCGAGAATGTCATAGGCGAGCTACTTGTGCTGAAAAACAAGTACGGATACAAATCCATGTTCTTCAACGACAGCACGCTGACCTATGACAAGCGATGGCTGCTGCATTTCTGCGAAAGGTACAAGGAGGAGATAGACCTTCCTTTCACGATCAACGGCGTTGTCAACGAGATAGACGAGGAAATATGCAAGGCGCTTGCCGATACCGGCCAGTGCTACCTGATAAGATTCGGCCTGGAATCAGGGGACGAGAAATTCCGCCTCGGGGTAATGAACAGGACCAACACAGACGAGCAATACTATAAAGCGACATCATTGATGCAAAAATACGGCCTGAGATATTCAATGCAGTTCATGCTCGGGCTGCCGGGGGAAACGCTTGAAATGTCCTACAAAACGCTCGAGATGGCGGCTGAAATATCAGGCAAGAATTCGGTGCATGCTGTAAACGTATTCAAGCCTTATCCCAAGCTCGACATAACCGAGTACGGCATAAACATGGGGGCTTATGACAGGTCGCTTTTTCAGGATGTGAATTCGCCAATAGGCAGCAACCGAAACAACATCTACAGCAATTTCCGCCAGGACGAGGAAGGAAGACTGATACAGAATCTTTCCAGATTCGCCCACCTTTACATAAGATATCCCTGGATGAGGCCTGTAATAAAGAAATTGATAAAATACCCCGACAACAGGCTGTACAGGCTTCTCTGGAGGGTATCAGAGACATATTATACTGGACGCAACCACACAAAGTCCTCATGGAAATTCGCATTCAAATACGTCTTCAAGCATTTTGCAAAATCCTTCAGGTAAAAGGCATTGAAAAGACAAAGAGCTTGAGAAAATGAAAATCGCTTTAATTCACCCGTTTGGCTTTGACGTGAAATACGTGATGCCTCTGGCTATGGGATACTTGAAATCGAATACGGACAAAAAGCACGACACAAGATTATTTGATTTTTCGCTTGACAAAATCCCGGCCGATTCTGCCAGATTCATAAGAATCCTTGAAAATTTCAGTCCTGACATAGTGTGCACATCATGTTGGGGGCCCACTTATAAAGAATCTGTAAGAATACTGAAGGTTGCGAAAGCGCTCAACCCCCAAACTGTCACATGCCTTGGCGGAGTCCAGATAACTTCTTATGCGGGACATATAATAAAATATGAAACCGGCGCGGATTTTCTTTTCAGGGGAGAATGCGAGCTTTCATTCCCGGTCTTTGTCGAGGAAATAGATTCCCAGAATGGCGACTTCTCGAAAGTAAGAGGTCTTATGCACAAGGATAAAGACGGAAACATTGTTGAAAATATGATAGAACAGGCAAGAGACTGCTCGGGCCTTTTTCCAGCACCTCCGGGAAATTCCATTAATTCTTTGGACGACATAATAATCCCGGATTATAAAGCGATGCGCTTGCAGGATTACCTGAAGCAGGGCTATAAATTCAGCACGACACACAACAGGAATGCACCCGTATGGATCACGAGAGGATGCGGCTACAGGTGCGAGTATTGCGCTGCTCCGCAGCTTAACGGAAAGCTGATAAGGGCGCATTCAATCAAATATTCTCTGGCATGGATAAGACATCTCAAAGAAAAAGAAAATATAGAACATATCAATATTATTGACGACAATTTCACTTTTCACCTTAAATATGCCAAGGAATTCTGCAAAGCTCTCATCGAAGAGAATATAGATGTCACCATGGGGACGCCGAACGGAATAAGGATGCAAAGATTTGACGAGGAAATGGCGCAACTCATGAAAAAGGCCGGATGGGAAAATGTTGTCATAGCCCCGGAATCGGGCTCGGTTTCAACCTTGGAAAGAATGAAGAAAGACCTCAAGCCCGACATCGTGCCGCCCATAGTGAAAATGATAAAGAAGAACGGCCTGAAAGCCCACGGTTTTTTTATACTTGGGTATCCTGGCGACACGAAAGAAGACCTTGAAATGACATTAAAATTCATGCACGAATGCGACTTTGATTTTTTCTTCCTGAACAATTTTCAGGCATTGTCAGGAACGCCTGTCTTTAATAAACTTGTGGAAAGGGGCGAGATTCAGGCAGATTTCCTGCCGAAAAATTATTCTGACGGCTCAAGGGCATACACCCCCGAAACACTAAAAGATGTGAATTTTCCCAAGCTTGTATTATCGCAATACATGAAAATGTATGCAAAAAGCCCCTCAAAGTTATTCTATGCGTTAAAACTGTTCCATCCGCATCTCGTTGTCAAAAAGATAACAAAAAACATAAGAAATTCCGTGCAAAAAGAAGAACAAATACAGACAGTGTCCGATGAAGAATTCGATAGAATTCTTGAGAAAATATCAAAGGAAAAATATGTTGCGGAAGAAGCTAAGACAATTTATAACTAAAGATTAAAAAAGAACTCTTGAATCGGGATTTGTCAGCAAAGCAGCCGTTTTCATAGCTTATTTATAATTTTTTGAAATATTGAACTAACAGGGGTGCTGGCTATAAAACAAATACAAAGATTTACGCAGGAGAGGGCAAAGGATTTGGAGGCATTTCTCGCGCAGCATCAGGAAGCTGAAGTTATACCTGCCGAACATTATTCCATAGAGAGGGATGCGACCCATATCCTGAGCGTAGGGAACAAGAAGATACAGGCAGTCCTGAGGCCGCGGGAAAAGCCGTACCATGTACCCGTTATATACTGCATATATGACAGGGAAGGAGGCGTCAGGAAGCCGGAAAATGCATCAGTTAAAATAAAGACATTCACGTTTCACAGCAAAATAGACGAGATAAACGCCTTTCTTTCGTCCAATTATACAGTCAGGATATTGATATTACCTTCAACCGGTCTCACACCGCCTCTGGATAATTATTATCCCGGGGAGTACGGCCCCGTCCCGGACAGGCAGCCAATGCATGTAAAAACGCACCAGATCCTGGTTGTTTATAAGGAGTAAAATTATGGCTTTGCAGGGTCCTGTATAATTTTTATAAAGGCTTTTGCAAGGATATAAAAATGACAAAAATGACCGGGGAAGTCTACGAAGAGGCGATGAAATGAGGGCCGCGGTTCTGCATGATTTTTTTGACAAGAGGGGCGGCGGAGAGCGGGTTGCACTGAGCCTTGCACGCATATTCGGGGCGGATTTGTACACAGGATTTCTGGAGGAGGAGAAGACTTACGACACGAAAGGAATAGAGTTAAAATCCTTCGGCATACGGGCATCAAACCCCCTGTCAAGGGGCAGGAAAATATGGAATAAGTTCGAGTCCCTTGATATCGACTACGACCTCTATATATTCTCAGGCACATGGTGCACAGCCGCCTCAAAGAAACTGAAGCCGAACATCCTTTACATGCACACGCCGCCTAGGTTCCTTTATGACCTGAAGGAGCATTTTGAAGGCAGGATGAATCCGCTGCAGAGAATGATTTTCAGGAGATTCTGCGAGAGCCAGAAGATAAGGGACCAGACAGCCATAAGGCAGTTCGGCGCGATAGCGGTCAACTCCAAAAACACGCTTGAAAGGGCGATG
>JACPJX010000048.1:0-21968 GCA_016187365.1 Candidatus Aenigmatarchaeota archaeon | reverse complement strand
TATTACTGAAAAGACGTATACGACAAATGCACAATAGTCAACCCTCCGGTGGACACAAGAAAATTCTTCAACAGGAAGAGTGAAGGATTTTACCTTTCCGCATCGAGGCTTGACGAACTGAAAAGGATTGACATAATGATAGAGGCATTTATCCGGAACGGGAAGGAACTTGTGATAGCAGGCTCCGGGCCGGATGAAAAGAGGCTGAGGCAAATTGCCGAAGGCCATGAAAACATAAGATTCACAGGCGCAGCAAGCGAAAAAGAGCTCACAGGCCTTTATTCCAGATGCACAGCCACACTGGCGGCGGCAAGAGACGAGGATTTCGGCCTCGTTGCGGTCGAAAGCATGGCTGCAGGAAAGCCCTGCATTGCCGTCAATGAGGGCGGCTTTCTTGAGACAGTGAAAGACGGCAAGAGCGGCGTATTCTTCCAGCCTGACATGGATTCCCTGAACAGCGCCATAGAAAGGGCGGAAAAAATAAAATGGAATCCAAAGGCGATAATGAAGGAAGCGAAGAAATACGACACAAGATTGTTCGAGAAAAAGATGAAAAGGATCGCCAGAAAGGTCATGCATTGAGCATGTCTTTTATACCCTGTTCCAGAGTGAATTCAGGCTCGTATCCAAGGCATTTCCTTATCTTTTCAAGGTCGGCTTTCTGGGACGATATATAGTTCTTCATGTCGTTGCCCACATACTCAGGCTTTATGCCCTTCCCAAGGATTTTGTTTATGATTTTCACAAGGCCGTTCAGCGACGTCTCAACGCCTGTGCCCACGTTGAAAACGTCATTGAGGCGCTTCCCGGATTCCATCGCAAGGATATTGGCACTGACAACGTCCTTCACATATGTAAAGTCGCGCGTCTGCGAGCCATCGCCGTAGATGACGGGACTATCGCCTTTGCGCATGGCCCACAGGAACTGCGACGCGAGATTTGCAAACATACCCTTCGGCTCTTCGCCGGGTCCGTAGACGCTCATGTACCGGAGGCCCACGGTTTCCACGCCATCGGAAAGCAGCGCTACGTGCTCGTTCATGAGCTTCGTCGACGCGTACAGGTTGACCGGAACGCATTTCATGTCCTCCTTCAGAGGCCCGGAAGTGTTGCCGTAAATCGACGATGTCGACGCGTACACGACACGCTTTACGCCGTTCTCCTTCGCGGCGTTCATCACGTTGATGAATCCGTCAATATTCACCGAAACGCTTCTGCGCATCTCCTTCTTGAACATCGGGCTCGAGGATGCAGCAGCCTCGTTGAATATAATATCACATTCGCCGCTGGCTTTGAGGACGGTCTCGTAGTCGGTTATGTCGGCTTTCACAAGTCTGATGTCCATACCTACAAGGTTCTTTTCAGTCCCGAGGAAGAAATTGTCAAGGACAACGACCTCATGCCCCTTTCTGGCGAGGGCAGCGACAAGATTGCTGCCTATGAAACCCGCGCCGCCGGTCACCAAGATTTTCATTTTTACCCATTGATGGAATTCTTTTTATAGGCGCCTGAAATTGGTGCATTCATAGAAATAAAAAGTCAAATCTGCAGAATTCTTTTTAAGTGTTGGATGAAAGCCTTTCCGTCGCTCTCCTCAGGTCATATTCGCTGATACAGCGTGCTGCGGCCCACGGTTCCGGAAGCGCCCCTGTCAGGAAAACCCTTTCCAGACCTGAATCGCTTCCATTCGAATAGACCGCCACCGGGCCTCTGGCCGTCATCCGGATTTCCGTTCTTCCGGGATATACTCCTATAGGCACGACCCTTTTCTCCCCCACCCGGAGTTTTCTTACAGCGCTCATGAATTCCATGTATGCACTCAACATATTCTCAACACCTCACGAAGACACAGGAAATTTCTTCGAAATTTCCTGATATTCACTAACGTCCCATGTCTGCAGACCGTCCATGTCAAAAGTGAATGTCATCGGCCGCAGGCCGTGATTCTCAAGGGACTCGGAAAGGATGTGCTCCCTGTTAGGCTCGCAGAAAAAAAGGAAAAAACCGGATCCGCCGGCGCCGGTGATCTTACCGCCGAGCGCGCCGTTCCTTCTAGCCATTTCGTAGATGTCGTCAATGTGCCTGCTGGATATCATCGGCGAGAACTTCTTCTTGGCCTCCCAGCCTTCGTTGAGTAGTTCGCCGAACCGCATCAGGTCGCCGCGAAGCAGGGCGTATCTCATCTCTACCGCGACTTCCTTCGCCCTGTCAAAGCCCTCTACAGTGGAGGCATCGCCTGAAAGATAGCGCCTGGTCTGGTCGTCTATTATGTTGTTGCTTGTGCCATGGCGCGGCTTTATGTACGCCAGGACCAGGTGCTTTTCGAGCTCAAGCATGTGGTCCTTCTTGATGCGGAGAGGGTTCACCCTGACCCAGTCCCTGCCGAATTCGATGAAGTTTATGCCCCCAAACACGGTAGCATACTGGTCCTGCCTGCCGCGGCCGACCTTGAGTTCGTCCCTTTCAAGGGTGTATGCGAGCTCCGCGACCTCGTAATCGGTCATCTTCCTTTCCATTTTCATGTGGTTGAAAAGACCTATCATGGCGCTGAAGGCGGCGGCGCTGCTGCCGAGGCCGGACTTTGGCGGCACGTCGCATCTCATGAATATGTTCATCCCTATCGATGGATTCATCCTCTTTATGACGGCCTTCAGCAGGTCAAGCTCGCTGTTGTACGTCATGTCTTCGGCATTCCTGAATGAAAGGCTTTTCAGGAAATCGGCTGAATGGATGTGTATCTCGCCGTCGCCCCGGCTTTCCAGCGTCGAATAGGCGTACTTGTTTATCGTCGCCGACAGAACGCACCCGCCCTTCTGCTCCGGATACGGAGGCACGTCGGTTCCGCCGCCGGCGAATGATATCCTCACGGGCGACCTGCTCCTGATTATCATAAGCAGACTATCCGCGCTTTGCTTAAATAATTTGACTTTCATACCTTTTCATACAATTCTGAAAGGCGGTATGAATGGTAGAAAGGGTCACGATAACGCTGAAGCACGACATGCTCAAGAGGATAGACAGGATGGTCGATAAGCGCAGCATAAGGAACAGGTCCCATGCCATAGAGACGCTTCTTTCAAAGGCTTTCACGCGCACAGGAATGGACACCGCCCTCATACTTGCCGGCGGCGAAGGCATCAGCCTCAGGCCGATAACGTATGAAATACCAAAGCCGCTAATACCGATAAACGGGCGGCCGATTCTGGAGCACCAGATACGGATGCTCAAGAAATACGACATAACGAACCTAGTAATCTCGGTTGGCTACATGAAGGAGAAGGTCATCGAGCATTTCGGCAACGGGTCGAAATTCGGCGTGAACATAGAATATATAACGGAGGACAGACCGTCCGGCACCGCCGGATGCCTGAAGCCTGCAAAGGATTTCATAAAAAACAGCTTCATAATGCTTAATGTAGACACGCTTGTCAACCCGGACATATACGAGATGCACGAGTTCCACAAGAGGGAAAAGAGGCTTGCAACCGTCCTCCTGTCTACATCGCCGGACACAAAAAACTTCGGCGTGGCCGTGATGAGGGGAAATTCCGTTGTAAAATTCTCGGAAAAGCCGGCGAAGAGCAGGTCGAACATAATAAATGCAGGCATGTGCATTTTTGAGCCCGAGGTGCCGGATTTCGTCACCCGCCAGAAGTTCATGATAGAAGAGCTTTTCAGCCGGCTTTCAAGGGAAAACCAGCTTTCAGGATACGTATACGACGGCATCGTCCTTGACGCCGGGACACATGACGGATATGAAAGGGCGATAAAAACCCTGAAGGAGATGAAATGAAAGGCGTAATAATCGCGGCCGGGAAGGGCACGCGGCTCCTGCCGCTGACCGAGAAGACGCCAAAGGTCATGATAGACGTCGGAGGCAAGCCCATACTGGAGCACATAATAGAACTGCTCAAAAGCCACGGCATAAAGGACATAATAATAACGACGCACCACCTCGCCAGTTCCATACACGAATATTTCCGGGAAGGCGGGGATTTCGGAGTCAACATAGTCTATACCGTGGAGAAGGAGCTTGTAGGAACGGCAGGCGGGATAGCGCAACTCGGGAATTTCCTCGACGGCACGTTTGTTCTGGTATACGGGGACAACATGACGAACGCCGACATCACGTCAATGGCCAAATTCCACAGGCAAAAAAAGGCGGCGGCCACCATAGGGGTCTACAGGGAACAGGACAAGCCGGAATCGAAAGGCATCGTGGAGACCGACAGCGACGGAAGGATTGTGTCTTTCGAAGAGAAGCCTGAAAAGCCGAAGTCAAATCTTGCCAGCGGGGCCGTCTATATGCTGGAGCCTTCCGTCTTCAGGTACATAACGGAAGGCTTCTGCGACTTCGGGAAGGACGTCTTCCCTGCCATGCTGAAAGCCGGCGAGAGGCTCTACGCCTTCGAGATCGAAAAACTCATCGACATCGGCACATTCGAGACGCTGGAAAAAGCAAGAACGATGTTCAGATAAGTTATTTATTCCGGCGGCAAAATAATAGCATGCGAATCCAAAAAAAGTCCATAGCAGACGACAAAATATACAGGTTCGCCTCGAAAATTTTTGACGATGCCATTTTCAGGTTCCCGATGCCGCTGAAGTTTGAGGTTGTCGAATTTCACCTGAGGGACTCCACCTTCGGGCTTGGCGCCGGCAGCACTGCTATAATCTGCATCGACCATGACAGCCCGTTCCTCCGGGATCTCGACGAAAAAGGAACAAGAGCACTGATAACCAGGCAGCTGTTCAAGGCCGTGCTGGGGACGGAAGACGACATAGAAACAAACAAGGTCATGGCAAGGAACGGCTATTACGACGACCTTTTCTACCTTTATTATGTCCATACGGTAGAAACGAAAGAAGACTGCATGGATGCCGTGAGGCCTGCGTTAAATAACAAAGACGACCTGAATTTCATAAAATCGGCCATGAGGGCGTGACATGATGCAGATAATGAAGTATTCATGGAGGGAGGGCGAATCCGGATACGAGCCGTTCTTCATCATGTCAGACGGCTCTAAGATGAAACTTTTCGGCGCCGCATTATCGATCAGGGTAGGGGGAAAAATCTGCACGGGATACACAGAGAACGGGAAGCGGCACGAATGCAATTCCAGGATAGAATACGGATACATGTGCAATGAATGCAGGATGAAAGATGATTTCTTCAATTGCATCCAGTGCACCGGAACGGAATGCATAAACCCCAGGCAGCGCGATTCGTGCAAAGAAAACAATTATTTCATATACCTCGCGTCATTCGACAGCATACTGAAAGTAGGGATATCGTTCGAAAGGCGCCTCATCGAGAGGCTCGTGGAACAGGGAGCCGATTTCGGCGCGAAAATCGCGCGGGTGAGGGACGGGAAGGATGTCAGGCGCGTGGAACAGGACATCAGAAGGCATCTCGGGATAGCCGACAGGGTGGCCTCGAAGGACAAGGCCAGGAACCTTTTCTGCAACCCCAACACCTGCATCGAGAGAATAACGCTTTCGATAGGAAAACTGAGAAACAGCGGGTTCAACAAGTATCTCATGCCGCCGGAGATATACGACATGAGGAACTATTACAGGCTGGAGCGTATAATCTCCGAGCCTTCGATGATGGAGGCCGAAGAGGGGGCAGTGATAGAAGGCTCTGTGGCGGCGGCAAAGGGCGGCATATTGATATTCAGGAACGCAACAGGCCTCCATTCGGTGAATGCGCACAGGCTCATAGGAAGGCAAGTCATTATCGGTGTTGCCAGCGAGAATCCACTATAAAAAATTTAGATGATCATATATATCATGCTGATATACAAAAACATCCACCTTCTGCAGGGGATTGACGAGGACTGCAACGTATACGTCATAGACGGCGAGGTCATGATAGACGCCGGAACAGGCAAATTCTTCCCTGAAATGAAGGGGGAAATGGAGAAGACCGACACGTCGGCGCTGAAGAGCATAATAAACACGCACTATCATTTCGACCATACAGGAGGGAGCAAAAAATTTAGGGACTGGCTGGGCGCCGAGATATGCATCCATTCCAAGGACAGGGAATACATGGAGAACGGGAATACGCTGGCTGAGATGTTCGGCGAGAAGCCGAGGATAACGACTGTCGACAGCGTCCTGAAAGAAAAGGGCGTCATAAAGACGAAGAACTTCAGGTTCGAGATTCTGCACACGCCCGGCCACACGCCAGGGTCGGTATGCCTCTACGAGAGGGAGAAATGCATACTGATATCAGGCGACACCATTTTCGAGGGCAATTTCGGCCGCACGGACCTCCCAGGCGGGAGCATGGAAGATATGATGAAATCACTGAAGAAGCTTTCCGAACTGAAGGTTTCATACCTTTTCCCCGGTCACGGCAGCATAAAGATAGGCGGCATCGGCTTCGTCATAAAGCAGGCTATGGCCCTGAAGCAGAAGAGTTCAACGGTGTGAAGCGAAAGGGCGCAGGGAAGAAATAATCATACACGCCGTTTTTAGTAACTTCCATGCAAGAAATCATCATGTTCCAGGAAATGAGGCAGAGGTATATAGGGGCTCTGAATTCCCTAGAGCAACAAAGGATAGACGAAATTGTGAAAGTTATCCTGAACGCATACGGCACCGACGGGAGAACCTTCATATGCGGCAACGGCGGAAGCGCCTCCATAGCGTCGCATTTCTCCAACGACCTTGTTATGTACACGAAGCCAAGAAAGAAGTTCAATGTGGTACCGCTTACCGTGAACATACCACTTATGACAGCAATCTCAAATGACGTTTCATATGACGACGTCTTCTTGGAGCAGCTCAGGATCCACAACGCCAATGAGCGTGATATCCTCATAGCAATAAGCTCGAAGGGCAATTCGCGCAACATCATAAAGGTCGTTGAATACGCAAACGAAAAAGGCGCAACCACAATCGGGCTGACGGGCTCGGCGGGCGGCATGCTCGTGAAAACAGCCAGGCACTGCATTGTTGTGGATGACAACGACTACACGATAATAGAACCCGTGCATTCATTCATATGCCACTCGATAGCGGAGTGCCTCAAAGCGAAGTTTTCATGACTTCTCGCACGAAATGATTTTTTCCTCCTCGTCCAGCGAGAACTTCACGTGGAGGAATTTCTCTATGACAGAGATGTTGGTGCGCGTGTGCTGCGTCAGATGATGATAGCGAAAGTGCCCGGAGCCTGCAAGCGCCATGTAAGGCAGGATCTGGTCCTCGGCGTGCTCGTCAAGAACGGCGCCGCTTTGCAGCAGATGAACGGATTTTTTTGCAACTTCCTTCCCGACTTCCTCGGCGCTTTTTCCCCTTTCGCCAAGGCTGTCGGCGCCAAGAAATGAATTTTCAGTTTTTATCCACAGGTCCACTGCAGAGCCCCCGCAGGAAGTGCTGAAATACGAATCAAATATTTTACACTCGAATCCCGATTTTTCCATGAAATCGCTGCACGACTTTTTCTGCCGCTCCGCGACACGGCCTTTCTCGAGCAGTTTCGAGGCGTGCGAGATGCCTTCCACGGAAAGAATCCTGCCGCGTTCCAGAATTTCAACTGGTTTCAGGTTCTTCGGGAAAAAACTGCATGAAATCTCCGCGCCGCCCCTCGGATAATAGCCGTAATTCTCCACATCTATGTAGCCTTCATAACCCATCTTTCCAATCAGAGGCAGCAGCACGTTTGTCACGTATGTAACTGGCGGAGCCCATTTGCCGTGCGTCGCGCCGCCGCTCACATGAAGCGAAACACCTTTTCTCGCGCCCAGTGCCGCTATCATGATTCCCTGCATGACCAGGGAGACGGAGCCTGCCGTGGGAATTTCTACAGAAATCTGCCCGCCTTTTATCTCATGGGGGATGAATCCTATCTCTGTCGAATGCATAGCAAGGCCGGATGCCTCCGCATTGCACAACTGGGCGAGGGCATTTGCCGCCTCCAGATGCTGGGCCTGCATGCCCGGATTGGGCCGGCCTTTCCTTATGTTTGTGACTTTGCACGGCTCGCCGGTCACCGCAGAAAGCGCAAGCGCCGTGCGCAGTATCTGTCCCCCGCCTTCGGCGCCGTTGATTTCGATCATAATTTCACTTCTTCGCCGTTCTTCGGGGCGTACGCATTGATTCCGCGCCCCTCCAGCTCGTCTGCGAATTCCCCGCAGTGCTCGCCGTGAACGCACACGACATTCTTCGGGCGCAGTCTGCTGATTATTGAAAGGAGGCCTTTCCTGTCGGCATGCGCGCTGAGGCTGAACTGATGCAGTTCACACTCAACGTCGAATTTCTGGCTGCCATTCTCGAATATCTTTGTCTTGATGAGATTGCTTCCCGGGCTCTCTTCCACGAGAAAGCCCGTGAACAGGACCTTGCTTCCCTCCCTGTGCGAAATTCTTGAGAGGTAATCAACGGCAGGCCCGCCGCCGAGCATGCCGGCGCTCGCTATTATTATCGGGTATTTTTTCAGTATTTTGTCGCGCTCGCTGCCTTTCTTCACCATGTGGACTTTCTTCAGGATTTTCCTGAACTCCTTCCGGTTCCTGATATAAGAGCCGTATTCCGCGACCAACTCGCTGGCAGTCTTTGTCATCCCGTCCAGCGCTATCTTCGGCGCGTATTCCTTCAGTATGGACAGAACTTCCTGCGCCCGCCCCACAGCGAACACCGGAATGAGCGCGGTCTCGTCCTTGCCAAGCGCTTCCTCGACGGCTTCTACCAGCCTGAACTCTTCCTGCTCCCTCAGCGGATGGTTCCTCCGGGAATACGTGCTTTCGATTATGAGCGTCTTGCACGCCGCCGGAAACTTTGCCGGCCGGAGCAGGTTGCTTTCTATTGTCTGGACGTCTCCTGTATAGAAAACGCCTTCATTTTCAAGGAACACGCCGGCGCTCCCCGGTATATGCCCCGCGTCAAAGAGTCTGCACGAAAGGAACTTTTCGCCGTAACCCACTATCCTGGAGCTTTTCACAAATTTTTTGAAATCAGACTTGCCGAACGGCGTCCCATACCCCTGGAGCCTGCCGACCTTCATGGAATCCTTCAACAGAAGCGACGACAGCTCGAGGGTGATGTCAGTCATGTATACAGGAATCCGCCTTTTCATGAGAAGGGGCATCGCGCCGCAGTGGTCAAGATGCGCGTGTGAGAGAACGGCAAAATCAATATCCTTTGCCTCATCAATCACCGGGTATTGCGGAGGCTCCGGCTGGAGCTTCACGCCGCAATCAAGGACGACTTTCTTCCTGCCTTCGACAACGATGCAGCTCCTGCCGACTTCCCTGCCGGCGCCGAGGACTTTTATGCGCATATTGATTCCTTTTAAAATATCTCGACGAATAAGGTTATAAGGGATTAAAATGGACACACAAACCCGTTTTGATATAATAAAGTCTGTCGGCGAGGAAATCATAACCGAAGACGAGCTGCGCACGCTGCTGGAGACAAAACAGAATCCTGTCGCCTATGACGGGTTCGAGCCCTCAGGACTCGCGCACCTTCCGTTCGGGGTTTTCAGGCCCATGATAATACAGGAACTCCAGAAGGCCGGCATACATTTCAAGCTCTATCTGGCGGACTGGTTTGCGTGGATAAACAACAAGATGAACGGGGACCTGGAGAAAATACGCTCGGTCGGAGAGTATTTCATGGAAGTCTGGAAGGCGGCCGGCGTGAAGGATGTCGAATACGTGTGGGCGTCCGACATAATGGACATGGAATACTGGAAGAAGGTCATACTCATATCGAAAAACACGTCCATACAGAGGGCCACGAGGGCGCTGACCATAATGGGAAGGAAGGAAGGGGAAATGAAGGAAGTCGCCCAGTATTTCTACCCGATGATGCAGGCCACCGACATATTCATGCTCAAGGCGGACATATGCCAGCTCGGCCTGGACCAGCGCCGCGCGAGCATGATAGCAAGGGAAGCAGGCACTAAACTCGGCTGGGGCAAGCCTGTCGTCGTCAGCCACCACATGCTCATGGGGCTTGAAGGCGTGAAACAGCCCGACGGATACGAGCAGAACCAGAAAATGGACATCGAGATAAGCAGCAAGATGAGCAAGAGCAAGCCAGGCACGGCGATATTCGTGCATGACACAGCGGACGAGATACGGAAGAAGATAAATTCGGCTTTCTGCCCGGAAAGGGATGCCAACAACCCCGTGATGGAATACTCGAGATACCTCATATTCAGGAAATTCGGCGAGATGAAGATAGAGCGCAGCCAGAAATTCGGCGGCGACGCCGCTTTCCACTCATTTCAGGAGATGGAATCCGCTTTTTCTGCCGGGGAACTGCATCCCGCAGACCTCAAGGCCGCGGCCGCCAGATACCTTGACGAAATGATAAATCCGGTGAGAAAGCACTTCGAAAGCGGAAGGGCGAAGGATCTTTACGACTTCGTTAAAAAGCAGCAGGTCACTCGATGAATTTGTACCCGAACTTCTTCAAATTAATTTTTCCGTCTCTCACCTCGATGCCGTCTTTCTTCAGGAGGGAAATTTTCCTTTTCGCGCCGCCGGCACCGCTATAATTACCCACATTCCCGCCGCTTTTCACGACCTTGTAGCATGGATACAAATCCGGATGCTTGTTCGAGCGCATCAATGAACCGACGGCGCGCGGCGACGTATTGCAGGCTCTTGCAAGGGTGCCGTAAGTCGCTACCTTGCCCCGCGGGATTTTTCTCAGGAGAAGATAGGCTTTGTGCATATATGTTTAATATTTGATTATAGTTAATAAAATCAATATGCTCGACATAAAACTCATAAGGGAAACGCCGGATATCGTGAGGAAGGACCTGGAAAAGCGCGGCGACAGGGAAAAGATGAAGCTTCTTGAAAAGATAATAGGCCTAGACAGGAAAAGGCGCATCCTGATAAAGAACTCCGGCGAGATGAAGAAGAAAAGGAACGAAATAACGAAGAAAATATCCGAAGCGAAGTCGGCGGGGAAAAACACGTCTTCGCTCATGAAAGAGGCCAAAGAGCTGCCGGAAAACATAAGGAAAATTGACGATGAACTTGCACTGATAGAAAAACAGTGCACAGCCATGCTCAGGATGATGCCGAACATCCTGCATGAAAGCGTGCCTGCCGGGAAGGACGACAGCGAGAATGCGGAGATAAGGCGGTGGGGCAATAAGAGGGAGCTGGGCTTCGAGGCGAAGAGCCACGTAGACATCGGGACCGAACTCGGGCTCATCGACCTCGAGAGGGCGGCGAAGATATCGGGCGCAAGGTTTTATTTTCTGAAAGGCGAACTTGTCATACTCAGCCAGTCGCTTATGAGGTTTGTCCTCGACAGCCTCATGAAGAAAGGCTTCACGCCCATCCAGCCGCCGTACATGCTCAGGCGCGACGCATATGAAGGTGTCACGGACTTGACGGACTTCGAGATGGTGATGTACAGGATACACGACGACGACCTGCACCTGATAGCGACTTCGGAGCACCCGATGGCAGCGATGTACATGGGGGAGAAGATAAACGAGGAGGAGCTGCCGATAAAGCTCGCGGGCATATCCCCGTGCTTCAGGAAAGAAGCCGGGGCCCACGGGAAAGACACGAAAGGCATCTTCCGCGTTCACCAGTTCGACAAGGTCGAGCAGTTCGTTTTCTGCCATCCGGACGACTCGTGGAGGATTCACGAGGATCTTCTCGCAAACACAGAGGAAGTCTTCCGCGCTCTTGAGATTCCTTACAGGGTTGTCAATATATGCACAGGCGACATAGGGAGCGTGGCTGCGAAAAAATACGACATAGAGGCATGGCTCCCGGCGCAGATGAAGTACAGGGAGATGGCCTCATGCAGCAACTGCACCGACTACCAGGCCAGAAGGCTCAACATAAAGTACGGAAAGAAGGACGCGCCCGCAACCGGCCTCGTCCATACGCTGAACAACACCGGCATAGCGTCGCCGCGGGCTATCGTGGCCATAATGGAAAACTTCCAGAGGGAGGACGGAAGCATAAAAATACCGAAAGTCCTTGCAAAATACACGGGATTCGATGAAATCCCGGCCAAGGGAAATTCTTAAACCTTGATTGTATCCAAAATAAGTATGATGGCGGACGTAGCGGTATACGCATTAATGCGTATACCGCAGCTAGGGGTATTGTGAAAACACAATACCCCTCACGTCCGCCATCGTCATACGAGAATTGGATACAATCTTAAACCTTTTCAATATTATTAAAGCACACTGAAAAAGTGATACAATGAGCTATACACTGATAGTCTGCGAGAAGCCTTCGGCCTCAAAAAGCATCGCGGACGCGCTGGCGGACAAAAAACCGGAAAAAAAAGGCGAGAACAAGAGCGTATGGTACGAGTTCGAGAGGGACGGAAAAAAATACGTGGCGGCGCCGGCAGTGGGCCACCTCTTCACGCTGAAGCAGCAGGGCAAGGGATGGTCTTATCCCGTATTCGACGTCGAATGGATACCTTCATACAAGGCCAGCAGGGTCGCGGCCTTCTCGCAGCCTTATTTCGAGAACATGGAGAACCTTGCAAAAAATGCCGGAGACGTCGTAATAGCGACTGACTATGACGACGAGGGCGAGGTCATAGGATACAACATACTCCAGTTCATCTGCGGCCGGAAAACCGCCCCGAGAATGAAATTTTCCACGATGACAAAAGACGAACTCACAGAAAGCTTCAGAAGGATGACAAAGGTCAATTCAAACCAGGTGGAAGCGGGGTATACGAGGCATTATCTGGACATGTACTGGGGAGTGAACTTCACAAGGGCACTGACGCTTGCGATAAAAGCCTCGGCAAAGAGGTTCAGGATACTTTCGACAGGCAGGGTGCAGGGGCCGACGCTTCACATGCTTTCCAAGCACGAGAAGAAAATACAGGCGTTCGTGCCGAAACCTTACTGGGAGATAGAGGCTGAAATACAGGGCGGACTAAAGGCGCTCCACGAAAAAGACAGGATATGGGACAAAACGGAAGCGGAAAAGATACTCAGGGCTTCGAGCGGGAAGAAAGGCGGCGTGAAGGACATAAAGAAGAAGATCATTTCTCAGAGGCCGCCGAAGCCTTACAACACCACCTCATTCCTGGCCGACATATACAGGTTCTTCGGATATTCGCCGCAGCAGGCCATGAACATAGCCGAGTCGCTCTATCAGGCGGGGCTCATATCGTATCCGAGAACAAGCAGCGAGAAGCTGCCCCCGGACATAAACTACCAGAAGATACTTTCCGGCATCGCGAAAAATTCCAGATACGAGAAGGACGCGAAGAAACTGCTTGCGAAGAAGGAACTGAGGCCCGAGGAAGGTTCAAAGACGGATCCGGCACATCCGGCGATATACCCTACCGGAGAGCAAAAGAAGATGGGGGAACAGCAGCAGAGGGTCTACGACCTGTGCGTCAGGAGATTTTTTGCATGCTTCGGCGAGCCGGCCAGGCGCGAATCCCAGAAGATATCGATCGACATAGGCGGAAACATCTTCTTCATAAACGGGAAGAAGACCATAGAGGCCGGCTGGACCGAACTATACGGCAAGTACGGGGCAAGGGACGAGGTCATATTGCCGCAAATGGAGAAGGGCGACGATGTTCAGGTGAAAAAGATATCAGTCATTGACAAGGAGACTTCGCCGCCGCCCAGGTTCTCGCAGGGCTCGGTGCTCAAGGAAATGGAGAACCGCGGAATCGGAACCAAAGCCACCAGGTCACAGATACTCCAGATACTCTACAACAGGGGATACCTTGTCGGGAAGAGCATAGAAGTCACCGAGCTCGGGATGCAGCTCTCCGACATACTCGAGAAGAACGTTCAGGACCTTGTCTCGGAAAAGCTCACCAGGCACTTCGAGCGCATGATGGAAGAGGTGTCCGCGGGCGAGACGACGAGGGACGACGTGCTGAACGAGGCGAGAAGGAAAATAGAAAAGATAAGCGCCGCCCTGAAGAAAAGGGAGAAGTCCATAGGCGACGAGCTGACCAGGGCCGTGATAGCGACTCAGGACAGGCAGAGCATCCTCGGGAAGTGCGTCAAGTGCGGCGGAACCCTGAAGGTCCACAAGAACTGGAGAACCGGAAAGAGGTTTGTCGGGTGCACCGGCTACAAGAAGGGATGCAGGGTAGGGTTCCCGCTGCCCCGCGAGGGCCTGATAATGTCCACCGAGAAGGAATGCGAGCACTGCAGGACGCCCATCATCCATGTGAGGCCTGCCGGAAGGAGGCAAGGCGAGCAGGCTTGCCGAGAAACTGAAGTGCGGCAAGTGCGGAAAATCGTTCAAATCGCAGAGGGCCCTGAGCCTGCATTCGAAGGGGCATGAGAAATGAAAGCGGCAATATCCAAATCTGAAAAGCGAAGATTTTCAAGAACCAAACGGTGGCCGTTGACAAACAGAGGCATACCACTGGTTATTTCTATTCTGGCTGCCATAATTATAGCAGGATGCGTCCAGAGTGGTGATGACAGGGTGGATGAAATGCGGTTTGATGACATGTTCGTGAGGTGGTTCGGCCACGCCTCGTTCGAGCTGTCCGACGGCGACACGATAATTTACGTCGACCCCTACGTCCTGCCGCAAACTCCGGCAAAGGCCGATTACATACTGATAACTCACGACCATTTCGACCACTGCAACCCCGGCAACGTTTCGAAAATCCAGCTGAATGACACGACAATAATAACGACGTTCGCGTGCATAGAGAAAGGGCTCGCAGGGAAAACAAATACCATCAAGCCCCGGGAATTTTTCGAGTATGACAACCTGAGGGTCGAGGCGGTGCCTGCATATAATATCGGCAAGGACTACCATCCGGAGGGGAGCGGGATAGGGTTCCTCGCCACTTTCAAGGGAAGGAAATTCTACTTCGCCGGCGACACCGACAGGATACCGGAAATGGCGAACATTACAGGCGTATACGCGGCCTTCCTCCCGATAGGCGGGAAATACACCATGAGCGTGGAAGAGGCCGCCGAGGCCGCAAAGATGATAAAACCGAAAGTTGTCGTGCCCATGCACTACAATTCGGAGAAGTACGGAATAGAAGGGATAAATGCGAATCCCGAAGACCTGAAGAAACTCCTCGAGGGCACCGGCATCGAAGTCGTCGTGATGGCCCCGTTCGTGTGATTAAATTATTTCTTCGCATAGAATAATGATGAGGCTCCAGACGAATTCCCCGATGGACAAGCTCCTTGACGGCGGATTCGAAAAGGATGCGATAACAAACGTCTACGCCCTTTCATGCATAAATCACGGAAAGAAGGCGGTTTACATGGACACCGAAGGCTCGTTCTCGGCGGAAAGATTCGGGCAGCTCGGCGGCACCGAGAAGGACCTGAAAAACATAATTTTCATGGACGTTCATTCGTGGGAGGAGCAGTGCAGGGAAATGAAGGGAATTGAAGGAATGATGCGGGATGACATAGGCATCATTGTAGTGGACTCCATAGTGTCGCTTTACAGGCTTGAGATGGACGACAAGAAATTCGGCGAGGTAAACAGGCAGCTTGCGACGCAGTATTCCATACTTTCGAGGATAACTAGGAAGCACAAGATACCCGTTCTCGTGACGAACCAGATATACGGGACAGGGGAGCAGACCGAGATCACGTCAAGGACGATAGCCAAATACTGGAGCAAGACCATGATAGAACTGAAGCGCAGCGACAGGGAAAACATGAGAAGCGCAATACTGCGGAAGCACAGGTCGATGCCCGAGGGGCTGAAGATAGACTTCGAGATAACGAAATCCGGCCTGAAGGAGACCGGAAAATTCGGCATATTCTGAATTTTAAAGATTGTCCTTCAGAATTAAGGCATGTTCATCCTCAAGGTCATCGGGATAATAGACTTCCTCTCGGCGGTCATAATATTATTCAATATATACAACATACCATGGGTCGTGAGCTTCATCCACGTCTTCGTGATGCTCGGGAAGGGCACCACCAGTTTGTTCGCCGACCCTGTAGGCAAGATATTCGGCGTCATCGACATAATCACCGGCATTCTCATACTTTTCGCAGTCACAGGCTTCGCGGAAATAAAGATCGTCCTCGCCGTCGTGCTGGTCTACAAGGCCTTCGTGAGCATGCTGTGAACGAAAAGAGTTAGTGTACCCAAGGTTTAAATACTTTTAGTATTACATTACACTAAATATGAGGGTGGACATACGGAAGAACGGCAGGGCGTTCATAATAACGTTCCACAGCAGGGCCTTCGATTCGGACTACGAGAGGAGCAGGTTCTTCAAGGAGCTGCACGGGTGGAAGCAGGTCGTCAAGGACTATGAATACAGGAGAAAGGGCGTGCTGGACGAGGTGCCGCACGTGAAGATAGCGGACTCCGTCTTCATGGTGGCCGCGGAGCACATGAAGAGGATGGAGGAGTTCTTCAGGCAGTGGGAAGACAAGGTCGAGTGCGACATGATGGAAATAATGATAATGAACCGCAGGATCATGAGGAAACTCATGGATGAAAATAATAATATATAGACCGCGAGGGAGATGATAATCATGCCACAGGCAGAAAAGCGTGAAATTAGCCTAAAGATAGGGGAACTGACTGAAAGGGGAGATTTCGGCAGGGGAATAATAAGGATATCGACCAAGGACATGAAGCACCTCGGCGTGACAGAAGGCGACGTGGTCGAGATCGAAGGCAAGAGAAAAACGGCTGCAGTCGCCGTGAGGGCGTATCCTGTCGATGTCGGCCTTGACGTGATAAGGATGGACGGGCTCGAGAGGAGGAACTGCGGCGCCGGCATAGGCGACGTGGTGAAGATACGCAACGCCGAAGTGAAGGAGGCCAAGGCATTGACACTTGCGCCGGCCAGAAAAGGCCTTGTCATACACATGGGAAACAACATAATAAAGCAAAACCTCATCATGAGGCCTTTCATGTCAGGCGACATCATAATCCCGAACCCCATAGTCCAGGACAGGAGGAACCAGACAACGCTGTTCGAGCAGTTCTTCGGCGTCGATTTCGGCGAGATGTTCTTCACCCCCTTCGGCGAGGAGAAATTCGTCGTAGTGAGCACCGATCCCAAGGGGATAGTGCGCGTCACGCGTGCGACCGACGTTGAATTGCTTCCGCAGGCGACGAAGGCGCTGGAAGAGGATAAGATACCCGAGGTGACCTACGAGGACCTCGGAGGCCTGCATGAAGAAATAAAGAAGGTAAGGGAGATGATAGAGCTTCCGCTCAAGCACCCGGAACTCTTTGAAAGGCTTGGCATAGAGCCGCCGAAGGGAATTTTATTGCACGGACCGCCTGGCTGTCTTACAGGCGAGGCACTTGTTGCCATAGAAGATGGAAGATTGGTAAGAATAGGAGAAATTGGCAAGAATCTTGTTCCGGGAATTTATGTAGCAGACCTTCCAGTTTATCCTCCAGCCCATGCAAAGGCTATTCATGTTTATGATGTGCCTGAAACCGTTGAAATCATATCGAAGAGCGGAAGAAGGCTGAGGATGACGCCAAATCATCCGCTGATGACTGACAAAGGATGGGTAGAAGCCGAGAAGCTAAAGGTCGGAGACAAAGTAAAGGTGTTTAACTGGATACCAAATCCCCAAAATTATGTCCCAACTAATTTTATATTGAATGAAAAGAGACTTGTCAATAAGATAAAAACCCCAAAGATATGGGATGAAAATATCGCAGAGCTCGTAGGCATATTCGTCGCAGAAGGCACTATAGATCCCAGGAGGATAAAATTCACGATACACAGGGATGAAAACGACTTAAGGGAGCGAATTATTTCGCTTGCGAAAGAAATATTTGATGCCGATTTTACTGAAAGGGTGGGTATAACAAAGGCTGTCAGGAGAATAAGGATTGCCAACAGAGCTGTCTGGGACTTCTTCAAAATTTTATGGAAAAAAGAGAAATCAATACCGCAGGAAATACTGCTTTCACCGAACCTTGTGGCTGCCGGCTTTTTGAGAGGATTGTTCGAAGGGGACGGCTCTGTTGTCAAGAAGAACAGGTATTTTGACAGGGCAGTAACATTAAAATCCAAATCGAGACAGCTATTAGAAGAAGTCCAGATATTGCTTTTGAGATGGTCGATAAGATCCTCCATATATTCTTATAGGGATTTATACGGGGAATCTCACGTACTAAAAATAAGAGGAAAGGATAATATCAGAAAATACATGGATGGTATAGGATTTATTTCCAAATCAAAAACACGAAAGCTTGAAGAACAGTTTTCAACTTACTCTAGAAGAACGCCGAATGAAGATATAGATTTTGAGCCCATAAGAGAAGTGAGAAGGGTGAACGGATGGGAAAGGGTTTATGATTTTGAAGTTCCCACAACACATTCATTCTTCAGCAATGGAATATTATCACATAACACGGGAAAGACCCTGCTGGCAAAGGCCGTCGCGAACGAGAGCGGCGCGAAGTTCCTCGTGCTCAACGGCCCTGAGTGCATGTGCATAGACGGCGATACTGAGGTGAAGACAACAGATGGCGTCAAAACTGCTAGAGTTCTATATGAGGAGATAAAGAATGATGGTAAAATAACGGAAAGAAAACAAAATCTGGAAGTGATAGTTCCCAACAAGGACTTCTTTGTCTATGTTTTGGATAATGAAAATAAGATAGTTAAGGATAGGATACATCATGCCTTCAGACTCGATGCCGATATATACAAAATAAAGATGTCAAATGGCTCGGAGGTAAGAGGCTCGCATAATCAACCGCTCCTCGTTAAAAAAGAAAGATGCAACGAATGGGTGGCCTTGAAAGATTTGGACGTGAACAAAGAGGCTGCTGTTATAGACGATAATGGGAACATGAGTTTTGCTAAAATAAATTCGATAGAACATTTGGGAGAAGGAGAGGTTTTTGATTTTGCAATAAACCCTTATTCTAATTTTATCGGCGGCAATCCGGCAAACGTAGTTCTCCACAACTCGAAATTTTATGGAGAGTCCGAGGAAAACCTGCGCAAGATATTCGACCAGGCGGAGAAAAGCGCGCCTTCGATAGTTTTCATAGACGAGATTGACGCGATAGCGCCGAAGAGGGAAGAGGTCAAGGGCGAAGTGGAGAAGAGGGTCGTCTCGCAACTGCTCACGCTCCTTGACGGGCTGAAATCAAGGGGCAAGGTGATAGTCATAGGCGCCACGAATCTGCCGAATTCCCTGGATCCGGCTTTGAGAAGGCCCGGGAGGTTCGACAGGGAGATAGAACTCGGCGTGCCGAACAAGGACGGAAGGAAGGAAATACTCCAGATACATACGAGGGGCATGCCGCTTCTCAACGACGTCAATATCGACAAGATATCCGAGATAACATACGGATACGTGGGCGCCGACCTTCTAGCATTGTGCAAGGAGGCCGCGATGCACGCTCTCCGCAGGGTGCTTCCGGATCTCGGCGAGATAAAGGAGGACAAACCGATAGACGAGAACGTCCTGAAGAGGCTTGTAGTGTCCAAGGAGGACTTCGACCATGCGCTAAAAATCGTGGAGCCTTCGGCAATGAGGGAAGTCCTCATAGAAATCCCCAAGGTGACATGGGATGAGATAGGCGGGCTTGAGGAAGTGAAGGGCATGATGAAAGAAGTGGTTGAATGGCCCCTCAAGCATCCCGATGCGTTCAAGAGGATGGGAATAAAGCCGCCGACAGGCATCCTGCTTTACGGGCCGCCCGGATGCGGGAAAACCCTTATGGCAAAGGCCGTCGCAAACGAGAGCGGCGCGAATTTCATCTCGGTAAAGGGGCCTGAACTGCTCTCAATGTACGTCGGCGAGAGCGAGCGCCACATACGCGACGTCTTCAGAAGGGCGAAGCAGGTGGCCCCGTCAATAATATTTTTTGACGAGATAGACGCGCTTGTGCCGAGAAGGTCATATTCAAACGACAGCCACGTCTCGGAGCGCGTTGTCTCACAGCTCCTTGCCGAGATTTCAGGGCTTGAGGAGCTTCATGACGTGGTCGTGATAGCAGCGACAAACAGGCCTGACATAGTCGACCCGGCCCTGCTCAGGCCCGGGAGGTTCGACAGGCAGATTCTGGTGCCGACGCCGGACGAAAAGACGCGGCTTGAAATACTGAAAGTCCACACAGATGGCATGCCGATCGCCGATGACGTCAGCATCGAGAAACTCTCGAAGGAAACAACGAGCTTTTCGGGCGCCGACCTTGAGGCGCTTGCAAGGGAAGCCGCGATGTCGGCCATGAGGAAGGACATAAACGCCGACGAAGTGACCGCAAAGGACTTCGCAGCGGCGATGAAGGAGATAAAGCCCAGCGTGAGTGATGACATGAACAAGTTCTACGAAAGCATAATGAAGAGGAGAAAATCGCGCGCGCTCGAGGAAGAAGTGACTTATACGGGATGATGCTATGAAACTGAAGAAAGTCGACTACGCAATTGCGGCTGTCATAGTGATAATTGTCGCCGCGTTTGCCGTTCTGCAGCCGTCTTACCCGGCGGAAAGCGCCGCGGCGCCGCAGGATGTCATAACGTGCGAGGACAGCGACGGCACGGACATCTCGACCAAAGGAACTGTCACCCATACGATAAACGGGGTGCAGAGCACGTACACGGATGAATGCACCGGCAGCATACTGAAGGAATTCACATGCAACGGCAACCGCGTCGCTTCAAGGCTCCAGAAATGCAGCTGCAACGACGGAAGATGCGTGTAGCATCTGGACAGAATAATCAGAATGTCAAAACAAGACGCGTGAGAATCATGAAATGCATTCTATGCAGCAAGGAAACCCCCGTGAAGATAAGGCTGAACGGCATAGAGGCTTCATTCTGCTGGAGACATGTTCAAAATTGCGAAGCATTTTTGACATCTCAAAAGGTTTCGCCTTTTGCAGACATGCCGCGCGAAGAACCTCTCCTTGAATGCAGATGTATTGCAAGATGACTATTCCCTCTTGTGGTACTTCTCCCATACGTTGATGAACTTCTCGAAATTGCCCAGTATGCGCACGCCGTCCTGCCCGAGCTCGGGATTGAAGTGGACGCCGAAGAAAGGCCTCTCCATATCCTGGATGACCTCGAATTCACAGCTTTTTGATGAGGCGTGGACGGAGAAATTTTCCGGGAGTTCCTGCACAACACAGTTGCCTGTTTCGACAACAGTAAAAACCCTCCTGAAGTCCAGAAGAAGTGGGGAGGGCTTCTTCAGGGACACGCTCTCCTGTTTCTGCATGGCTTTAGACTCCTTCACCGGAGCGCCGCAGAACGCGGCTAGGAACCCCATGCCCGCGCCTATTCCCATGACAGGCTTCCCGGTTTTCTCGAGAAGTCTTGAGATTATTTTCTGCGACTCCGGGCTCCAGCGGCCATCTGAAATTATGAACGGGCCTTCCTTTGCATCCTTCGGCTTTGCTACGGTGCTTTTCGCCCGCAGAAGGTGCGAAATTTCCTGCGCACCCCTGCCGTTATCGACGACTGTAATCATAATTAATCATAATTAATCTAGTCATTTGAAACTTTTTATGTTCAATGACGCTGAAAAATTATAGTTTTGTCGTGATTATGGGAGTTTCTTTCACCACTACCGTGTGCTCGGCCTGGGCCACGATTCCTTTTGAAACTTCCTTCAGGACAGGATATTCATACAGGGCGCCGGACTGCTTCAGTTCCCGCATCGCAAGCCTCGTCTTGAATGAAGAACCCAGCCACCTTTCCGCGAACGGAAGGCCGTTGAATGCCTCTATATCACGGATGATTTTCCTCGCCCCGGCGCTCCTGACAGGCTTCATGTTCACAAGAGAAAAAATAACAGAGGGCTCCGAGTCCTTTATCCTTCCGGAGCCGTTTGTCGCGAAAGGCTCGACCGCTATGACGTCGCCTTCCTGAAGGACATATCTATTGCCGGTTCTGACATTGTGTATTGTCGGCTCTGCATGGCCTTCCCACTGCCCGAGGCCGTGGCCGGTGAGATTCGAGACAGGCTGGCATCCGTAAGACCTTATCACGTCCTCGATTGTCCCGGATATTTCATCGACCTTCGTGCCCGGAGT
>JACPJX010000016.1 GCA_016187365.1 Candidatus Aenigmatarchaeota archaeon | reverse complement strand
GTGAAAAACTTCAACATAGCCAGGCTTGACTCGAAGGGAAGGACAATAGTGCCTTTCCATATACGCGACTACATAGGGCTGAAGGACGGCATGGAACTGATAATCGTCAACAACGAAAAAAGAGAAGTGCGCATATTCCCCCTCGTTAACGGGAATACCGCCCACCTGAGGTTAATGATGTCGGACGCCCAGGGCTCGCTGTCAAAGGTGATGAACCTGATGTCAAGGAACGGCGTCGACATACTCATGAGCATGTCGAGGACGATAGAAAGGGGGAAACTTGCGGAATGGTCCGCGATAATCGACATGACTGAATGCAGGAATCAGAAAAAGCTCGAGAATGACATCTCAAAACTTGACGTTGTCAAGAAGGCCGAGTTCGAAAGAAAATGAGAAAAAGAACGTATTAAAGCCTTTACCGGATAATAAAAGTCCCGAAACGTGGTAAAAATGAGCAAAGGAAATGGAAGGTCCCAAGACCAGCATTATATGGTGGCATTGGCAAAGGGGGAGCTGGGAACATCCGTACAAGGATATCTTAGTAGAACATACGGAATTGAAATCAATATAGAAGACAGGCCTGTAGATTTCAAACAGTCTATTGGAAAAGTCACATTTTGGCCGACTAAATCCGAAGACGTTCCAAGATGCGTTGGTGGTTTTTATGACGATGGAGTTCATATTTCTCCTGGAGCTCACTTCGGTATCACTGGATTGGACTTCGTAACCACATATAAACTGGAAGGCCATGGCAGATTAAAAGTCCTGAGGGATCTGGATTTCGGGGAAGGGGATATTCTACTGTTTTCATTGTATGATATTGAAAGGATAAAGTCCGGTGAAAGAACTCCGAGAGTGGTAACTGAGCACAGATATAGACCCCTGTTGAAAAAAGGCGCCGCAGCAAAATTCCTTAGAGAAAAATTCGGAAATTTCGATGTTATGGGAGTCGGCGGCTCTGTTGAAGGTTATGTGGCTAACGGATCTGCGGATATAGGCTTTGATTTTTCAACTTATATGAGGAAAGAAAATGGTGAGGCCGAAACAACAACAATCGCACGAAATGGTCTTCGGGTTATGGCCAATGCCATGGCAACAGGAGCCGTGATCGTTTCAAGGGACTCCGTCAAATATACTTCTGATCTGTTTGATGAAACAATGAGGGCCGCGGGCGGATGTGAGGTAGAAAGAACTGCACCTGCCATGGTAACACCAAGAAGAAAAATATATCACCTAGATGGAGTAAGGGCACGACTCAGAGCCGAACGAGCGAGCACGTCCCGCCAAGATTCAGCGGCCGTCCGGTGACGAAGCCTTCTATGTAGTAAAGGACAAGGCGCGGCGCCCCAAGAAGCGGCATGGCGAACACCATCTTTCCCAATACCTGGGAGCGTCTGACAAGGGGGTCAGGAGCCGCGTTATTGTCCCCTTTCAGAATATACCCATCGTCGTTTATTCCCACGACGCGGTGAACTATCGTGTAGCCTGTCCCGGGCTTTGAGTATATGACTATGTCACCTGTTTCCGGCGCGGCATCCTTCACCACAAAAAGCAGGTCGCCGCATTCAAGGCCTCCGGCAGCCGGAAATTCCGCAAAATCGTTCTTTGATATCCCGATGCCGGAGTAATATTCTCCTTTCGAGTTCCACCATTCGTCATAGGATGAAGCGTGAAGCATCGAGTCAGAAACCACGGAAACAAGCGGCATCCCGGTTCCAGTCAGAACCGCAAGGACCTGGTAGAAAACCCACGCGACGGCAAAGGCAACTATTATTTCAACTGCGTCTTTTTTTGAGAACGCCATTCTGAAGATTTGACTCCGGCACTTAAGAACTTATTTTTCCTCCGGAACAGCCATTTTTTTGAACTTATTGTCGGGAACCTGCGAGTACATGCAATAGCCGAGTCCGCTCTTCAGCGGGCCGTCAAGCTCCTCGCCGGGTATTTCGTCTATCTCATCCCTTGTAAACGGAGGTTTTTTCAGGTTTACCCAGAAATCATTCCCGAATTTCTTCCTGATGAGCACCATCGATTCGGACATGATTGCATCGCCTATTTTCCTTCTCTCATACCTGCCTCCCGTGAACTGCTGAAGCAGGGCCTCGCCAACGACTCTCCTGATGATTTCATTCCTTTCCTCTTCCGGCCGCCCGGGGGCCACCTCGTCAAGAAGCCTCGATACAACAGGCATATTCTTCAAGGCGGCATATTCGGTGTAGATGCCGGAACCTATCCTCCTCTCGCCCAGATAGAGCCTTTCCGACATCCCGTCCACGTCGTAAGGACTTATTATGACAAGGCCGTGAAGCAGGGCACGCTCGACACCCCAGACCATGGCATGGCTTGCTATCACCCTTCCGTCAACGTTAACTGTAGACGCCTTGTTGTCGACATCAATATTTTCTACTCCCATGCTTTCGAGCGCCAGAGCCACTTTTTCCGCGTAATAAGCCCGCATATCCTCGTATGTCCTGAAAGTCCCGTCCCGCGGCACAACGACAGAATACGCGAGTATGTTCGGCCCGGCCTGCACATGGGAGCCGCCTGAAATTCTCCGCATGACATCGACATCCCTTTTCCTCAAGGCGTCTGTCGCCTGCGCGTATCCGAGAATCGCAGAATCCTTCGGGAAGCTGTAAAGCCTGAACGTTGCCCGGCGCGGCGCCCGCAAAAAATATTCCTCAAGCGCCATGTTCACCGCAGCGCTGTACAGCCCGCTGCCGTAGTATTCGTAGTCGAACATTGCTATTAATTGTTTTTCCCTCAATAAAAATTTGATAATCATGGACCTCGCCAAGAATTTTCCGAGAAGCCCCTACGACATGCTGGCCGGAGTCGTGATGCTGCCGCGGACGATAGACAAGGCAAGAGCCAGCAATGCGGGCACGCTGGGAGAATACCACTACAACTGCCCTCTGGACAAAAAGGTTCTCGAATTCTTCGGCATCAGTGCAGGGGAATTTGCAAAGAAAGTCAGGGAACTGAAGAGCGACGAAAAGATTACCGGGTGGCTTTCCGGTAGGAAGACGCAGAAAGAGAAAGATGCGTTCAACAGTATGATGAGGCATCTCGGGCCCGATACGCCGGAAAAGAAGGCGTGGCTCAGGGAGCAAATCAGGGCCCACGGGAAGCATGTCACAACGTATTTTGACAATCTTGACGCGGACGAGAAGAGGCTCTAGTGCCTGTACACGTTTCCGCGCACTATAGTGCAGGAGACGCTCCCCGGAAAGACGACGCCCTCGAACGGCGACCATCCGCATTTCGTTTTCAGGTTTTCCCTATCGACCCTGTAAGGGGCTGACATGTCAATTACCGTCAGGGAGCCGGCATATCCTGGTTCTATCTTTCCGTATCTCACCGGCATGAAAGGCTCAACAAACATACCAGGATTATAAGAACAGACCCTTGCTATGTCCTGCGGGGTGTAACCATGCTTTTTCATGAGCCATGTCGTGAATCCGCCATAAGTGTCAAGATGCGGAATACCTGAAATGCCTTTCAATTTCTCGTCCCGTGTATGAGGCGCGTGGTCGGTTGCAAGGTAGTCAACGTCGCCGCCTCTCAATCCTTCTATAAGGGCCTCCCTGTCGTCCGGGCTCCTCAACGGTGAATTTACCTGGAGCCACAACCTGTTTTTATCCGTGAGCATCGAAGTGTCAAAATAAAGATGGTGCGGAGACGCTTCGCATGTAACGTTCTCGCCCCTCAGCCTGGCCGCCATTATTTTTGGCAATCCGGTTCCTATGGAGAAGTGGCATAATTTTCCATGCTGCCTGTATTTCCCTATGAGATATAGCGCGAAATCAGTGGCCATGACTTCGGCTTCGGGAGGCCTCCTTTGCTCGTGAGTCGGTCTATCCTCTGACTGCCTCAAAACATCGGAATCTTCGCAGTGATAACTTACATGTTCCCACATATACCTGAATGCCGCATCCCCAACCTCTTTTTTGGTGTGAAAATCCAGCCTCTCCACATACGGATTGGGGCCGCCTTTCGACACGGCTCCCATATAGGCCTTGTAAGGGACTATCCTTCTGAGGGGACATGTGTCAGGACCTATGCCTGCATATAGCATCACATCCACCAGGGACGCTTTCGTCAGCCTCTCCTTGGCTTCATAGCTTACGTCATCAACGGGCGGCACGTCATTGTTCGGCATGTCGCCCACAAGCACAACACCGCCATGTATGGCGGCCTCCGACGCCGTGCGGAATGTTTCCTTGTGGGTCTTCTTTCCGCTCGCGTCTTCCCTTGCGTGTATGTGAAGGTCAACGAATCCCGGAAACACCATCCGGTCATAGAACCTGATGTCAGGCGTTCCAAGATTCGCCCCGACATCCTCTATCAGGCCGGTCTCGGGGTTTATCTCCACCTGGCCGAACCTCTCGCCTTCATGGCTTATCAGCCTTCCTTCAACTATCATCCAGGCACCTCATCTGTCGCAAAGCAGTTTTCTTCCGTTCCTCATGTAAAGTCCGCGCCTGACGGCATACCTGAACAGGAGGGGATGATGAAGGCTTTGCCCGAACAGAAACCTTTCGGCAGAATTCAGGGGCATAACAAATTATGCCGACGAACCTTTTTAATTATAAGCGAGAAAATTTTCAATTCCGGAAGAATTACATTCAAATTACACCGGTCAGAACCTTCTTCTCCTGAAACCGCCGCCGCCGAAGCGCCTCCTCATTGGATGGAAGCTTCTCCTTTCCGGCATCCTGAACTTCACGATGGGAAACTTTTCAGGCGACCCTTTTTCTATGTCCTGCCTCCCTACGATGCTCCTGAATGCCTGATGATCGTGCTGCGAGAGGAGCGTTATGGCCTTGCCCTCGGCGCCTATGCGTGCGGTGCGGCCTATCCTGTGGGTGTAATCGTCTGCGCTGTTCGGGCAGTCATAGTTGAATATGTGCGTGACGTTCTTTATGTCAAGCCCGCGCGCGGCCACGTCAGTTGCGACGAGGACGTGCACTTTGCCTGAATGAAATCCTTCCATTATGGCGCTCCTCCTGCTCTGCGTGTGGCCGCCGTGAATCGCTTTTGCCTCGATGCCATTCTGGGCCAGGGCGCTTTCCACTATGTCGGTCATGCCGCGGGTTGCGCAGAACACTATCGCGAGCGTCGGCTTCTCCTTCTTCATCAGGTGCACAAGAAGCGACATCTTGTACTCCTGCTTCACGTCATAATATACCTGCCTGAGTTTGTGCTTCGAGACATGGGCCTGGGCCCTGACGCGCACCGGATTTATCATATAGTTCTTCACTATATACATCAGTTCGTCAGGTATCGTGGCCGAAAACATCATCGTCTGCCTCTTCCTCGGCATCTGGCTGACTATCAGCTTGATGTCGTCTATGAATCCCATGTCAAGCATCCTGTCGGCCTCGTCAAAAACGAGCATCTTCAGGCCGGAGTAGTTTATGTTGCCGCGCCTCATGTGGTCGAGGATGCGGCCGGGCGTGCCCACGACGACGTCAGCATGCCTCAAATTATACGTCTGCGGCTCCATCGAAACGCCGCCGTAAATCTCGCATATGTTAAGCTTCACATACTTCGAGAATTTCACGATATGCTTCGTTATCTGGTCAGCCAGTTCCCTGGTGGGCGCCAGGACCAGTGCCTGTATGCCGCGGCCGTGCTGGATGTTCTGTATTATGGGCACGCCGAAGACAAGCGTCTTCCCGGAGCCGGTCATCGACTGGCCTATGACGTCCTTTCCTTCTAGCGCGAGCGGCAATGCCTTCTCCTGTATCTCTGTCGGCTCAACAATGGCAAGGTCGCTTATCGCCTTCAGAATGCGGCTGTCAATCTTCATTTCGCTGAACTTCATTCTTTCACACATGATTGTTATGAGGATGACTATTTATACGCTGTTTCTAAACTCTCCGAACATAATTTCGCGCAATCTTCATCCTCAAGATTGCGGTCTTGTTGCCGCACTTCTCGCACTCTTTGTCCGTGACGGGAAGATGGTCAGGCGCGTTGTCGTCTATGGTTATTATGTCGTCCTTGGCGCGCTTCTCGCTCACTATCTTGTCGGCCTTTTTCCCGGACACGGCGCCGCATTTCCTGCACCTGAAACCGTCCTTCACCGGCGTCATGAGGCTGCCGCACCTGCAGAATTCTATCATAGGAGAGTATAGAGGGAAAGGCTTATAAATTCAAATCAGTCTTCTTCCTGTTTCTCTTCCTTTTTTCTCGAAGAGCCGTCCTTCAAAGCCATGGTAAAAACTGATGTATATATGACCGTCACGACGATGACAACGAACACGATGCTCGAATAAGCAGAGGCATTTTTCAGCCCGTATATCAGCGGCAGCTGGGCAACGACGGCCGACGTCAGATCGCGGGGCGCCATTATCCGCATCACATTCTTCTCGTAGGCAGCCATCTTCATCTTCAGGCAGGATATTTCAACCATCACAAGCCTGGCAATGAAAAGGATGGCAGCTATCGCAATCCCGTAAATTATGTAGTCATAATTTATCGTGATTATTATTCCCAGGAATACGAAGAAGAAGCTCCGTATGAAGAATGATATCTCGCTCTGGAACGATATGAAGAAGCTGTCGAGCGCGAATTTTTTCTTGAAGCGCAGTATGCCGGAGAATATCCTGGAGTTCCCTATTATAAGGCCGAAGAACAAAGCAGCGATGGCGCCGGAGCCGCCGGAGCTTTCGACAAAAACGTATATAATGAAAAGCACGGCTATGGTAAGCATGTAGTCAAAAGGCTTGCCCTTCAGTTTGTCAAGAACGAATATCCACACAAATCCGGCTATTATCCCTATCATCCCCCCTATCGAGAACGTGCTCAACACATCCTTGACGGGCGCGGCGGTTCCGTTTCCCGCGAGCATATTCACGATGACTATCGAGACAACGATAACCAGCGGGTCCGTAATGACCGACTCAAGCGTCAGTATCGTCTTTATGTTTTCCTTTATCTTCAGTTTGTTCACCACCGATATCACAGTGGCAGAACTCGTTCCGCCAAGCATCGCGCCGAGAAGGAAACTTTCAACAAGCGTAAACTTGAGAAAATAAACTGAAAAGGCGGCAACCCCCACGGATGAAATCACCATCCCGAGGAAGGCGAGGAGCATGCTCCGCGGAAAGATGCGCAGCATCTGGTAGAAATCCAGATTCAGGCCGGAATCAAAAAGTATGAGAAGTATCGCGAGGGCCGCGAGGAAAGGGGCTATCGCAAAGAAAAGCGCCCTGTCGGCAAAACCGAAGGACGCGGCAGCAAAGCCGAATATTATGAGCCATATGAGGTCGGGTATCTTCGTCTTCGAGAATATAAGGGAACCCACGTATCCGACAATCACGGTTATGCCGAAAAGCGCCAGGAGGCTCAGTGCGTTAACAGGCATGAAATATATTGAATGAAGCAACTTATAAGATTTCATCGGATGCTTTATTGCTAGCCAAATAAAAACATGATATATATAATTTGGCAGCAATGTGCAAAAGGCAAAGCCTTTTGACATGCCAAAGAACTTTTAGTTCTTTGCGCATATACCAACCAACTTATTAATATCTCAAATATTAAGTTGGTTAACTATATAAGCCGCCCCGCCAATTTCTCATAATGGCCGTGAAATACCCGTACAATCTCGACAAGAAGAAGCGGGAACTTGCAGGAAGGTATTCGAGGGCAAGGATTGCGGGATACATTCTCAACAATTTCATAATCACGCTTGCGTTCCTGTATGCTTTCACCGCGTCGGGCATGAATGCGTCGCTCTATTCTTCAATGGGGCTTTCAGGCGTTGCAGGAATAGCAGTCTACGGCTTCGCCGTTCTGGCTATGCTTTCCGCGTCAAACCTGCCGCTGAGATTCTATTTCACCTATGTATACGAGCACAAATACGGCCTCTCGAACTTCAGGATAGGCGGATGGGCGAAGGACTACCTGAAGGGGCTTGCCGTTTCATACGCATTCATCCTTCCCGCAATAATCGCGTTCTATCTCATAACCCCCCTAGGCGGATGGTGGATTTACGCCGGAGCGGCCTATTTCTTCGCGAACGCATTCTCGAACTTCATATACCCTGTCGCCGTCACGCCGCTTTTCTACAAACTCAGGGCATACAGGGACAAGGTTCACCGGAAAAAAATACTTGACATGCTGAAAAGGGCCGGCGTCGGGGGCATCGAGGGCGTCTACATCGCAGACGAGAGCAGGAAATCAAAAAAACCGAACGCCATGTTCTCGGGCTTCGGAAAGACGAAGCGCATCGTGCTGTTCGACACCCTGACCAGATTCTTCGCAAAGGACGAGGTCGAGACTGTCATAGCCCACGAGGTCGCGCACTATGTCAACAAAGACATAACAAGATTCATCATCCTTGAGACGGCAAAGATGCTTGCAATCTTCTGGGCCATGGACAGAATTGCGGCAGTTTACGGGATAAGTCTAACAAACGCTGCAAGCCTGCCGTTCGTCTTCGCCGTTTACCTTGTTATTGACTTCCTTCTCATGCCGGCCGTAAACTGGTATTCGCGCCGCAGGGAGCACCATGCGGACCTCTTTGCGCTAAGAACCGCAAAAAAGAAGAAGGCGCAGATATCCGCGGAGAAGCGGCTTGCAGACATGGCGCTTTCCAGTGTGCCCCACCCCCTTATAGAGGCATGGTTCTACACGCACCCGAATTTCATGAAGCGCATAGAGATGTGCAAGAAATGGAAGAAATCATAGCCTAAATTTTCCACTCAATGCGCCTTCTCTTCCCGAATACGCTGTCGGCGGCGCTGAAAAGCATGGGCGTTATTATTATCGTGACTACGACGAATGATATGAGTATCGTGTATACGCTTCCGGTTATTATCCCCATGGCAAGGGCAAGCTGCGATATGACTATGCCGTATTCGCCGCGCGGCACCATGCTTATGGCTATTATCGCCTGGTCGCGGCTGTCATACCCGAAAAACCTCGCGAAACCGAGCGATGAAAGGTCCATCAGCATGCCGCTGTACGCAAAAAATACCGGGATGAAAAGGCCTAACCCCGCAACCTGAAGCTTCGGTATTATTATGGACTTCGTGAAGACGCCCTTGCTCATTATCATGCCGGCAATGAAAGCGCCGGTCACGGCAGCCAGGTCAAGCCGCTGGCTCAGAGCCGCCGTCGCCAGCGCGACAGCGATGGGCGCAGTCATGAGCGCCTGCTCGTCCTTTATGTGGTAGCCCACAAACGAAATTATCCTCTCCACGACCTTGGTGCCCGCGGTAAGCGTGAAGAAAATGAACCCGAGCATGATAAGGAACAGGATAATCACGTTCCAAATCACTATATTGCCGGCTGAAAAATAGCTTGCCATTACGGAGAGGGCGAGTATGGCTATTATGTCGTCGGCGACTGATATCACCACGATTATCCTGCCGGCAGGCGTCCTGATCTCCCCTCTGTCTATCAGGGCCTTTATCGGTATGGCGGTGCTTGTCGATATCATCGCCATGCCCACGACTATTCCGGCATTCAAGCTTCCGAATACGAACTCGCCGATGAGAAGCCCGCCGGCGAAGGTCAGCAGACTCCCGAGTATTGCCAGGATGCTGCCCTTGTATATATCCCTCTTTATTTCATCGAACCTAGTCTCCAGGCCTATGAGGAACACAAGTATCAGTATGCCGAGGCCTGAAATCAGTTCCAGAAAATGGCTGGGCCTGAAGTGGAAAAGCGAGCCGACGAATATGCCGGCAATGACCTCGCCGACTATCGACGACAGCTTCATCCTGTCGGTCACGGCGCCGAAAAGCTTCGCGAAAAGAAGTATTATCCCTATTTCAAGGAGGACCTCTGACATGAAATAACTATTGCCGGTTATAATTATAATACTTGTTTATCCGTTCGGCTGGCGACAAATATCAGGCCGGGGCGTTGCAGACGCCGCAGGCGTCCGCCGCGCTCTCCGGCTGACAAAGGAGTGGATTGGAGGAGTTCTCTCTTGGCTTTATTCAGAAATTTTTTGGCCAGAAATCAGGAAAGAACCTCTGGATCTTTCCTATGATACATTATATTTCCCGTTTAATACCGGTTATGGAACAATGGTGAAAAATTAGTGCAATGCTCGAAATCTCGGCATCTTATAAAACTTATAGGACAATTCTAGACCACGACGCCGAGCGCGGCGCCCAGCGCGTATCCGACAAGCGCGGCAGCCATGCCTATCGCGGCCATTTCAATGCCGCTTCTTATCCAGTTGCCTACGGTAATCCTCGCCTTTATCGCGCCTGTTATGAACAGGGTGGCGGTAGACACGGCAAGCGAAATCAAAACCGCCTGCTGCACCGGAACAAGGAAGAACGCAACAAGCGGAATCACTGAGCCTGCGAGGGCGGAAAAGCCGACTATCAAGGCGCCCTTCGACGGGCTTGAACTGCCGCCCTGAAGGTTCAGCTCCTCCTTCATCATCACGTCGAGCCACAGTTTCTTGCTGGACGTTATCTTCTTCACTATATCGTTCAGGAGCTTTCCGCGGAATCCCTTCCTGTGGTAAATATCCCTGACCTCCCTGCGCTCGGTGCCGGGCATGTGCTTCATCTCATACTTCTCGCGTTCGAGCTCCGACTTGTAAAAATCCTTCTCGGCTTTTGACGACGTGTAGGCAACTGCGGCCATGGAAATCGATTCGGCAAACGTCGCGGCAAGCCCGGCGATTATGACAATCCTGGCGTCGTTCATGGCCGAAGCCACGGCAAGTATGACGCCAAGGACGTTCACGAGCCCGTCCTGGCCGCCGAGAATTATATCCCTCAATTTTGAGCCTGATCTGCCGTGATGCTCCATAATCCTACTTCCGCGAGGCTGCTTTTATAGATTCGTGAAAGAATTTTTTAATGTTATCAGTCACGGCAGAAGAAATGCGCGCCATAGAAGAAAGGGCGGAGAAACATTTCGGCATAGAGCTGCCGCAGATGCTGGAGAATGCCGGAAGGAACGCGGCGTTCTTCGTGACAACCTGAAGAAGTGGACGAAATGGCATATAGGAACGCTGAAGTCAATGTACGTCGATGTCCTGTATCCCACGAACCAGTTCGCCTTTGCCGACACATTCAAGAAATGCGACGTGATAATCGACGCCCTTGTCGGGTACGGCATAAACCGCCCCCCGTCGGGCTTCTATGAATCCCTGATAAAAATGGCGAACGAAAGCGGAAAAAAGATATTGTCAATAGACATGCCAACCGGAATGAATCCCGACACAGGGGGGCCATATGGCGCGTGCATGAAGGCGAAATGGACGCTGTCAGTCGGGATGCCGAAGAAAGGCCTCCTTGAGAAAAAGGCGAAGGATTTCACGGGCATGCTTTACCTATGCGACATCGGCATACCGCCCGAGGTCTACGAACTCCTCCAGATAAAATATGAGAATCCGTTCGACAGGAACGAGATAGTGAAGTTATAATTATTTATACGGTCTCCGACAACTAACATTTATGGGAGACCTCATCGAGTTCTACGGCACCGAATGCCCGCACTGCATAGAGATGCAGCCCCTCATGGAGAAACTGGAGAATGAACTGAAGGTGAAGATAGAGCGCTTCGAGGTGTGGCACAACGCGAAGAACGCGAAGCTCCTGCAGGAGACGGACAAGGGATTCTGCGGCGGCGTGCCTTTCTTCTTCAACAAAAAGTCTGGCAAGTGGATATGCGGCTCGACAAGCTACGAGAACCTGAAGAAATGGGCTGCGGGGAAGTAATTTATCTACTGCAGCTCAGGTAGTTCAGCGAAGTGCAGTACTGCCCGCATCTTGCAGCATAAAAATCTGAAACCGGACAATTGGGGTTTTCCGCCCCGACAATCTTGACTATGTCATCGACGCATAATACATAATCTTCTGGGTCGTAGCTGTATACATATTGCCGGACAAGGGTGTCGCTTTTATCACTTCTTTCCAGTCCAAAACTCTGAGCCATTATGCATGCCTTTGTCTGCGGGAAGCGGACAGGATCAGGAACCCCCTCTGGGTATTGTATTCCGAATCCGTCATACAAGTCATGGAGGTCAAAAATTACGTGTCCTAACTCATGCGCAGTCGTTATAAATTCCGTGTTTTTAACGATTTCTTCTGACGACAACTTGAATGACACGTAAGCCCTGCCTTTTAATGCAAACGACCTGAATCCCCTCTCCACGCTTGGAGAATAGTATCTTATATATACGACATAATCAAACTCATCAAGATTCAGCCCGGATTCCGCTGCACTTTCTTCCAAGAAATGCCCCCATTCACCAGGACTGCTGCTTTCTGGTGCATTCCCCTTTTCTATCATGGGCAAGAATGTCACCAAGAATCTGGGGTTTTTCTTCAGTATCGTATCCGTTATGCCGTGCCTTTTTAATAGATTCTCCCAGAACTTACCAAGATGCTTCAGGGAATAAATATTTCTCGACCTACCATTGTCTCCCACCTGGATTGTAGTATAAGGATTGTCTGAAAACAAAATATCAGCAATATTGTACGAAATATCTACTTCTCTGCAATTATCTTTATCGCCGTTTCCTATAGGAGTGTAATCATTCTCGTCATGTTCACTTCCTTCGGGATAAAAAACATGACCCGTATATAGGCATACCTTCTTTTTCGAAAGGTCGAATCCGGGGGCAACTGACTGAACGATACCTATCTTGTATTCATAGTTGTCGGTATATACTCTGTTTACTATCCTCACTTCTCCCGACTCTTGCCATATCCAGTCTTCGCCGAAAATCCCTGGGATTCTTAAGCTGATTTCCACCGGCACGTTCCCGTCCGGATATCTGGCCGATATCTCAGATAACTGATCCATCGAGAGACCTATACTAATCAAGCTGCGTTCACAGTCATCATTTATCAAAGTTCTCACCGCGCTTGAACCGATTATAACATAGCTTGTCCCGGGAATTCTTACTTGCGCCTGATAAGGATAAGTGCGGCCTTCAATAGATTCGGGGTTGTTTCCGATATACTGAACGCATATATTAATCCTGCGCCAGTCTTTGTCATATACAATCTTGTCCAGTCGAAAATCGCTTATCTTCTTCCCGAAATTGTCCGCGAATATGAAGAAATCGTCGTAATCAACCATGCCATTGTTGCTCAGGTCAAAAAATCCGTCTTCAGTCTCAAATGCATCCGAAAACAGGAAGAAGTCGTTAAAGTCAATGGTGCCGTCGTCATTGAAGTCTGCCCTTGGCTCTGTGGCATTTCTGTCAGTTCGAACAACAACATCAGCAAAATCAAACACTGGTGTGTCTGGAAGATTGCCTATAAGTCTCGACATGTCCTGTGCAATTGCATCATTCATCCGCCTAGCCGTGAACGTCTGCAGCTGCCACCTGCCGCAAGTATTTTCATTTAGGCATCCGCAATACCATCTTCCATTCTTCCAGCTGCATGTGTACGCCAGGACGTAGTTTTCGCCGTTTATGATGTCTTGTTCTGTCAGCGGAATTTCAGCCCTTGCATCGCCTCTTGCCCAGCCGTCATAATCGCTTCTCTGCGGGAACGTGAAACGCTTCCAGCTTCTTGTTCCCGCATTCCACAAGTATCCTGTCCGCCATATGTAGGTGCCCTTGGCGTTTACTGTCAGCCTGCTGTTCCTTACCGACGCCGAGACAAGATTTTCCCCTGTCTCGACATCGTATGGCACGCCTGCCCAAGGCCGCGCCCAAGAAGGCAATCCACTGTCGCGCGATATGGTATTTCCCGTCTTTACGAATTCTGAATATGAAGAAAGGAACATCATCAGCGACAGGAGCGCGACAATGGCAACCACTTCAGCGCATAAACGTCTCATAATAAACCATAGATTGCACGACTAATAACCTTTTTTTACCGCCGGCCGAATACTATTCTTATGGCATATGATGAAAGGCTCTCGTTCTCCGTGCGCAAACTGCAGCTCATGGATGAGGCAGGCAACTGCGACGCGCCGCCGGTGAAGGGCGAAGACATGAGGAAGATGTATGAACTCATGCTCACCGCCCGCGTATTCGACAACAATGCGCTGAAGCTCCAGAGGGAAGGCCGCATAGGCACTTATGCATCCATACTCGGGCAGGAAGCCAGCCAGGTAGGCTCGGCCTATGCAATGCAGAAGGAAGACTGGATGTTCCCCGCGTTCCGCGAGGGCGCCGCTTATCTTGCTCGCGGTATGCCGATGCACCTGATGTACGCCTACTGGGCGGGGGACGAGCGCGGCAATTATATACCTCCCGGGCTGAACTGCTTCTCGGTCTCGATTCCGGTGGGCACGCAGCCGCCTCATGCCGTGGGCTTCGCCATGGCGGCCAAGATGAAGAAAGAGAAGTATGCAACAGTAACGTATTTCGGCGACGGCGCCGCATCAGAAGGCGACACCATGGAGGCCATGAACTTCGCAGGCGTGTTCAAGGCGCCAGTCGTGTTTGTGTGCCAGAACAACCAGTGGGCGATATCCATGCCTTCGAGGAGGCAGACGGCATCCGGGACGATAGCGCAGAAAGCCGTTGCATTCGGCTTCGACGGCATTCAGGTCGACGGCAACGACATATTTGCGGTGTACAAAGCAACAAAAGAAGCGCTGGAAAAGGCCAGGGCCGGCGACGGCCCGGCGCTCGTGGAATGTCTCACGTACAGGATGGGCGACCACACGACTGCGGACGACGCGAAGAAATACAGGAGCGAAAAGGAGATTGAGGAGTGGAAGAAAAAAGACCCAATAGACAGGCTGCGCAGGCACATGCTCAAGAAAAAAATATGGAGCGATGCCGATGAAAAGAGACTGCAGAAAAATGCGGCAGACAGGGTGCAGGCGGCGATAAAGGCGTTTGAGGAGATGCCGGAACCGAAAAGGGAGGACATGTTCAGGTACGTCTATGAAAAGCCGACGCAGGCATTGCAGGAGCAGATGAAAGAATATGAAGGAGGCTTAAAAAAATGAAATGGGATTTCAAGATAAAAGGCGAACTTGTAAGGTTTAAGACAGACGACGGTGCTCTTTTACATGGGTTTCTTGTCAGCAAAGGCCATGACAAAATCTTTATTCATTTCCATGGAATGGGAAGCAACTTTTACGACGATTTCCGCCTGCCTTATATGGCTGAAGTAATAATAAAATCCGGATACAGCCTTCTTGTCGTAAATAACAGAGGACATGATACGGTAGCCGAAATACCAGATACTAAATATAAATGGTCAAGGGCAGGCACAGCCTTCGAAAAATTCGAAACCTCTTTAAATGACGTTAAAGGAGCGGTTGATTTTGCAGGCGAAAACGGCTTTTCAAAAATCATCCTGTCAGGCCACAGCACCGGATGCCAAAAAATAATCTATTATATGGGCAAAAAACATGACAAAAGAGTGACAGGAATAGTTCTTCTCGGGCCCGGGGATGACTACAACATCTTGAAGAAAGAATTCGGTAAAAAACTTGAAGGTATAATAAAAACTGCGGCGGCGGCAGATAAAAAGGAACTGATGCCGCCGAAACTTATCAATGGCACGCTTCTGGGAGCTGGAAGGTTTCTCAGCGTTGCTGACCCGAAAAACATCGAGTCCCAGATTTTCAATTATGACTCTGGAATAAAACTATTCTCGAGAATCACATGTCCTATTCTTGCAATATTCGGCTCAAAGGACAAATTTCTTACAAAAACTGCCGAGGAACATCTGAAAATTCTGAAAGAACGCACAGCATCTCAGAATTTTAGCTCCGTTATAGTCAAAAACGCAGACC
>JACPJX010000046.1 GCA_016187365.1 Candidatus Aenigmatarchaeota archaeon | reverse complement strand
TATAGACAGTTTCAATCGCATGGGCACAATCTTCTATTACATGAAGATTATTTTCTTTTGCGATTTTTTGTATTCTATCCATTTCGCAGGCTCTTCCAGCCATATGGACTGGCATAATGGCTTTTGTCTTTTTGGTAATGGCTTCTTTAATTTTTTCAGGATTGATGTTCAAAGTTCCCTTGTCAATATCAACAAAAATAGGCTTAGCTCTGGAATAGATTATCGTATTTACTGTGCTCACCCAAGACATGGGTGTCGTTATTACCTCATCGCCTTTTCCGATACCGGCGAGTATCAAAGATAAATGCAATGCTGACGTGCCTGAATTAACTGCAATAGCATGCTTGCATCCTATGTAATCCTTAAACTTTTTCTCAAATTCAATGACTTTTGGTCCTGTTGTGAGCCACCCATTTTTTAATGTATTTGTAACTTCCTTTATTTCTACTTCTGTTATTAGTGGCTGGGAAGTAGGCAGAAAATTTTTTCTTATTGGCTTCCCTCCATTTATTGCCAATTTTTTCATATTATTCACACTCAATCTGTAATAATTCACCCTCAGTTAAAGGCCATGTGTTATAATGTTTTACATAATGAACATGGGTCGCTGTTTAAATCTCTCCGGCTTCCATCTCTGTTAAGTTCGATGACAAAATATGTTTCACCGTTTTCTGTTCCAATTTCTATAAAATAATCTGCACCACTTTTTCTGATAATTTCTTCCCTTTCTTCGCCGCTTATTATAGGGCTCCCGCCTCTGCTGCAACACATAAAACTGCATGTCCTACAATGACTCAAAAGGCTCATTTTGTCGCGGTAAGAATCTGGTTTGTCCATCAGTAAATTAATTCTGTAAACTTCTAAAATGCTGATTGTACTGAAAATCAATGCTTATAAGCATTTCATCCCTATTCATTCGAATGGTTCTCAAGAAGAAGTGGTATGAAATCGTGGCACCGAAGCTCTTCGGCGAGAAGCGCGTGGGCGAGACGCTTTCGGTGGACCCGTCGAGCCTGATAGGCAGGAAGATCGAGGCGAGCATGCTTGAGATTTCGGACAACTACCAGAGGTTCTACGTGAAGGCCCAGTTCCAGATAGTCAGTGTGGAGGGCGACAGGGCCTTCACCAAGTTCGTGGGGCACGACATAATGAGGGAGCGCCTTTACAGGATGGTGCAGCGGTACGGGAGGCGCGTCGACTGCATACAGGATGTCGCCACGAAGGACGGCGTCAGGATGCGCGTCAAGACCGTTTTCATGCTCATAAAGCGCGTCGGCACTTCGGTGAAGAACTCGTGCAGGGAGCACGCGCTCGGGGTCGTTGAAAAGGTCGCGAAGGAGACAAATTTCGAGGATTTCGTGAAGATGGCGATAAGCGGGGAACTCCAGAACATAATAAGGGAAGACGTGACGAAAATCTACCCTGTCGGCGGCATAGAAGTGAGGAAGACGGAAGTCCTGCCGGAAAAGAAGGCCGTGGCGGCCTAATATTCCACTGCGCTTCTTACGATTAGGAATTTCTCTTCAGGCGACAGGCGGCCTGAATTCAGCGTTATGTGGTAGTTCAGCGGGTCACTGTAGTCGCATCCGAAAAGATCACGTCCCATCCTCAATTCATCCCCTTCGCGTCTTTCAAGTTCTTCCATGACATATTCCATGGACCTTCCGGGGTATCTTCTCATGACGCGTTCCGCCCTGACATCAAGGGGGGCCGTGAGGAAGACGGAAAAGGCTGGCATATCAGCATAATATGTGGGATAGCGGGTATCCAGAATAATTCTCCCTGCCCTGAATATTTCCTTCGCTTTCCTGTTCGCTTCAAGATTCTGCTCCATTGTGGTGCCCCGCCAGAATTCCTCGAACGGGACGTCGCCCTGCGGGTATAGCCTTCTCCACTCGTCCCTCCACGACATGCCTATTGAGTGTACATGCCAGTTGTAATGGCTTGAAAGTCTCCTCGCCAGAACGGACTTCCCGGATCCCGGCAGGCCGGAAAGAAGTATCCTGTGGTATCTCATTTCTGCTCGTGCCTTGCGTTCACTGAGGCGGATATCCAGCACATGCCCGCCGTCAGGAAGAGCGCGAATGCGATCGCGATGGTGACGCCGAAACTCGCCTCCGTCGTCCCCTCAATCCACTCGACGTTGCCGGCGAGCATCGCGCCGAGGAGGAACAGCACCGCCCCTATTATCCACAGCCCGTGCACATAGAAGTCAAACTTTGATGTCATTGCCGATATCTCCTGCCCATATTTCTGTTTATTTCACCTGTGACCTGTTTGAGTATGTACCCGGGTTCCGTTCCATGCTCGAATTCAAACGTGAGCCCATGTCCGGTGAACCTTAGTCTTTCACTGTCCGACATGTCAAGGAGTCTTGTGCCCCTGTATTCTATGTCCTGTGCATGATGCATAATTGTCAGTTTCTGTGTTTCCTGAAAAATTCAATGTCCCTTAGCATCCAAAAAGTGGGGTATTCCGCGGGGAATTCCATTGAGCCTCCGTATACCCTCACCACCCTTACCTCTCGCCCAATGTCAAGCCTTTCGTCGTATCTTGGGCCTTTGTACTCTGGCATTAATAATTACCTAGCAGTGAAAACTTTATAAACGTTGCAGAATGCGTCTCTGTTGCATGAAGTGTTGTTTTTATGCCGTTTTAACCTCTTAAGAAGAAGGAATTAAAAAAGAAGAAAGAAAATTAACTACTCCTACTAAAAAATGAAAACCCATCGTCTTTTAATTTATGATAAATCATAATTAAATTTAGTTGTATTAAAGGGGGTAATTAATACCCGAAAGGGTAGTATTAAACCCCCTACCTTATAATTATATTTTATGCGTATTATTACATTCGTGGATTTGGAGAATTTTAAACATAGTTTATGGCAATCAAATTCATTAAGACAACCAAGATACAATAGTCTAAATCTTCTCTGTGAAAATATAATTAAAAAATTAAATTGGGGAAAATATAACCCACGTCATATTAGAACATATGTTTATACTGGTGAATATACGGAAAGTTTGATAAACCAATTAAAATATTATAAGGTAAATGACCCAAGACAGAGTTGGCAATTGAAAAAAGCGACTGAAAAATTACCTATAGCAACTGAAAGAAGAAAATCACAACAAAAACTATTTGATTATTTGAAAAATTGTAATTTTTTTGAAATCAAAACTACACCACTAAAATTTAAGGTTCATTTGCCACAGCCCTTCATTCAAAAGGGCGTAGATGTACTAATTGCAACTGATTTATTATCACACGCATATCAAGATAATTTTGATGTTGCTATTATTTGTTCTGGTGATTTAGATTTAATAGAATCAGTTAAGGTAGTAAAAAACCTTGGAAAAAAAGTGATAATTGTATCTCACAAGTCTAAAACAAATAGTGGTATTTCAAAAAATTTAATTAAAGAGAGTGATTATTTTGTTAACATAGCAGACTTCAAGCCTGATGAATTAGATGAAATATCAGAAATTGTACAACCAGAAGAGGATGCAATACCTAGCTCTGCTTGGTAATCAACACTTACGCAACACCCTATTTCATCAACATTTCATTCAACAAAACCCAGAATGCGTCATTTCTTCCCTTTTCTGGCCTTCGGCTTCTCGTCCAGTATGTGCCTCAGGTCCTGCACGAATCTCCTTACATACTCGCGCGTCAGTTCTATGTCGCGCTGAGGCACCTCGGTTGCCTTGTCCTCGTCCAGCATCTTCCTCATGGTGACCACGCGCCTGAAGACGTCGGCATAGTACGGGTCCATCTTGCCGGCTTCTATGAGGTGCGACTTCATGGCGCCCGGCAGGTCCTTCGGGTCCGGCGGCAGCTTGCCGGTCTTCTTCAGCGCCGTCACTGCGGCTTTCACCATGACCTCGTAGTTCTTGTGTATGATGTTTTCCTTCTTCTTCTTCTGCAGTTGCATGAGCAGCTGCTCCATCCTCGACACGTATTTCTTCGCCTTCTGTATGTACTCGTCAAGCTGCTGTCCGGGTATGTCCTTCACATCCTTGTGTTCCACTCTCTTCCTGAATTCTATGACGCTTTCCAGGTCGTCCAGATACGTCTGCTCAAGGTGGTTGGCGTTCACAAGCACTTCGCGCACCTCGCCCGGCGTGTGCTTCGGCGACGGCGGGTTCTGCCCCATGTACATCAGCACGGCCTGCGAACTGTTGAGCATCGCGTAGTAGAGGTCTTCGGCAACCATGTATAATTTCGCGTTCTCCACCCTGCTGATTTTCTGCGGCGCCGTCTCCATGAATTTCTCCACCGCCTCAAGCGTCGTCGGTATCTTTCCCAGTTCAAGCAGCTTGCGTATGGGTATGAAGAAGCCCGTGTCGTAAAGCGCCCAGCCGTCGCGCACTATGGTGTAGAGAAGCGGATGCCCTATCCTTGCCATGTCCCAGAACTCAGTCAGTGTCCACGCCGGCTGCACGATTATGTTTTCCGCTATGCCCTTTGCTATGAAATGCAGTTTGTCGTCGAAGCTGTCCTTCATTTCCGGCGTGAACCTCGCCGACGTGTCGTCTATCACGACAAGCATGTCTATGTCGCTCTTCTCGTGGAAGTCGTCCCTGGTGAGGGAGCCGAACAGCACCACGGCCTTCACTATGTTCTTGTATTTCTGCAGGACTTCGTCCTTGAATCTTTCAGCGAGTTTCCACTGCTTCTGCCTGAAGGCCTCCATCGTCTTCTTCTCGCCGGTCGGTGATTTTGCTTTTGGTGCCATTGCGGATACCTGATTAAGTTATTGAATTGTAGTATTTAAGTGTGAAAAACCACGGATTGGCCGTTTCACCGGAGGAATGTGTGAAATTGCAGGGCAATTTCAATGCTCAAATCCTCAAAAAGCGTAGCTTTTTAGGATATCAAAGAAGTTGCACTTCTTTGAATAGACCAAAGGTCTTTGGCATCTCAAAAGAGTTCCACTCTTTTGAAGACATCTCAAAAGCCTCTGGTTTTTGCAGAGTTCACCTGAACTTCCTTCTGCCCCACTGCTCGGCCTTGCCTTTCTGGACCGCGGCTGTGCTTAGGAACGTATGCTCCTCCTCCGGTATCACGAAAAGGTCCTTCAGGGGGTCGTATGCGTGCTCGCGTACGGTGACGAGCGCCCTTGCATAAACATCCTTGTTCTGCTCCGATACGCCGAAGAATTCCGGCGGCAGCTCCTGCGGCTCTACATCCTGCTCAAGATATTTCGCTATCTGCCTCAGCACCCATACGCTGTGCTCGAAGACCTCGAAACTCGACCTCGACGAGCCGGCGCGGCCCCCGCCCCTCTCGAAAATCATGTAGCCTGACTCGAAGCCCTTCTTGCGCAGGTTGTATATCCATTTGTACAGGACTTCCTGGGCCTGCGAGCCCAGAGGTATCGGTATATGAGCGGTCCCGAAGTAGGGCTTCGGCTCGCCCAGGTGGAAAAGGAAGATGTATTTCCCGAAGTCCCTCGGCGCGTCCGGAATTTCCTGTTGAACGGGTGGTCGTTCAGCGTCAGGTGGCCCTCGATGTACTTCATCGAGAGCGCCTCGTTGAATTCCTTCACGTGCGCGTTGTACGCCTCCTGCACGACATCGGTCTTCACCACGCCCTTCCACAGCGGGTCGTTGGTCTCTATCATGAACTTTCCGATGAGCCAGTACGCGCCTATCTCCCCGTATCTTATATAATATTTTCCAAAAGGCGACCTTTCCCACATGTCAAAAATTATGTCGCCGGGCATGTCTTCTGTACGGATCCTGCGGTTCACAGCTTCCCTGCGATTATCGGTTATCTGGCGCCTGACAGATTCAAGATACCTTCTCGTCTCCGCATCAGCCTGCTCCCTTGTCGTTATCCCGGACTTTACGCGGTTCTCAATGCCTTCTTTCCAGTTCCTGAAATCATCGCTCTTTTTGTAATTTTCGAATTCCTGGGCCGCCTCCCTTTCTGCTTTTTCCATTTCCTTTCTCCAGTACTCGCTGCTGAGCTCTTCGTCAACGCTTGTCCTCATTTCTATAAGCTGCCTTACCGCAAATTCCTTCGCTGCCTTGTTGGCCCTGACGTATGAGGCAAGCGGCTTGCCGTCGGGCGCGACCATCTGGTACTGGTGGCCGAAGAATTTCAGGCGGTCTTCTTCCTGCTGGACCTGCAGGTTCGTGGAAAGGTGGTAGTTGACGTAGATGAAGCCGAGTTCGGCTGCATTCTTCAGGGTCTGGACGAGCCTGAGATGGACCTGCTCCCATATCTTCCTCTGCGCGCTCTCGAAGCCCGACATCTCGCCTATCTCGCCGTGGAGGCCGACCTCGATGCCGAGGTCCTTCACTACCTTCTTCATGTTCTCCTTGAGGCGCGGCTCCTGGAACTCGCTTATCGTCTCCATGTCGACCTGGTTGAACTGGATGCCGCCTGTCGCGCCGAAGCCGCCGGCCTTCTGCGCCAGCCCCAGAAGGTTCGGGTCCTTGGCGATGTTCCAGAACCCGGACGATATCCCCACTTTGTACGCGGGCATCATCTCACCCCGAAGCCGGCCTTCTTCTTTATGAAGCCTGTTATCGGCCCGTACCTGTCCGCCGCTATCGGCGCCAGGTAATATTTTGATATCCTCTCGTCAAAGTCCCTCTCGTAGGGCCCCCTTCCCTTGAATAACTGGAAATTGAAGCCGAAGGCGTTCGCGAATTTCCTCGCATGCCTGAGTTTGTCCTTCCTTATTTCAGGCTTGTGGGAGGAGCCGGCGACATCCCGCTTGATGCCCAGGAGGTTTTCTATGTACCTGTTCATGTCCTCCTTCTTCGCCTCGAGCTCGAGCAGTTTCACGAACAGCACATTCTTGCTCATCACGATGAGGTTGACGTCGAAGATGCCGTCCTCTATCTCGTCGCCTGTCGGCGTCCTGATGTTCCCTTTCTCCAGTTTTATCTCGAAGAACGAGTAGTACGGCTTCCTCGTAAGAAAGCCCGGAGGCTGGTGGAACTGGTTCAGCTTGTCCTGGCACCATTCCTTCGTTACCCACGGATATCTGTTTGCCAGCCCCCACTTCTCGCCGAATATCAGGTTGTCGAGCGTCCACTTGTCTATCGGCTTGTCTGCCGGCAGGACAGGCTTCTTTGCGTAGTTCTCGGAGCCGCCCTTGTAGATTTCAGGCGACAGGAAATCCTTCCACGCCCACAAAGTTATGACTGAGAACGAAAGCGCATGCCCTATGGCCCATATACGGCTGCTCTTGAAGATGTTCCTTGTGCCTTCTGACTGCAGGCCTTCCTTGAGGAGCTGGTGCCTTGCAATCACCGGCCTGAGCCAGTCCCTGTATTCCTCGACGGATTTTTTCCTGCTGCGCACGAGTTCCTGCATCCTGATGTACCTGTCCTTCAGCTGCGCCAGGAAAAGCTTCTTCCATTCCTGGTAAAGTTTGTTCTTCGTCATCAGGACGACGGCCTCCGCCTTCGAGACGTCGAGCGCCTTCATGACTTCTTCCGCCTTGAGTTCCTTGTCCTCCATGCGCATGAAGTCTGTTATGAGGGTCGGCCACCTGCTGACTATGCTGCGCATGGATATGCCCTCGCCCGTGTGCATGTCAACCTGGTCTACGAACACGGCCTTCAGGGAATGGTTGTCCATGCTCTTTTCCCTTTCCGCCCTCTTTTTCTCGTCGCTGTCCGCTGAAAAGTCGATTTCATCGGCGTCTTCGCCTGAATATTTCGGGTTCGACTCTTTTTTCGTCCTGTACCCCATGTAATGCAGGAACTCCCTGTATCTTCTTGTGTCGTGCAGGAGGAGTTCCATGTCGGTGACAGCCTGGGACGCCGATGCGAGGCCTGACTTTATCCTCGCCTCCAGTTCCTCTTTCTGCTTGTGCGTGAGCTGGTAGTATGTCCCGTGCGAGGGCGACACCTCGAGGAACTCGTCGGCTTTCTCCACCATGTACTCCCACTTGCCCAGCTGGAACACGAGGCTGTAGTAAATGCCGGAGCAGCTCCCGACAGGCCCGGTGAAGTTTATCCTGACGTGCGCCTCGAAGGGCGTCAGGCACCATGCCCTGTCAAGCGGGAGTTCCCTCCTGAAATTGACTTTTGTCACGCCTGTAACATTGTCCCGGCTGAAATCCTCGAGTATATACTGTCCCATGAGAGCACCTATGTTAATTTCGTCGCCGCTGTATATTAAATTTTCCAGCCGTCTTGTTTCAGAAAAGTATGAAGTATACGCCCACTATCATGAGGATGAATCCTATGAAAATGCCTGTGAACGACATGCCGGACTGCTGGTAGTCGCTTATGTCGGGGAACCCGAACACGAGGAAAAGCCCTATGCCGCCGAGCAGGAGGCCCGCCAGCTTGCGGAGGACAACGCCGAGCGTCAGCGTGCTTATTATGAGCCATATGCCGCCTATTATCGCAAGCACGCCGGCGAGCAGGACGAGGAGGGTCTTCGGGTCCGTGAACTCCTCCTCGGCGCTCATGAATATCGCGAAGAACCCGAAGGCTATCAGTATGGCGCCCCCTATCACTTCAAGCATGAATAGTATTTTCCTGAGTAGTATAAATTCTTTTTATAGGGAAGCGTGCAATTCTATTATTAAGGTGCTTTGGATGGTATGGGCAAGGACAAAGCTGCTTATATGGGACTATATATTCGAGCCGGCGAAGGACGTAAAGCTCGGCATGTCGACCAAGGCCGCGGAATCCTACTACAAGAAGATAAACGAGCTTATCAGGACGATATTCAACGTGCCCGACGCATACGTGCAGGAAAAGTCCTATGACTGGGAAAGGGGGGAGGACTCGAGCAAGTTCGAGGTCGAGTGGGAGGTCAACAAGATACTCGACAGGTACTCGTATCTCGCGATAGAGGTCGAACTCAAGGGCTTCGCCTCCAAGGCCGGGGACGGCAAGGTTTCGGTGAGGATAAAGCCCCGCCTCATAACCGAATACCCCCAGGACACGGTGTGGCAGCAGAGCATACTCTACGAGATGCTCAGGCGCATGTGGCACAAGTTATATTATCACAAGAAAAGGATGGAATACCTCAACTTCGGGAAGGAGGTCATCACGAGCTTCGAGAGCAGCATAAAGCACTATTCAGAGACGGTAAACCAGTGATTCTGATGCCGAAAATCAAGATATACGACGACATACAGGCGCCTGCTGACACCACAAAATTCCATTTCGAGGGCAGGAATCCGTTCCGCGTGTTCGACATGGTGCGCGGCCTCCTGAGGGACGTCATGAAGATTTCCTCAAAAGATATATTGGAGACTGACGTGAGGTGGGACGTCTTCGCCGACCCGCGCGCGTTCTACGGCATGTGGATGGGAAAGCGCAAGGAGGACCGGTGGACTATGACCAATATAAGGATAATACTTCAGGGCGAGATAAGCATGAAGACGAGGGCGGGCTGGCTCGATGCCAGGTTCAAGGGCACCGTGGATACGGAGTATGAATATCACAATTTCATCCAGAAGGGCTTCTGGTGGCAGTACAACAGGTTCTTCTACTACGGCCAGCGCAGGAAATACATCGACTACGCCAACGACAACATACGCGACATAAGGAGAAAGATGATGGAGGCGCTCGGCATAGCGCCCGACACTCACGCGAGGGTGTAATGATTTATTCTATCGTATATATGATATTTGTCAAAAGTCAAGATTACTAATCCGGCTTCTAAGGCAGCCTGTCGCGGAAAATCATTTCCTTCGCCATGCCTGACGTGCTTCTTGCCAAGTCAACACCCACGTATCCTGCATCCATGGCTTCTCTCAGCTGGTGCTTGTATGTTCTTCTTCTCAGGTCAACTCTTCGTTCGTCGCCGCCGACCTCATAAGCTCCATGAGAAACTCTTAAGTATGGAACTCCTGGCGTATATACCTCATCTTCCCATCCGTCAGCTACACTGCCATGCCTGAAAAATAACCTGAATGACGGGGTGTTTATGTTGTCATGAACCGGCCCGATGTCGATATATCCGAAATGTATTCGCTCTTCTCCTGTATCCATTAATGCGCGAACCATGAGCCTTGAGGCGTCGCCGTTTCTTTTTAGTGTATTGCCCACGCCATGTATGTACCACACATCTTTTCCCATGCCTTCGTAAGCATGCTGTGCCCTTCTAAGCAATCCCCTTCTTCCTGTTATCTGCCTCAACGGAGAATTTTTATCCAATGCTTCATAATTAATTTTTAACAAATCATCCAGCGGTATCCTTTCAAGAAATCCCGTATCCCTGCAGAGCAAAAGAATCTCGCCTTTGTTTTCCAGAAATGCCCTTATGCCTTCATGCGTTTCGGCAGGGTCCAGCGTTGAATTGTCTCCGGAGAACGCCGTTGCCTCAAGCTGCAGTACACTATCAATATCATCTTCCGAAGCGTGCCTTATGATTGGATGACTATCTCCTTCCGCCAAGCGGAGATAACTCATATATCTTTCCGGAATTTCGACTAGAACTCTTCCGTCTTTCCATTCAAAAACACTTACTTCTTCGCCCGGCATTCAGGTATCCTGTCCAAAATCTATAAAAAGCTTGGTTCGCTCTTTCATTCTATTGTGTAGTATACTCTCCTATTCGACCTGCCCTTGTTCTCCACGGAGAGCAATACTATCCCGCCGATTTCCCCCGTGCTCCGCACGTGCGTGCCGCCGTCAACCTGCTCGTCTATCATTTCGCCGCCGCCTATCCGGACTATCCTCATCTCGTCGATGTCCGGCAGCCCTGCAGCGAGCTTCGCCAGATGCTTGTGCATAAGAACGTCCTCGCGCTTCATGAATGTGAACGTCACAGGAATGTCCTTTTTCACGATGTCATTCGCCGTCTCGAAGCACTTCCCGATCTTCTGCCTGTTCATTTCCTCAAGCGAGAAGTCTATCCTGGACTTCTCGGTGTCCAGCTGGTTGCCTGTCACGAGCACGTCGTCCTTGTACATCACGGCGATGAGTATATGCGCCGCCGTGTGCATCCTCATCAGCCTGTATCTTCTTTCCCAGTCCAGAATGCAGCGGACGCTGTCGCCGGCCGAAAGGCCTTCCCTGTCCACCTGTATGCCTTCCTTCTTCGAAACGCCGCTCACTATATATTCTGTCCCGTTGCATGAAATCGTGCCGAAGTCGCACGGCTGGCCTCCGCCTGCCGGATAGAAGGCGCTTTCAGAAAGCGTTACGGATTTTCCGCTCGCATTCTCGACTTTCGTCGTCCACTCCCTCAGGTACGAGTCCGCCAGATAAAGATTTTTCATTGGATTTTCTTGGACGGAACCTTTAAGGCTTTTTTAGAGATATAGTTTCGCAATGGGAATAGAAGTAAGATCTTCTGTAGACGGCACTAAAACGTATTCTGTGGGGGACATAACGGTTGGAAGACTCTATGAATTTGAAGGTCAGTGCTGGGAGCATGTCTTTCTGGGCCCGGGCCCTTATAGACCCGCTTTTCATACGGATTCGGACGAGGTTCTGTATGTGGTCGAGGGATGCGGTTGTATGACTATCAACGGAATGAGGATGGATTATTTTCCCGGCAAAGAACTGTATCTGCCAGCAGGGACTTCCCACGGATTTGAGCCGCGCTCCAGAACCCATCTCTTTTCAGTCCAGACGCCCCCGATAGTAGACCTTGAGACAGGAGAAGCCGACATACATTACGAATGAGCAAAGATGTTTATATCTCCGGCATCTAAAGATGCCGGTTTCTAACATCTTTGTCATGTCAACGGCATTGTGTTTCATCCACTAACGGAACAGAGTTCCGTTGAAGGTTTTCAATGCCGTTGTACATAAAATCAATTTCTTGCGAGAAGTCAGGAATAGAAGTACTCCCCGCTCTCCTTCTGTTCGCGGTCCTTGACGCTGTCCGTCTTGTTGGCGCGCGGCCTTTTGCTTTCCTCGTCGCGCCTGAAGGTGACGCCGACCTCCCTGAGGAACTTGTTGAAGCCCTCGCGCAGCCCCAGCACTTCGGCCTCGCCGTATTTTCCGGGCTCGCCTGTGAAGACCATCGCCCTGTCGGATATGTAGCTGAGGAAAAGGAGGTCGTGGTCTATCACCATTGCCGTCCGCCCGCGTATGGCCTTTGCAGCCGCAAGGCGCTGGTCGACGTCAAGGTAGGCGGAAGGCTCGTCCAGCAGATACACGTCTGCCTTTTTTGCGAGGCATAGGAGTATCGCGATGCGCTGGAGTTCGCCGCCCGACAGGTTCCTGACGCTTTTTTCCATCAGCCTCTCGGCATCGAGCTGTCTCACGAGCGCAGGGAAGTCGTCGCTCTCCGCAACTCCCTGGAGTATGCCCCTCACGCTGCCCTGGTAGTCGGTCTCTATGTACTGCGGCTTGTAGGAAATGACGGCCTTTTTCGAAAGGCTTGCGTGGCCCTCGGCAAGCATCTTTGCGAATGTCGTCTTCCCGAGAGCGTTGGCGCCCAGTATCCCCAGCACCTCGTTCTCGAATATTTCCCCTTTTGCGACGCTGAGCTCGAAGTCCCCTGCCTTTCTGCTCATCTCGCCGAATGACGCGAGGACCTTCCCCTTTGCTTTCTTCGTCCTTTCGACTTCCTCGAACACGGTCCTCTCCCGTATCCTGACATTGTCGTCCGGCAGGTATCCGTCAAGGAACGTGTTTATGCCGCTCCTCACCGCGTTATACGCCCGGCACGCCGTAGAATACGTGTATCTTGTCGGCCATGAAATCGAGCGTTGCTAGGTCGTGCTCGACGGCCATGAAGTATTTGTCCTCAGCGGACTCCCTTATTATCTTCGCCGTGTTTATCCTCTGCCTCACGTCAAGATGACTTGACACCTCGTCTATGTAGTAGACGTCGGCCTCTCTCGAGAGCGCGATGCCTGTCGCAAGCCTTTGGAGCTCGCCGCCCGACAATGCGCCTATGTCCCTGCCGGCGCAGTTGGCGAGTTCCAGTTTTTTTATCATCTCGTCGCTCAGGAAACTGGAAACGGTTCCGGACGCGACCTTCGGGAGCATGCTGACCTGCTGGGGCTTGTATACGGTCTTCTTCTTTTCCTTCGCGATATCCTCGAAATAACTCTGCAGTTCGCTCCCCCTGTGGATTCTCGCAAGCTCTTTTGACGCGTCCTCGCCGTATTTTCCGAGATTGGGGCTGATCTGCCCTGAGAGCAGGCGCATCGCCGTCGTCTTTCCCATGCCGTTCGGGCCCAGAAGCCCCACAACCCCCTTCACCGGGACAGGAAGCCTGAAAAGCACGAACTCGTTCTCGCCAAACCTGTGTATGGGCTCCTCTTTCAGCTGCTCCGGCGTATTGACTATGCTTATCGCGCCGAACGGGCACTTGTTCACGCATATGGAGCACCCGATGCACGTCTCCTCTATGATGAACGGCCGCAGTTTCTTCGCGCTTCCTTCCTGTCTGTCCTTCCTGACTATGCAGTCCTCTCCCTTGCGGTTGACGGGACACAGCCTGACGCACAGGAAATTCCCGCACTTGTCCGGATGGCAGAGGTCGTAATCGATTACAGCTATTCTTGTCATGCAGGCACCTGATTATTATTGCAAATTGATGTATTAAGAAGTTCTACGTGCGTTTGGCATGGGATTAAGCGCGTCTGTCGGGCAAGCAAAGGACATTCATAGATTGTTTGCTACGATGAAGTCCATTTCCTAGATATCACCAACGTTGCATACAAGTGGATAATGTTCTCGAAACCAAGCTAATTCATTTCTTTCGGTTTCTTCATCTCGATCTTTGAGGGCTTTTACCAATATTCTGCGATGCAACCCATATGGAGAACTATTATCATAAATATCAATTTGCTGAAGAGCTCTTGGATCGCCTTTGTATAATTCCCTCATGTACGCAAATCTGCGTGCCCGAAACTCTTCGGGTTTTAAGTGAATTCCATTTAGTTCGCTATGGTCTTCGGGCCTCATTCCCATTTCCATACAATAAGTCAGAATGCCCAGATTTATAAATCCGAATTATTCAAATACTATTTCAGCCTTGTCCCCAACTATGGACTTTATTACCTTCTCGAAGCCGGGCTTCAGCCGGATTTTTTCCTTCCTGCTTATCCTCACCCTGTAGAATTCCTCCGCCCCGTATACCTTGTTCACTCCGGCGATGCTTATGCCGATCGCCTTTTCAAGCATTTCCTTCCCGCCCTCTTTCCCTATTATCTTTATCTTCTTTCCGGTGAGATTCTCCAAACTTTTCGCGTTTTTCCCGGACTTCCCTATGATTTTCCCTGTGTCCTCGCTCCTGACCACGATGAAGATCCTTCCCATGGCCTCGAAGCTCTGGACAAAGTCCATTCCTTCCTCTATCTTTTCAAGCGCCCTCGAGATCTTCACGCTTTCCGGGGTTATCTCGCCCTGCTCGACTTTCCTGCTGCAGGCGCTGCACAGTATGTCGTTTTTCGCGCATATTTTGCAGATCTTCATAGAATTAAATTGGATTGCACTTTTATAAGCCTTCGGCGGGAAAAGCATTCAATGGCGGAGATAGGTCTTGTCGGGGCGCCGTCTGGCGGCAAGAGCACTTTCTTCAAGGCGTGCACGCTCAAGGACGTGAAGATCGCGCCTTACCCTTTCACGACGCTTGAGCCGAACGAGGGTCTTGCGTACGTGACGGCGGGCTGCCAGTGCTTGAATGCAAAAACTGGCGCCGGAGGCGCTTCTCATCCGTGCGGGAAATGCCTTTCCGGCACAAGGTTTGTGCCGATAAAACTGTGGGATGTCGCGGGCCTTGTGCCCGGCGCGCATCTCGGCAGGGGGCGCGGCAACGCGTTCCTTTCCGACGTCATGAAATCCGACGCCCTCATACATGTCCTCGACATATCCGGCTCCGTGGATTACGAAGGCAATCCCGCGTCCGGGTTTGACCCTATGCGCACCGTTGAGATGCTTGAGCAGGAGGTTGACTTCTGGCTTCTCTCCCTGCTGAAAAAGGACTGGAAACTCGTTGAATCCTCGAAGGACGCCTCTTCGGTAATCGAGAAGCGGCTTTCCGGCATCGGGATAAGAAGGCATGACATCGATTCGTCCGTCCGCGGGAGCCCGAAGTCGTGGAACGAGGATGACATGCTTGATTTTGTCTCATCGCTCAGGAGGAAATCAAAGCCGATACTCATCGCGGGCAACAAGTACGACAGGAAGGGCTCTGAGGAGAATGCGGAGCGCATCGGAAAGACGCGCGAAGTGGTGCATGTCAGCGCCGAGATAGAGCTCGCGCTGCGCGAGGCGGCGAAGGAAGGCATCCTGGAATACATCCCCGGGAACGCGTCGTTCAGGATGCTGAAGCAGGCGGGCGAAAGGCAGGAAACCGCCCTCGGTTTCATGAAAAAATATCTTGTGGAGAACGGGAATACCGGGGTCCAGCAGTGCCTCAACAAGATCGTTTTTGATGTCCTCGGCATGAATGTCGTTTATCCCGTGGAGGACGAGAAGAGGTGGGCAAACAAGAAGGGCGAAGTCCTGCCCGATGCCTTCCTCATGAGAAAGAATTCCACGGCTCTTGATCTCGCCTACCGCGTGCACGAGGACATAGGGAAGAAGTTCATCTCCGCCGTCAGCGCGAAGACCGGCAGAAGCATTGCTGCGGACTACGTTCTGCAGAACGGCGACGTGATATCAATAAAGGCGGGAAGATGACTATATTTTGAAATTTTATGAGTTTTTTGGGATGTCAGAAAGCGCAACTTTCTGCACATATCCTACAACTAAATGTGCAAAAACCTTTGGTTTTTGACATCTCAGAAACATCTAAGGATGTTTCTGCAGATAAAATTCTAGTACCTTCTCCCGCCGGTCAGCCTGAACTCCAGGTTCTTCAGCCGCTCGTTTATTGTTTCCGTCTGCGACCTTATTGCCTGCAGTTGCGACTCTATGACATCCAGGCGTTGCATGACGTCGTAGTCCTTCGACGGCCCGCGCATTGCCGTCTGCCCGAAATCCTCAAACTCGACATCTTTTCTGGGGAAGGCCGGCGTCCATTCGTCCTGCTTCGGCTCCGCGCCGCGGAACGGATCCTTCGGCTGCTCTATCACGTCGCGCTCCGGCGGTTTCCCTTCGATATTGCCCTTTATGTCGAAGAAATCGTCCATTTCCTCCCGCCTTTTCTTCTTCAGGAACCCGAACATATCAGATACCAGTCCCTCTGCTTCCGCCTGCCAGAATAAGCAGAAC
>JACPJX010000047.1 GCA_016187365.1 Candidatus Aenigmatarchaeota archaeon | reverse complement strand
GTATCTGCAAGGTTTCTTAAACCTTCTGCTAGAGCCTGTCTTACCCATTGGACAGGATAAGTACCTTCATCTACAAGTTGCATAGATGATACAAAAGAACTGTTATCACCGTCTCTTCTTATACCGTCAAGGTAGTCTCCCATACTTTGTAATAAAGATGTAGGCATATAATTCAATTATTTACTATTTAGTAATATTTATAAGCTTTTTGGTGCGCCGCTCACCGAAGTTGTTTATTCTTCCTTCCTGCGCCTTCCGAAAAACCGCTTCTTCTCTTCTTCCTCTTTGATGACCATGCCAAGGCGCGGCGAGAACGATTTCATCTCTATCTGAATATTATTGTGCCTGAGGGAGGCCTTTGCGGGCGGAAGCGACAGCTCGCCATGGACGCCGAACACGGGCTTTATCTTGTACGACAGGACGCGCTCCTCGTTCGGGTACAGGTCCCTGACATTCCACGTCAGCTCGGTTCCCATGTGCGTCTTTTTCTTTTTCGGCGCCGGGCCGTGCTCGTGCCTGAACTCGAAGACCGAAGGCACGAAATCAGTCACGGTTATGTGCTCGACCTTCCTGCCTGTGCCGTTCTTCAGGTCAATGCCGACCGTGAACTCCTCGCCCTCGTCTATGAATTTCTTCTGTATTATGTATTTCCTGATGCGGACGCTGCGCAGTTTGAACATTATGGCCCATATAGCTATTATTATTGCGATAACTATGATGAAAAGCGGTGAATAATCGACAAAGTACACGACTGACTTTTCCTCGCCCGGGCTGACGTTTTCAAGCCTCCATACGAATTTCCCGCCGCTTTTGCTGAGCGCCTCATCGCCCGACATGAACATCGCGTCAAAAGGCGAAATGTCCGCCTCTACGTCGTGCGAGTTCTTCACGAAGTTGCCCTCGTTGGTCACGGACGTCCTTTTCCCGTACCCGAACAGGAGCGGGAATTTTTCGGAAGTCTCTGTTATTATGGCTTTTCTCGCCACCGTGAACGAGCTTTTTTTCTCCTTCGCCTCGCCGTTGTACGATATTGTCGTGAGTATTTCATAATCCCCTTCCTCCGCCCTTGCCGGAAGGGACAGCGTCTGCACCACTGTTTCCGTCGCATCGGGCTCCAGCGCCTCCAGCGTCTGCCCTATCTCCGAGACCCTGCCTGCAGGAGAGATTATTTTCGTGCTGACAACTATGTTCCTCGTGATGTCGGTTCTGGTGCTCCTCAGTCTTATCTTTATCTCGACGTCACCCTTCGGGACTAGGTTGCCTGTCGACCTTATGCTTTCAACGTCGACTATCTCCCCTTTCTCGACGCGTATGAATATGTCCTTCTTCGTGATGCCTGAAACCGCGGATGACGCCACTATCCCGAACCTGTAGGTGCTTGGCTGGGTGTCGATGTAGGGGGAGGCGATGAATTCCGTCGTCTTCGTGTCGCTTCTTACGTCAAGGGTGCCGTGAAGCAGGGACACCCACGGCTTGGCGTCTATTATGCCCAAACTCACTATGCTTTCCTCGGAGTCGCCCACGTTTATCGGCACGGATTTTGACGTCCCGGCCTTCACGGTGATTGTGTCTTCCGTGCCGGATATTGTCAATGCATGCGAGATTCCGGCAATAAGGAGCAGAACAACTAATACGGCTGACTTCTTCATACTGATTCATTGTAAAAAGGTGAATATAAACGTTATTCAGGCGTAATGCCCAAGAAATGCGGTTTCTTTGGCATCTAAGAGGGCTTTGTCCTCTTTAGATTCCGGCGCAATGGCATTGTATGGCTGTAAAGAGAACGTCAGTTGCCTCTTTTATTTCTCCTTTCTAGGCGCTTTTCAAGTTCTTCGAGATGATTTACTGCATGTCTTCTGATTCTGACACCTTTCAACGAACCAAGGAGGTTGGTGAAGTATGGGTCGCTGGACCTGAAATCAAGACTTTCAACCCATCCGATCATATTTTCAACTACTTCCTCGTCCGTGGAACTAGCAAATGGATCGCCTCCCATGGGAAATACAATATTTCCAAGAGGTGACCTCATAATCATATATATTCTATTTTTTCCTCTCCATTCAAGAGGGATGTCGATTCCTATGCTACCTAGAATCTGCCGGTCTAATATTTCTGTCGCTCTTTCATGGGAGTCTTTCATCATGCCGAACACTGCATATCTCTTCATTATATTTGCTACATCGCTTGGGGAAAGATTTCTTCCCTCCATTTCTTTCATGAATATGTCAAGATGAAATGTCTTTCCCGGAGTTATCCCGTCCACCGCGAAAAAATCCATGAGGTAAAGAGGCGGTTCCTGGAGTAGATAAAATATGAAGTGGTTGTATTCGTGCACATAGGATGCAAGCGGGCGGTTTGTATGCCTGTAAGATGATGCTTCGAATCCCGCTTCCGATATGTAGAAAAATGGCGCAGTATGTACTGTTGGATTTCCTTTTATATAACCATGTTCATCAATAACAAAGTCGGCATGGACTCCTGCGCCCAATTTATTTGCAGTGTCATGCGGAAAGTCTGATCCGGTTGCCTGGCGTAATTCGTCTATATCACCAAGGAAACTTTCAGGTGTAAGAAGCCTTTCTGATGCCTCGTATACTTTCCTAGCCCTTTCGTACCCTAGAACTTCAGTATATCTTTGGTCGATGGCGTCCCTGTGGGCATCCAGATCTCTGCGTATTTCCTGCAATCTGCCCCTGTATTCGATAACCATTGCAGAAGGATGTTACAATACTTTATAAAATTAACTCTTTGAAAGTGATAACTTTCACGGCGCTATTCTCTTTCCGGTCTCGAGGTCTACGATGGAAATGACGCGCGGCGTGCACGTCTTGGCGGCGTTTATGACAAGATGCGGCTCGTCGGTCTCTATTTCCTTGACGAAAACGCCCTTTGAGGTGGGGTGCGGCGTTCCATCGACAAGGATTGCCTTGAACTCCTCGTCAAGTTTGAAGTTGTAGGGGTCGGAAAGCACGCAGTGCCCCGCTGCAGTGCACCCGCTCTTGTTGTAGATGATGCGCAGTTTGTATTTCTTCCTCGCCTTCCTGTCGTGCTCGTACCTCTTGTCGTCGCCGAGGATGGTCGTCATGAATAAGATAAACCTGCAATACTTTTTAAATCTGTTAAAAGTTGATATTTATGATGAAGAGCATCGAATTCCTGAAAAATAATGGAATAGGCTTTAAGGTGATTCATCTTAAGGAAGTCCCGAAAAGCGCGCAGGATGTTGAGAGGCTCTTCGGATGCTCTCTGCACCAGGTTCTCAAGACGCTGGTTTTCGTGGGCGAAAAAGAGCCTTTGGTTGTTGTGCTGCCGGGGGATGAAAAGGCCGGCATTGAAAAGCTCAGACAAATCTCTGGACAGAAAAGTCTAAGGATGGCAAAGCCAGATGAAGTCGAAAGGATAACGGGCTATTCCGTTGGAGGAGTATGCCCCTTTGCCATTGAAAATCATCTGAAGAAAATAATCGACAAAAGCGTGTTTGACATCGATACTGTAAACATAGGGAGCGGAAAGGCTGAAATAGGCATTGAACTGAAATCCGCTGATTTGAGAAGAATATGGGATGGAGCTATAGACGATATTTCAGAATAACTAAAAGTAATTCTCGGCCACTATCTTTTTCCATTCAGGATGCTTCTTCAGAAACGTGTCCTTCACATACGGGCATGTGGCTATTATCCTGAGACCGTTCTTCTCCGCGAACTCGAACGCCGCCAGAGAAAGCTTTTCCGCCGTTCCCTGCCCTCTC
>JACPJX010000032.1:716-7545 GCA_016187365.1 Candidatus Aenigmatarchaeota archaeon | reverse complement strand
AGCGTCAGGACTTCCATTGTTGTCGTAGACTTTCAGCGAGCCCGCGGGAGTTGTCATGTAGCCGCCTGCATAACTCATTCCGCTTCTTATGCCCAATATGGTGTTTTTCATGCACGTCATCACGTTTCCGTAAACGGAAACAGGCTCAAGGCCATCCTGCATTTTCCCCCTCCTCTTGAGTTGCGTTGAGTATGAGTGCGCTGTCCCGAATTCCCCTGTAACCTTATTGCCTTCAAAACCCATGCTGCGGACAACTGCCGTGAGTTCGTTCCAGTCCGGGAGGTATATTGCCCCTGCCAGGTTTTCATACGGCTCGGCAGGCTCGCCGTCCGATGCCCTTACAGCAGCCATGTACATATCCCTCCACCTTGGGTCTGACGTCATGGCCTGATGCAATTTCTTCCTTGAGCCTCCGCCGTATCTTGAATCTAGCGCAATTCCCGGGACTTTTTTCACAGGCTCATATCCAAATGAGGCCCTTTTCTCGTCTTCAAGCTGCCGGAGGCCGTCAGTAGCAGCCCTCAATTTTGTATAATCCCTGCAGGCGGTAGAAATCGAGATTTCCGCCGGCTCCTGGAATACCCTTTGTATAGTGACTAATGGATACGACATCATTTTACCATTGCATAAGTCTTCTTAAGCATCGCCAAAATATCAAAATCATTTTTTGTTGGCCGCTTTGAACTCCTTCTTGGCCTGCTGCTTCATCTTCGGCACGGTTATCTTGATGCCGCATTTCTGGCATTTTATCGAGAAAGGCCTTCTCCATTCCTGCTCCAGGTAGCCGTCGTGCAGGCATTCCGGGCATTTGTACTCAACGCGGGCGATGTTGTCAACTTTTGCGGCGAGGACGCGTATTTTTCCCGACATCTCGCCTTTCCTGCTCATGACGCTTCTTGCCGTGTGGTAATGGCAGTCTGAGGGCTTTATCGCGTTCTTCTCCACGAAGTCGTCTATCTTTCCCATAATTACCACTTGACAACCGCGCCTATTAAAAAGGCGATGAGGGCGAGGAGCATGGCGACCTTGCACAATTTTGCCTGGCCGCCTTTCCTGAACAGGATTGCCATGAAGAACGCGTCCGCAATGAACACCGACAGCAGGTATGACGCGCCGAATATTCCGGCGACAAACGGGATGAAGCTCAGCATGACAGCGAAGAAGATGAAGCATGACGCTGCTATCCTTGAGGATTTCGCGCCTATCCTGAGCGGGAGGCTTTTCACGCCGTGCTTCATGTCGCCGTCCATGTCGTCTACCGACTTGAATATCTCCCTGCCCAGGTTTGACAGGAGCGCCAGCAGGCCGAGTATTGCCGCCGGCAGGTAATTTTGCGCTATCACGCCGCCGTACACGAACGTGAGCCCGACAAGGAAGCTTACTGTGAAATTTCCGATGAGGAGCGTTTTCTTGAGGCGCGCCGCGTATGCCAGAAGCAGTATAGACGCCGCTATCGCTATGTAGAAGGCCTGCATGCCTGTGACAAACGCGAGGAAGTTGCCGGCGAAGAAGAGTATTATGGCGTAAAGTATCGCGAAATGCTTTGAAACCGAGCCGGACGCGAGCGGCCTTTTCGGCTTGTTTATCTTGTCTATGCTTATGTCGAAGTAGTCGTTGGCTATCATGCCCGCGCCGCATATGAAGAAGACCGACAGCATGCCGTACATGATGTCCTTTTCCGGGTAGAAGTTGGCTCCGGCAACGATGCTCCCTATGTACACCGCCAGAGCCGCCATTACGCAGTTCGCGGGGCGTATCAGCCTTGCGTAATCAAGCATAAATTAGATTGCGCATTCAGAATTAAATATGCATGGCTCTAGACCTTCTGTCCCCTTCTTTCCTTCGCCTTAAGCCTGAGCTTGTTGGAGTTGCATTTCCTGCACCTTATCTTGCCCGCCTTGACCTTCGCGTACGGCGCGCGCATCTTCGCGTTGCACTTCACGCATATGTACATGTTCGTGAAGAGCCTGTCTGCAACTATCTGGGGCAGTTTTTTTGCCATTTTTGAAACACCACATATATCTCTGTTTCGAAAGTGAAATGGAATGAAAAATTCATTCCATTTGCCATATGATATCACATTTCCAACGGGGTTATAGAGATTTTGATTCTAAGAGATGAATCAACTTCAACTTGATATACGCCCAATGAATAACTTCTCATAAATTCTTCCCTCTCAGTTTCTCCCATTCCATGAGTTATTCTATCAATCAAACGTTCATAAACTTGTCTTTTTTGTTTCATCTTCCCTCTATCGTAAGGTCCCAGCACCCTGCAGCCATCCCCTAATGGAACTAATGCATTATCCAAGTAAAATACCGGACCTTCGTGACTCATTTCATGAGTTTCTCTTGTCTCAGCACTCTCCATTTTATGATGATACCTGCTGGATATTTAAATCAGTTCATTTGCGCGTGACGGTTTCTGCGGCTTTAATAAAAAACCTATTAATGAATTTATCATATCAGTGGCAACAGAAGCCGAAATTGCAAGGGAATTAATTGCCGGATTGAAGTTGAGTGAAGAGCAATTTGACAGATTATGGAATAAATTTTTGGAAGAACTGGAATGCCGTTACATTAAAGAACTCACTTTAGACCATCAGTTTAGCCGAATGCCAAGAAAATATAGCATGAAACTCAGGACTTTGGTTAATTTTATCCATTTGTTTGCAGCGATGAAAGAAGATGCATACATAATTACAGGCGATAAAGACCTAATAGAATTGGTCAGGAAATACAATTTATACGATAAAATTTTAAGCTATATAGAATTAATAGAGCTTATCGCCTCTTTTTCTTCTCCAAACCCTTAGAAATTTTTTCAAAGATATCCCTATTTTTGACTACAAAATCCTGCCACTCCTTCACTTTCCTTTCTGTCTTTTCATCGTGTTTCATAATAATTATTACAGCAGGATTTTTCTTCTTCAATTCCAGAAGCTTTCCTTTTGGCGGATGCTTGCCTCTCCACACTTCCAGCCCGTCAACGCGGATTATATACTCATAATTCCTTGCCATATTTAACGCCTATTAATTAATGGCTTTGGTGAAATTTATAGGATTAATAATTCCGTTATAAGTCTTCCGGCCTGTGCTTCTCCTTCTCGAGCTCGAACAGGGCGTCTATCCTCCTGTACGCCAGCGGGTGCGTCGAGAATATCTGCATGAACTTCGCCGCCATCCTGGTGCGCTCCCATTCCATCGCGCTCTCCAGCTCCTTGCCGGCGTCGAGGTGCCTCCCTTCCTTCTGCCTCTTCTTCACGGATTCCTCCATGTCCTTGCGGAGCTGTTTGTCCCTGTCCGCTATCGCTTCGGCGGCGTACGGGTCCGCTATGTAGAATGCCCGCGTTTTGCCGTATTTCTTCAGTTTTCCCGAGGACATATGGGGGAAGCCGTATGCTATCTTCGCAAGGGCTGTCCGCATGTTTTTCGGGCTCGTTGCCGCGCCGGCGAAGGCGTCTGCATAGAACTCCCTGACCCTGCTCAGATAGAGGACGATCAGGTAGGTGAAGAACTGGGCTATGTAGGCGCCTATCCATATGAAGATGACCGCAAGGCCGTTGTCATCGTCGTTCCTCGACCTTGAAACTATGGAGCCTATGGCGATTATGAGATAATACACGAAGACCGGTATCATGGACGCTATCGTTATCAGCACGATGTCGTTGTGCTTCACGTGGCCGACTTCGTGCGCGAGCACGGATTTTATCTCATCCTTGTTCAGGCTCTCGAGAAGTCCCGTATGCAGGGCTATGAAGGAATTCGACCGTGTCCTGCCGAATGCGAAGGCGTTCGGGGTGCCGTCGTTGACTACGTAAAGTTTCGGCTTGTTCTTCAGCCTTGCCTTCCTGCAGATGTCGTCAAGCATCTCGTGGAGCCACGGGTATTCCTTCGCATCCACCGGCCTCATGTTTGTGAATGCCCTTATCATCCACGGCGCCATCAGCCATTGAATAAGCGTGAAGAAGATTGTCAGCCCGAGAAGGAACATGACAAGATAAAGTGCCGACTGGGCGTAGAGGCCGGGCGCAAGTATCCACACCAGAACGCCGGAAAGCGCGAGAACCGTCCCGAAAAGTATTACGAACGTGATGAACATCGCGGCCTTCAGTTTTGCAAGCCCCATTTTATGCACCGAGTTTTATCAGCAGTTCAGGATATTTTTTTATCCAGTTTATTCGCGGACAATATTGTCTTTGAAGGCGATAATTATTTAACGCCATTTTTATTGTAACTGCAGCCCTTTTCGGGCCTGTTCTTGTCGTGTCAATTTCAATTATCCTTTTGTTGCGGGTTCCGGCGTCTATGACAGCCTCGTCGAGCATCTCGGCCATGACGTTTTCCCTTATCTTCCAGCCGGGCCATCCCCTTTTCCCTAGCCTTTTCATCAGCACTTCCGGGTCTGTGCGGAGGATGACGCACAGGTCGCACCTTATGAAGTGCGCCAGGCCGCCCTCGATTATATAATTCCCTTCGCCGAGAAGTTTTTTCACCTGCCTGTCAAGGCCCTTTTCGCTGACAACCGACGTTTTTCTCTTTCTGTCCCATGCAGATTTTATCTTCCCTGATTTTATCAGTTTGTTCAGCGAAACTACGCTGCAGCCCGTGATTCTTCCTAGCTCTTCCGCCGCCCGCGTTTTTCCCGTCCCCGGCACGCCTGAAATGCACAATATAAATCTTTTCATGAAAGTAGTTTCCTGCATGGATATAAAAATGACAACTTATAAGTTATAGCCAGAACGTGGTCTGATGATTGATTTGTTCTCTGCAGTCCTGGTCATAATGGGGCTCGTGGTCTTCGAGATAATAACAAGCATAGACAACGCTGTCATAAACGCCGAAGTCCTCCATGGGATGTCCCATCGCGCAAGGCGGTGGTTTCTGACATGGGGCATATTCTTTTCCGTGTTCCTGATAAGGGGCGCCCTGCCGTGGGCCATAATATGGGCTACAAACCCGGCCCTCGGGCCTGCGGGCGCCCTGACTGCGACGTTCAGCAATGATCCGTCTGTCGCCGAGGCGATAAAGACGTCGTCTCCGCCGCTTCTTATAGCGGGCGGGACGTTCCTTGTTTTCCTGTTCTTCCACTGGCTGTTCCTTGAGCCCAAGAATTTCGGCCTGAAAGGGGAGCGCTACATACAGAAAAAGGGCGTCTGGTTTTTTGCCGTCATTTCCATCATCCTTTCCCTCATGACGTGGTTCGCGATAAACAGGCAGCCCCTTCTTGCATTCGGCGCTGTCGTTGGCTCCACGGCATTCTTCATCGTCCACGGCTTCAAGGAGAACGCGGCGCAGCGCGAAAGGGAACTCATAGGAAACGTGAGGATGAGCGACTGGAGCAAGATAATGTACCTTGAGGTCATAGACGCGACGTTCTCCATAGACGGCGTTGTCGGGGCATTCGCCTTCACCCTCGCCGTCCCGCTCATCCTGATAGGAAACGGCATAGGCGCCATAGCCGTGAGGCAGCTAACGATATCCAACATCGAGCGCGTAAAGAGATACAAGTACCTGAAGAACGGCGCCATGTATTCCATCTTCATACTGGGATGGGTCATGATACTTCACAGTTTTCACGTGGGCATCCCTGACTGGGTGTCGCCTGCCACCACTTTCATCATAATCGGCTATTTCTTCTGGAAGTCGAAGAGGGAACTGGACGTGCAGGCAAAGCAATAGAGTCGTTTTATAATTTCCCTTTCTATTTATCGCTATGGAACCCTCGATATGGACCGAGAAGTACAGGCCGCGCACCCTGGACCAGATAGTGAGCCAGAAGAACATAGTCGAGAGGCTGAAATACCTCATAAGAAAAAACTCGTTGCCCCACTGCCTTTTCGCCGGTCCGGCAGGCTGCGGCAAGACGACTGCCGCCCTTGCCGTGGCGAATGAGCTTTACGGCGATATGTCGCGAGGGAACTTTCTCGAGCTCAACGCAAGCGACGAGCGCGGCATAGACACTGTCCGCGTCAAGGTCAAGGACTTCGCAAGGACGATACCGCTTCAGGGATTCAAGATAATCTATCTCGACGAGGCGGATTCGCTGACGAAGGACGCCCAGCATGCCCTGCGCAGGACAATGGAAAATTACTCGGCAACGTGCAGGTTCATACTCGCGTGCAATTATTCGGGAAAAATCATCTCGCCCATACAGAGCAGGTGCGCCGTCTTCAGGTTCTCCTCGCTCCCGAAGGATGACATGAAATCGTACCTGAAGGGAATAGCCGAAAGGGAGAAGATGAGGATGGATGAAGAGTCGCTTGATGCCGTTGTCGGGATAGCCGAGGGCGACATGAGGCGCGCCGTCAACACGCTCCAGATGCTTTCATCGGCGAAGGACATAACTCCGGACGTCGTGTATTCGGTGGTGAACCATGCTGACCCGGCTGACGTCAGGAAGATGCTCGAACTTGCGCTTTCCGCGAACTTCAGGGAGGCGCGCGAGATCCTTATAAAACTCCTCCATGACAAGGGGCTTTCCGGCGAGGACGTGGTCCGCGAAATTCACTCCCAGGCATTCAGCCTTGACGTGGATGACAGGAAGAAGCTCGCGATTCTCGAGCGCCTCGGTGAATATGAGTTCCGCCTCACCGAGGGCAGCAACCCGCGCATCCAGATAGAGGCGTTTCTGGCGCAGCTCGGGATTCTGTAATAATTTAAATTCCTTCCATGACAGTTCTTGTTACATAAGCCGCGGTAGCTCAACGGTAGAGCGCTACACTTTCGGGCGATGCTCATAAGCGTTTACGAGCTCTGATATCTCAAGATGATGAGAAAAATGCTCAGAAACGTAGAGGTCGTGGGTTCGACACCCATCCGCGGCATTT
>JACPJX010000032.1:0-688 GCA_016187365.1 Candidatus Aenigmatarchaeota archaeon | reverse complement strand
TACTTATCAGACATTTTTCAGAAATGCGCGTAGCAGTGATAACGCCGACATGGAACAGGGGAGACAACGGGCTTCTTCTGAAAACGATGAGAAGCGTCCAGGGGCAGACGCATGGAAATTATGTGCATATAGTTGTTGACCACGGCTCTACTGACAGCACTGCACAAATGGTTTATTACCATTTCAGGCGCGACCCTAGGGTTTTATACACGAGAATAGACAGGGACCCGGAAATAAGGTCCAGTTCTTCTATCGCCAACAATCGCGGCATAGAGCTTGTTTTGAATAATTCTTATTTCTTCGATGTTGAATATGTGACGTTCCTGCATTCTGATGACATGCTGCCGCAAAGGTCTTTGGAGCTGAGGCATAATGCATTCTCGGAAAATCTTGGCTTGAGAATGGTTTACGGCTATTCGGTTATATGTGATAAGAATATGCAGCCCTTCTGTGTCATTAGGGGGCTTGACATAAAGAACCCGCATAGAATGGCGCATAAACTGAAAAAAAGGCGCCGCACGAGTTTTCCTCACCACACAATCACTGTTTCAAAAGACTTGCTAAGAGAAGTTGGTTTTTTTGACACAGGTTTGTTTTTGCCCGAGGACAGGGATTACAGCATAAGAACACTTGATTGCTTGACAGAGGGTCAAATGCATCGTATACCGGAGCCTCTTTATTATTACAG